>NZ_SMKH01000241.1 GCF_004348515.1 Actinomadura sp. KC345 | reverse complement strand
GGCATCATGAGGTGTCGACGAGCCGGTTCTCCCACGCCCAGGTGACGATGCCGACGCGGTTGCGCACCCCGAGTTTGGCCTGGATGCCCGCCAGATGGCTCTTGACCGTACTGAGCGAGATGAACAGCTCCGCAGCGATCTTCTGATTGGTGCGGCCGCGCGCGAGGGCCCGGACGACGTCGAGTTCGCGGTCCGACAGGGGAGGGGGCCGCACGGCGGGCGGCGGCGCCGATCCGGCCGTCAGATGCCGCAGCAGCCGGACGGTGACGGAGGGCGAGACCAGCGCCTCCCCGTTGTGGGCGGCGCGGACGGCCTCGACGAGCAGTGCGGGCCCTGCGTCCTTGAGGACGAAGCCCGCCGCACCGCCGCGCAGCGCCCCGTACACGTACTCGTCCAGGTCGAAGGTGGTGACGACGACGACCCGCATCGGGTCGGGCGCCCGCGGGCCCGCCAGCGCGCGGGTCACCTCGATGCCGTCGAGCCGGGGCATCCTGATGTCCACCAGGCACACGTCCGGGTGCAGCCGCCGCGCCAGGGCAACCGCCTCGGCCCCGTCGGACGCCTCCGCGACGACGCTGATGCCGGGCTGGTCCTCCAGAATCAGCCGCAGCCCGCGCCGGACCATCGCCTGGTCGTCGGCGAGGAGGACCGAGATCGTCATTGGGGCTCCCTGGTGGGGACGGGCACGGTGGGGACGGGCACGGTGGGGACGGGCACGGCCGCCCGCACGGACCAGCCGCGGTCGGGACGCGGACCGGCGCGCAGCGAGCCGCCGAGCACCTCGACGCGTTCGCGCATGCCGATCAGACCGTACCCGCCGCGCTGAGGATGCCGGGCCAGGGCCGCCGGTCCGTCGTCGGCGACCTCGACGGCGACGCTCCCCGCGCCCTGCTCGACGGTGACCGTGACGGACCGGGCCTTGGGCGCGTGCCGCAGGACGTTCGTCAGCGCCTCCTGGGCGACGCGGTACACGGTGGTGGTCACCTCCGGCGGCCATTCGCCGTCCCCGGCCGGAATGCTCAGCCGTACCTCCGGACCCTGCCGTTGGAAACGCTCCACCAGTGCGCCGAGCCGCTCCGGCCCGGGGGACGTCGGCGCCGCGCCGTCGGCGCCGCGTAGCAGCCCGACGACCCGCCGCATCGAGGCCAGGGCGTCGGTTCCGGCGGCCTCCAGCTCCCCGAGGTACTCGCCCACCTGCTCCGGGTTCCGCCGCGCGACCACCTGGGCGCCCTGCGCCTGGAGCACCATGCCCGTGATGTGGTGGGCGACGACGTCGTGCAGTTCCCGGGCCAGCTCCAGCCGCTCGTCCCGCCGGACCTGCTCGGCGACCGCGCGCGTCCGGGCGTCCAGGACCCGCAGCGACAGCCCGGCGGTGACGGCGGCCAGCCAGACCAGGCCGTCCAGCGCCGTCACCGCCGCGAGGCCCGACGGCGGCTCGGTGGCGAGCGGACCGGCGATGATCAGCGCCGGCCCGGCGCAGGTGATGGCGGTGGCCGGTACCGGCGCGAGGGCACGGAGCACGGAGCCGGTCAGCACCGCCAGCCCCAGCGTCATGGCCGGGCTGGGTTCGGCGGGAAGGTCGGAGCCGGCCACGCGGGTCGCCACGATGGCCGCCGCCGCGAGGCCGAGCCCCGCCACTGACGGCCAGAGCGGCCGGCGCAGCCCGAGCAGCGCCGTGAGACACACCGCCGCCGCGCAGACGCTCCCCGGTACCCAGTACCAGGTGCCCCAGGTCTGCGCGATGGCGGCGGCCTGAACGGTGATCGCTGTGAGGAACACGGCACCGAGCCCGGCCACGGAGACGCCCCGGACCCATCCACCCGGAATGGTCACGCCGGCCAGGCTACCGACGTGCCATCCGGTGGTGGACGTGGAAGTGGCCGCTTCAGGCGCGCCGGACACGGCGCAGGGCGATGACAGTGAGGAGCACGCCGGTCAGCAGGTAGAGGCCCGTTTCGGCCAGTTGGAACGACCAGTAGCGGCTGCCGGGCTGGTACTCGATGTCGACATGCAGGTCGAGCGCGGACAGGCACACCGCGGCGTCACCGAACGTGCCGCCGGCGCCGGTCTTGGACGGGGTGTCGAGGCACGCGTTGAACTCCTTCTCGCCGAGCATCCGCCCATCGGCGGTGCGCATCGGGCTGGTGTCGCTGACCCGCGCGTCGGGTGCGCCGGGTACTCGCAGGCCGCTGATGACCGGAGCGCCGGTGATGCTGCCCAGGCTCTTGGCCTGGTTGATGGTCTGTGCGGTCATCGGCAGGGTCGCCTTCTCCGACGGTATGAGGTGCGGCCGCACCATGTTCGGCACCATGACCTGGACGATGATGAAGACGACGCCCGTGATGGCCATCGCCGGAAGCGTCCGTCGTACGAACAGGCCGATGGCGGTGCCCAGGGCGAAGGCTAGGAAGGCGTAGCCGATCGGGACGATGTTGCGGGCACCGAACTCGATCGCGCCGAACCGGTCGGAGGCGACCCGGTCGTACGGGGAGGCCGCCCAGGTGAGCATCAGGGCGGCCAGGCCCGTGAGGGTCATCGCGGCCAGGGCGCCGAACGCCATCCTGCCGATCAGCCAGCGGCGGCGGGTCACGCTCTGGTTCCACACCAGGCGGTGCGTGCCGAGTTCCAGTTCCCGGGCGATCAGCGGTGCCCCCCAGAACACGCCGATCACCACGGGGATCAGCCCCAGCCCGGTGGCCAGGAACAGCAGCGTGTTCCGGTAGGTTCCCGAGAACTGGCTCGCGGCCTGGGCGCAGTCGGCGGCGCCGGCGCACCGGGTCCGGTAGGCGTCGTGGGCGTCCCGGATGTCCATGCCCAGGTACAGCAGGTAGCCGGCGATCAGGACGAGCCCGATGGCTCCGGCGAGCGTCTGGAGGCGGAACTGCCGCCAGTTCAACCAGATCATCGCGCTCCCTCCCCGGCCACGGCGCCAGCACGGGCGGCGGGCGTGTTCGCCCGCGACATGTACGCGAGCACCAGCTCTTCGAGCGTGACGGCCTCGGCCCGGAACGGTAGCTCCGTACCCGGGAGATCGGTGCGCACCACCGCGCTTCCGTGTTCCGCCCGCACGACCTCGGTGCCTGCGGGCAGCCGACGGAGATCGCCGTGCGGCGGGACCAGGCGGTGATGGCCGGCCAGCAGGTCCCGGACGTCGCCGGCGACCTGGATCCGCGCGTCGCACAGCACGATGAGGTGGTCGCAGACCTGCTCGATGTCACCGAGCAGATGCGACGACAGCACGGCGCCGGCACCGAGTTCCGCGACGAACTCCATCAGGTTCGCCAGGAACCCCCGGCGCGCCAGCGGGTCCAGCGCGGCGGCCGGTTCGTCGAAGATCAACAGTTCGGGGCGCTTGGCGGCGGCGATGGTCAGCGCCAGCTGCGCCCGTTGACCGCCTGACAGCCGCCCCGCCTTCTGGGCGGGGTTGAGACCGACCTGCGCGATGCGGCGCGCGGCCATGCCCTGGTCCCAGGACGGGTTCAGGCGCGCACCCAGACGCAGATGGTCGGCCACGCTGAACGAGGGGTAGACGGGGGTGTTCTGCGCGACGAAACCGACCCGGGCCAGGTGCGCGGCGCTCGCCGCCGGTGGCGATCCCAGCACGCGCAGCGAGCCCGACGTCGGTTCCAGCAGCCCGCAGGCCATGTTCAGCAGCGTCGACTTGCCGGCGCCGTTCGGGCCCACCAGGCCCACGATGCGTCCGGCCGGAACGTGCAGATCGACTCCGCTCAGCGCCTCCCGCCGGCGGCCGTATCGTTTCGTCAGTCCCTCGGCGCGCAGCATCGGGACCGGGTTTTCATGTGACATGACCGCATCGTCGTCGACGACACCGCCCCAGGTCACCGGCCCAAAGCACGGTTCGCCCCTGCAGCGGTCGTACTTTCGGCCAGTTCGTCGCCGTCCCCACGAGGGGCTACAGCACGGATTTGACCGGGAGGGGCCAGTAGCGGGCCAGGACGCGTCCCGTCACGAGGGTGTCGGGGACGGGTCCGAAGTCCCAGCTGTCGCGACGGCCCGCGGCCTTCTGGTTGTCGCTCTCCAGCCACCACCCGTCCCCGGACCGGTGGTGGGCGCGCTTGACGACGAGGAGTTCCGGACGCTCCGGATGCCGGGCGACGACGACGTCCCCCGGCGCGGCACGGGCCCCGGTGCGCACGAGCAGCCAGTCCCCCGGCCGCAGGTCCGGCAGCATCGAGTCCCCGCTGACCTCGACGGCCGTCAGCCGCCGCCGCAGCACGGCCGCCGCGAGCACCGCCGCCGTCCCGGCGAGCCCGCACAGCAGGGCTCCGCGCATCCGCATGATCCTCCTCGCCCGCCCGCATAGTTCGCCGGGCGGCGGTCATGAACACTGCCGGAAGGGTTCCGGGCCGCGCCGCGGTCCGGGTCTTAGGCCGAAATACCGAGCGCCCTGGCCGGACGGGCCCAGGGTCACAAGGGTAATGTCGGTGACCTGAGCATGATCCGCAACGAGGGAAGGGATTCGCAGGTGTTTGTCAAGCTTCTGCGCCCGAAGACGACGGTCTCCGCGCACTGCGACCTGCCGTGTGGTGTCTACGACCCGGCGCAGGCCCGGATCGAGGCCGAGTCGGTCAAGGCGATCACCGAGAAGTACGCCGCCAACGAGGACCCCGAGTTCCGCGCCCGGGCGATCCTGATCAAGGAGCAGCGCTCGGAGCTCGTCAAGCACCACCTGTGGGTGCTGTGGACCGACTACTTCAAGCCCCCGCACTTCGAGAAGTACCCCCAGCTCCACCAGCTGTTCAACGAGGCCACCAAGCTCGCCGGCGGTGGCGGCGGCACCAAGGCCACCATGGACACCAAGGTCGCCGACGACCTGCTCGCGAAGATCGCGGAGATCGACAAGATCTTCTGGGAGACCAAGCAGGGCTGACCAGGCCGGACGCCGAGGCCCAGCCGGTCACAGGCTGGGCCTCGGCCGTGTCAGAGCCGGGCGGCCTTGGTGAGGGTGTCACCCGTGAGGCGGTAGACGGTCCACTCGTCCTGGGGCCGGGCGCCCAGGGCCTCGTAGAACTCGATGGACGGCTGGTTCCAGTTGAGGACGGCCCACTCCACCCGCTCGTAGCCGCGTTCGTCGGCGATGCGGGCGAGTTCGGTGAGCAGCCCCTTGCCGTGGCCGTGCCCGCGGACGCCCGGCTCGACGTACAGGTCTTCCAGGTAGATGCCGTGGGTGCCGTTCCACGTGGAGAACGTGAGGAACCACAGCGCGAACCCGACGACCCGCCCGTCCTCATGCTCCGCGACATGCGCGAACGTCTTGGGATCGTCGCCGAAGAGCCCAGCGCGCAACTGCGCTTCGGTGGTCTTGACCTCATGCAAGGCACGCTCGTACTCGGCGAGATCCCGGATCAGCCGCAGGATGTCGCCAACGTCACCCGGCTCCGCAAGTCGAATCACGCAAGCAGACTATTCGACGCCCCCCACTCCCACAGAACCCCAGCTGACGCAACGAACACGACGACCCCAGCCACCAGAGCGACCCCGCAACAACCCCAACAGTCGCGATCGCGTCCGAAGGCAGGTTTCGAGCGAAGCGAGAAACCTGATCGCGCAGCGAGCCGCCAGGCGAGCCGGAGCGATGCAGCGATCGCACCGTAGTTCCCGCCGAAGGGAGGGCCCTCCAGGGCCCGACCGCCAAGGGAACTACAAATAAACACGCGCGCCGTAGGCTCGCGCAGGGGCTCGCAGGCGGTAGTTTCGAAGCAGCGGGACCATCCTGCGAGGGAGTGACGTGACCGAGGAAACCGCTGCAATGCCGACCAGTACGAAGTTGTCCGTCCGCGACGTGGTGACGGTGAAGCTGCCCGCCGCGAGCGCCTACCTGTCCGTCCTGCGGACCGCCACCGCGGGCCTTGCGGCCAGGCTGGACTTCACGCTGGACGAGATAGAAGACCTTCGCATCGCCGTCGACGAGGCGTGCGCGATGCTGCTCTCCCAGGCGGTGCCCGGGACCGATCTCGTGTGCGAGTTCGAGCTGACCGGAGAGGCCATGCGGATCTCCGTCGCGGTGCTCACCGTCGACGGCGAGGAACCCAGCCGCGACACCTTCGCCTGGACGGTCCTGTCGTCGCTGGCGGGCGAGGTCGACGCGCAGGTGGGCGCCGACGACCGGGTCACCGTGACGCTGCAGAAGCGGCGCGGTACGGCGGGGGCCCCGTGACGGAGAAGACGACGACGGAGCAGACGACGGACCCGGAGCAGGTGCCCGAGCCCGCGGAGCCGGCGGTCGCCGAGGTGAGCACCGAGCGGACCGAGAGCGCGGTGCCCGACCGCGCCCGGGCGCGGTCGCTGTTCGAGCGGCTCGCCGAGCTTCCCGAGGGCGACCCCGAGCGCCAGCGCATCCGCGACCAGCTCGTGGAGCTGCACCTGCCGTTGGTGGAGTACCTCGCCCGCCGCTTCCGCAACCGCGGCGAGTGGCTGGACGACCTGATCCAGGTCGCCACCATCGGCCTGATCAAGTCGATCGACCGGTTCGACCTGGAGCGGGGCGTGGAGTTCTCCACGTACGCGACCCCGACCATCGTCGGCGAGATCAAGCGGCACTTCCGCGACAAGGGCTGGGCCGTGCGCGTCCCGCGCCGGCTGCAGGAGCTGAAGCTGTCGCTGACCAAGGCGATCAGCGATCTCGCCCAGCGCGAGGGCCGGGCGCCGACCGTCAGCGAGCTGGCCGCGCACCTGCAGATGAGCGAGGAGGAGGTGCTGGAGGGCCTGGAGTCGGCGAACGCCTACTCCACCGTGTCCCTGGACGCCCCCGACTCCGGCGACGAGGACGCCCCCGCGGTGGCCGACTCGCTCGGCATGGTCGACGAGTCGCTGGAGGGCGTCGAGTACCGCGAGTCCCTCAAGCCGCTGCTGGAGAAGCTGCCCGCCCGCGAGAAGAAGATCCTGCTGCTGCGGTTCTTCGGCAACATGACCCAGTCGCAGATCGCCGCCGAGCTCGGCATCTCGCAGATGCACGTGTCGAGGCTGCTCGCCCGTACGCTCGCCCAGCTACGCGAGGGCCTCACCGCCGACGAATAGCGGTTCCGGCGCCAGGGGCCCGGGGTGACCCGGGGCCTTCGGCGCCGGGTCACTTCTCGGTGGGCTGTTCCTTCAACCGCTCCCTGAGGCGCCGCCCCAGCGATCGCGGCTCCTGCCGCGGCCGCGGCGCCTCTTCGGCGTCTTCGCCGTCGCTGAGGCCGTTCCTGTCACCGTCGCCGATGCCGCCGTCCTCGTCGCCCCCGCCGTCCTCGTCGCCCCCGGCGTCCTCGTCGTCTCCGTCGTCCTCGTCGTGGTCCTCAAGGAGCCAGGCGGTGCTGGGTGGGCTGAGGACGGTGACCAGCGCGAGCACGGCGGCCAGGCCCAGCGGGATCGCGATCGCGGGACGCTCGCTCTGCCACAGCGACCACGCGACCGGCAGCGCGAAGAGCTGGGTCAGCACCGTGGGGGCGCGGCTCCACTGGTCGGCGCGCAGCAGCCCCCGGGCGCAGGCGAGCATGCCGATGCCGCCGCCGAGGGCGAGGACCGTCACCCCGATCGCGCTGGCCGGGTCGACGGCGGCGCCGGCGGCGGTCTCCACGCCGGTGTAGACGCCGAACCCGACGGCGACGAGGCCCTCGGCGGCTTCGAGTGCGGCGGCGGCCCGCACGGTGATCGGACGCTTGGACACAACCAGAAACCCTACTCCCGCGGGGGATCGGGCCGTTCCGGGGGTACGCGGGGTCGTCCCCCGGCAGGAGACCGGCCCGGCCCGAGGGCGAACGCCGGGCGAACACATCGGGAACGATCGATACGCTGGCGCCGTGCGCGCCATGCTCATCGCCAACCCCAAGGCGACCTCCACCTCCCGGCGGGCCCGCGACATCCTGATGCGGGCCTTCACCGGCGACCTCGACCTCGTCCTCGCCGAGACGGGCCACCGCGGTCACGCGACCGAGCTGGCCCGGCAGGCGGCCGTGACCGGCTATGACGTCGTGATCGCGCTCGGCGGCGACGGCACGGTGAACGAGGCCGTCAACGGGCTGCTCGCCGACGGCCCGTCCCCCGACCTGCCGGCGCTGGCGGTGCTGCCGTCCGGCAGCGCGAACGTCTTCGCCAAGGCGCTCGGGCTGCCCGCCGACCCGATCGGCGCGACGAAGTCGGTGCTGGAGGCGCTGCGGGCGGAACGGTACCGGACGATCGGCCTCACCACGGCGTGCCATCCGGGCGGCGCCGAACGCTACTTCACGTTCTGCGCGGGCGTCGGGCTGGACGCCGAGGTCGTCCGGGAGGTGGAGCGCCGCCGTGCCGGCGGGGCCACCGCCTACACCTCCCTTTACGTCCAGACGGCGATCCGGCATTTCTTCTCCGGCACCGACCGGCGGCGCCCCCTTCTCACATTGGAGCAGCCGGGCCGTCCCCCCAGACCGGAACTGTTCCTGGCGCTCATCTCGAATACCTCGCCGTGGACTTATATGAACCGCATCCCGGTGAATCCGAGCCCGAAGGCGAACTTCTCCCGCGGCGTGGACGTGTTCGCGAGCCGTTCGCTGGACGTGGGCCCGACGCTCGGGGCGGTGGCGCAGATGCTCACCGCCCGTAGCCGCCCCCTCCAGGGGCGCCACGTCGTGAACGTGCACGACGCGTCCGAGGTCACGCTCCGCGCGGAGCGCCCCATCGCCTTCCAGATGGACGGCGAGTACCTTGGCGACCATCGCAGCGTGACGTTCCGGTCCGTTCCGAAGGCCGTGCGCATCGTCATTTGAGGCCCCGGCGTCATTCGCAGGCGCATGGTCCACCAGGTGCGAGCCAAGTAACACGCCCGTACCACGGATGTGACACATGCGACATCCATACTTTGAGAATCCTTTCTCAAAGGTCTTGCGCCTGCCGGGACCCCCTGACACGCTCAAAGTGCGTTATCCGAGACAGGGGCCCCAACGCCGTCGGCCTCCCGCTCGCAAACGCCGCCGAACACTGACCCCTGGACCTGGCCACCGCCACCCCGGGCGTTCGCGACATGTGAAATCGTTCACAAAAGTGGAGCTTCTTCTCCACCACCTGACGAAGGAGTGGACCGCATGGACTGGCGCCACCGCGCAGCCTGCCGTGACGTGGACCCCGAGCTGTTCTTCCCGATCGGCAACACCGGACCCGCGATCCTGCAGATCGAAGAGGCCAAGCAGGTATGCCGGCGTTGCGACGTGACCGACGCCTGCCTGCGCTGGGCCCTGGAGTCCGGCCAGGAGTCCGGCGTCTGGGGCGGCATGGGCGAGGACGAGCGCCGCGCCCTCAAGCGGCGGCGCGTCCACAGCAACCCCCTCGGCGTCCGGCGCTGACCGGGTTCAGGTCGTAGCGCCCGGGCGGTGGGCGTGGTCCAGGGGGACGTCGACCACCACCTCCGTGCCGCCGGCCGGGCGCGGGCGGAAGTCCAGGCGGCCGCCCAGTTCGCCGACGATCAGGGTCCGGACGATCTGAAGGCCCAGGCTGTCGCTGCCCTCCACGTCGAAGTCGGCCGGGAGACCGACGCCGTCGTCCGCGATGACCGTGACGAGGCGGCGCCCGGAGTGCGGCTCCTCCTCCGGTGACTCGGCCGCGTGGTCGGCGGCGCCCGGCCAGTCGCCCCAGACCGTCACGCCGCTCGGCTCGCCCGCACCCTCGCCGTAGCGGTGGGCGACGACCTCCAGGGTGCCGAAGCGGTTCGCGAGGCCGTGCTCCAAAGCGTTCTGCAGGAGTTCGGTGAGCGCCATCGCCAGCGGCGTCGCCACCTCGGCGGGCAGGACGCCGAAGCTCCCCGTCCGCTTGGGCGTCACCTTGGTCTCCGGGGTGGACACCTCCGCCGCCATCGTGATCACGCGGTCCGCGATGTCGTCGAAGTCGATCAGCTCGTCGGGGGTGTGCGAGAGGGTCTCGTGCACGATCGCGATGGACCCGACGCGCCGGACAGCCTCGTCCAGCGCCGCCCGCCCCTCCGGGATCTGCAGCCGCCGCGCCTGGAGCCGCAGCAGCGCCGCGACCGTCTGCAGGTTGTTCTTCACCCGGTGGTGGATCTCCCGGATGGTGGCGTCCTTGGTCAGCAGCTCCCGGTCGCGCCAGCGCAGCTCGGTGACGTCCCGGCACAGCACGACCGCGCCGATCCGCGTCCCGCCGACGACCAGCGGGATCGTCCGCAGCTGCATGATCGACCCGCGGGACTCCACCTCCACCTCGCGGGGCGCGCGGCCGGACAGGACGACGCTCAGCGCCTCCTCCATCGGCTCCCCGGTGTCGCACAGGTCCGCGGTGACCTGCCCGAGCGACTCGCCGACCAGGTCCGCGGGGTAGCCGAGCCGCCGGTACGCCGACTGGGCGTTGGGGCTGGCATAGGTGACCCGGCCCGAGCGGTCCAGCCGCATCAGCCCGTCGCCGACGCGCGGCGAGCGGACCATGTTGGGCTCCTCCCCCGGCACCGGGAAGCGGCCCTCAGAGATCATCGTCGCGAGGTCGCTGGCGCTCTGCAGGTACGTCAGCTCCAGCCGGCTCGGGGTCCGGGCGGAGCTGAGGTTGGTGCTGCGCTGGATCACGCCGAGGACCTTCGCTCCGCGCCGCACCGGGATCGACTCCTCCCGGACGGGGATGCCGCTCCCCCACTCGGGGTCGCCCTCCCGGACGATCCGCCGCTCCCGCCACGCCACGTCGATCAGCCCGCGCCGTCCCGTCCGGACGACCTTGCCGACGAGGTCCTCGGGGTAGGCGGTGGGCCCGGTCGTCGGGCGCATCTGCGCGATCGCCACCCAGCCCGGCACGGTGGCGCCGGTGTCGAACGCGCGCTGGGTCCGTCCCCCGCGGGACGTCGCGTCGGCGGGCAGCGCGTCCGCCGAGCGCAGCGGCACCCAGAGCAGCAGGTCCGCGAACGACAGGTCGGCGAGGAGCTGCCAGTCCGACACCAGCGCGTGCAGCCACTCCAGGTCGGCCTCGGTGAGGTCACTCTGATCGCGGACCAGATCGGTCAAGGTAGGCACACGACCATCATCGCCGATCGGACCTGGTGCCGGGCCCGGTCCCCCCGGGCCGCGGGCCGCCTGGCAGGATTCCCGCATGACCGCAGGACGAGACCCCCTGGCCAGGTTCCGGGACGCGGCCGCGCGGCGCGCCGAGGCCGGGCTGCGGCGGACGCTGCGTCCCCGCCCCGGCGGCACCGGAGGGGACGTGGACCTGGCGTCCAACGACTACCTCGGGCTCGCCGGCGACCCGCGCCTTGTCGAGGGCGCCGTCGCGGCGGCCCGCGCGTGGGGCACCGGCTCCACCGGCTCGCGCCTCGTCACCGGGACCACCGAACTGCACGCCGAGCTGGACCGGCGGCTCGCCGGGTTCACCGGCAGCCCGGCCGGGCTCGTCTTCTCCTCCGGCTTCCTCGCCAACCTCGGCGCCGTCACCGCGCTCGCCGGGCCGGGCACGCTCGTCGTGTCCGACCAGGTCAACCACGCCTCCATCGTGGACGCGTGCCGGCTGTCGCGGTCCCGCGTGGTGATCGTCCCGCACCGGGACGCGGCCGCCGTCGAGCAGGCCCTCGCCGAACGCGAGGAGGACCACGCCGTCGTCGTCACCGACGCGGTCTTCTCCGTGGACGGCGACCTCGCGCCGCTGGCGGCGCTGCACCGCGCCGTCCGGGCGCACGGCGCGCTGCTGGTGATCGACGAGGCGCACGCGCTCGGCGTCGTCGGCGACGGCGGCCGGGGCGCCGCCCACGCCGCCGGGCTCGCGGGCGAGCCCGACGTCGTCCTCACGCTCACGCTGTCGAAGTCGCTGGCCGCGCAGGGCGGCGCGGTGCTCGGCGCCCCCGAGGTGATCGACACGCTGGTCGACACCGGCCGGTCGTTCATCTTCGACACCGGCCTGAACCCGCCCGCCGCGGGCGCCGCGCTCGCCGCGCTCGACGTCCTGGAGGCGGACCCGGAGCTGCCCGCCCGTGCCCGCGACCGAGCCCGCCGAATCGCCGGGCTCGCGGCCGGTTCCGGCCTGGAGACCGCCGCCGGTCCCGCCGCCGCCGTCGTCCCGGTGTACCTCGGCGAGCCGCACGCCGCCGTCCGCGCGGCCGGGATCTGCGCCGACCACGGCCTCCGCGTCGGCTGCTTCAGGCCGCCCTCGGTCCCGAAGGGCCGCGCCTGCCTCCGCCTCACCGCACGCGCCACCCTGGACGAGTCGGACCTCACACACCTCGGCGCCGCCCTGGCCGAGGTGGCAACTTCTACCGCCCGTAGTCTTCACACATAACATCGGGGAGAACCGGTGATGAACGTGAGGAGATGCCGTGACGGAGGTCAGGGGCGGGCCCCGGCACGGGGGCGGATTCGAGCACGGATTCGACCGGGCCTCGCTCGGCGACATCGGTAGGCGCCATCCGAATCAGGCACCCCGTATCCCGAAGTACTACAAGCTCAAAGAGCTGCTCGTCGAGCTGATCCAGTCGCTTCCGCCGGGCAGCCCGCTCCCTCCCGAGCGGACGCTCGCCGAGAAGTACGAGACGTCCCGCACCACCGTCCGCCAGGCCCTGGCCGAGCTCGTCGTCGAAGGGCGCCTGCAGCGCATCCAGGGCAAGGGCACGTTCGTCGCCAAGCCGAAGGTCTCGCAGGAACTCCAGCTCGTCAGCTACACCGAGGACATGCGGCACCACGGGCTGCGCCCCGAGACCCGCATCCTGGAGGCCGGCTACGTCAGCGCCGACGAGCGGCTCGCCACCCTGCTCGGCATCCGCCCCGGCGGCCGGGTCCTGCGCGTCCACCGGCTCCGCCTGGCCGACGGCGAACCGATGTCGATCGACACCTCCCACCCTGTCT
>NZ_SMKH01000240.1 GCF_004348515.1 Actinomadura sp. KC345 | reverse complement strand
CCCCGAAGCAAGACCCGGATATTCGAAAGGCACCGAGATGACCACTCGATTGCGCGCCCCGCGACGGCTGGCGGCCCGACTGGGGGCCACGGCCACGGTGGGCGTCCTGGCCCTCAGCCTGGCCGCCTGCGGCGGAACCACCAAGGACTCCTCGTCGGCGTCCGGGGAGGGCAACACCGGCGGGGAGGCCACGGCCGACCCGAACGCGCCGATGAAGAAGGACCTGAAGCTGGCGTTCCTGCCGAAGCAGGTCAACAACCCGTACTCCACCATCGTCGACAACGCCGGCATCGCGGCCGCCAAGGAGTTCGGCGCCGAAGCCAAGGAGGTCGGGCCGTCCGACGCCTCGGCGTCCTCGCAGGTCTCCTACATCAACACGCTCGTCCAGCAGCAGCACGACGCGATCCTCATCGCCGCCAACGACGCGAACGCGGTGTGTGGGCCGCTCAAGCAGGCGATGGCCAAGGACATCAAGATCGTCGCCTACGACTCCGACACCAACCCCGACTGCCGGGACGTGTTCATCAACCAGGCCTCCTCCGAGGACATCGGCCGCAGCCAGGTCAAGCTGCTCGCCGACCAGATCGGCGCCAAGGGCGAGATCGCGATCCTGTCGGCGACCGCGAACGCCACGAACCAGAACGCCTGGATCGAGTTCATGAAGGACGAGCTGAAGAAGCCCGAATACTCCGGGATGAAGCTCGTCAAGGTGGCCTACGGGGACGACGACGACCAGAAGTCGTTCCAGCAGACCCAGGGCCTGCTTCAGGCGTACCCGAACCTCAAGGGCATCATCTCGCCGACCACGGTCGGCATCGCCGCCGCCGCCCGCTACATCTCCGGCTCCGAGTACAAGGGCAAGGTCGCGCTGACCGGCCTCGGCACCCCGAACCAGATGCGCAAGTTCATCAAGGACGGAACGGTCGAGAAGTTCGCGCTGTGGGACCCGGCGAACCTCGGCTACCTGGCCGGATACGCGGCGGGCGCGCTGGCCTCCGGCCAGATCACCGGCGAGCAGGGCCAGAAGTTCAAGGCAGGCAAGCTCGGCGAACGCAGCATCGGCGCCAAGGGCGAGATCATCCTCGGCCCGCCGACGGTGTTCGACGAGAAGAACATCGACGACTACGACTTCTGAGCCCGCTCCGCACATGGACACGGATTCTTCGCGCCGGAAGCGCATCTGCTTCCTGCTGAAGGTCAGGCAGGACCGCCTGGAGGAGTACAAGCTGCGCCACCAGGCGGTCTGGCCCGGCATGCGGGCCGCCCTGCGCGACTCCGGCTGGCACAACTACTCGCTGTTCCTTCGCGAGGACGGCCTTCTCGTCGGCTACCTGGAGACCGACGACTTCGAGGCGGCGCAGGAGCGGATGGCCCGCACCGAGGTCAACGCGCGGTGGCAGGCGGAGATGGCGCAGTTCTTCGAGGACCTCGACGGCCGCCCCGACGAGGGGATGCGGCCGCTCCCCGAGGTCTTCCACCTGGATTGAAAGAGGTAGACGTGAACGACACCAGCGCGGTGAAGGACGCCCTGCGGCGCCAGCAGATCGAGACTCCCTCCTGGGCGTACGGGAACTCGGGGACCCGTTTCAAGGTCTTCGCCCAGCGGGGCGTGCCGCGCACCCCGTGGGAGAAGATCGACGACGCCGCGCAGGTCCACCGCCACACCGGCGTCGCGCCCCGCGTCGCCGTGCACATCCCCTGGGACAAGGTGGACGACTACGCCGCGCTGGCCGCGCACGCGGTGGAGCAGGGGGTGCGGATCGGCGCCGTCAACACCAACGTCTTCCAGGACGACGACTACATGCTCGGCAGCGTCACCAACCCCGACCCCGCCGTCCGCCGCAAGGCGCTCGACCACCTGCTCGAAGCCGTCGACATCATGGACCTGACGGGTTCCCGCGACCTGAAGCTGTGGTTCTCCGACGGCACGAACTACCCCGGGCAGGACGACATCCGCGCCCGCCAGGACCGGTTGGCCGAGGCCCTCGCCGCCGTGTACGAGCGGCTCGGCGACGACCAGCGGTTCCTGCTGGAGTACAAGCTGTTCGAGCCCGCGTTCTACATGACCGACGTCCCGGACTGGGGCGCCTCCTATGCGCACTGCATCAAGCTCGGCCCGAAGGCGCAGGTCGTGGTGGACACCGGCCACCACGCGCCCGGAACCAACATCGAGTTCATCGTCGCGTTCCTGCTGCGCGAGGGGAAGCTCGGCGGGTTCGACTTCAACTCCCGCTTCTATGCCGACGACGACCTGATGGTGGGCGCCGCCGACCCGTTCCAGCTGTTTCGGATCATGTACGAGGTGGTGCGGGGCGGCGGCTACGACGCGTATTCCGGCCGGGGGGCGCCCCCCCACGCCCCCCGGCAAGAGCGCGGGGGAGCCGGCGTGGCGTTCATGCTCGACCAGTGCCACAACATCGAGCCGAAGATCCAAGGCCAGATCCGCTCGGTGATGAACGTCCAGGAGGCCACGGCCAAGGCGCTGCTCGTGGACGCCGGCGCGCTGTCGGCCGCCCAGTCCTCCGGTGACGTGCTCGAAGCCAACGCGGTGTTCATGGACGCGTTCAACACCGACGTCCGCCCGCTGCTGGCCGAGGTCCGCGAGGAGATGGGCCTGCACCCCGACCCGGTCGCCGCCTACAAGGCGTCCGGCTACTACGAGCGTGTCGCCGAGGAGCGCAAGGACGGCCAGGCCGCCGGCTGGGGCGCCTGACCACCACCGCCGACAAGGAGACCGAGGATGCCCCCCACCTCGAAACGCCGCTGGACCGCCGCCGTCACCGCCGCCGGGCTCGTCCTGGCCCTCGCCGTCCCCGCGCACGCGCGGGAGCGGGCGGCGCTGCGCGTCTCCCATCTGGAGACCGAGCACGCCGCCACCCCGATCGCCGTCTCCGCTCCCGAGCCCCGCTTCGGCTGGACGCTGTCCTCGCGCGAGCGGGGCCAGCGGCAGACCGCGTACCGCGTCGCGGTCGCCACCGCCGACGGGGGCCGCACCGTCTGGGACTCGGGGAGCGTGGCGGGGGCGCGCTCCTACGACGTCCGCTACGGCGGTCCGGCGCTCAAGCCCGCCACCCGCTACACGTGGCGGGTCAGGGTCGCCGACGCGGAGGGGGACTGGACGCGCTGGAGCAAGGAGACCTGGTTCGAGACGGCGCTCGCCGAGGACGGCTGGCGCGGTTCGTGGATCGGCGCGCACGGGAGCGCCTCGGCCGTGCCGGACCTGGACGGTACCGACTGGATCTGGCACCCGGAGGGGGAGCCGGCCACGGAGGCGCCCGCCGGGGCGCGCTACTTCCGCGGGACGTTCGACCTCGCCGCGGTCCCGCAGGGCGCCCGCCTGGTCATGACCGCCGACGACGGCTTCACCGCCTGGGTGAACGGAGCCGAGGCCGGGGGACGCGACCCCGACCCGGCGAAGGAGAACTGGAAGCGCCCCATCGTCGTCGACGTGACCTCGAAGCTGCGGCAGGGCCGCAACGTCGTCGCCGTCCAGGCCGTCAACGGCCGGCCGAGCCCCGCCGGCCTCCTCGGGCGGCTGGAACTGCCCGGCCGGGAACCGGCGCGGTTCGACACGGGCGCGGGATGGCGCTCCGCGAACGAGGAGCCGTCCGGCGACTGGCGCGCCGCCGGCTTCGACGACGCCGGCTGGGCGGAGGCGAAGGTGCTGACGGCCTGGGGAGGCGCCCCCTGGGGCGAGGTCAAGCCCGAGAAGCCCACCCTCCCCGAGCCGCTCCTGCGCCGCGACTTCACCGTCCGCGGCAAGAAGATCGCCAAGGCGAGGCTGTACGCCGCCGCGGCCGGGTACGCCGAGCTGAGCCTGAACGGCAGGCGCGTCGGGGACGAGGTCCTTCAGCCCGGCTTCGTCCGCTATGACAAGCGCGTCCAGTACGTCACCCGCGACGTCACCCGGATGCTGCGGCGCGGCGGCAACGTGATCGGGGCGCGGCTCGGCCGCGGCTTCTACGGCATGACCCAGCAGAACGTGTGGAACTGGCACGACACGCCTTGGACCGCCGAGCCCCGGCTGCTGGCCCAGCTCGTCGTCACCTACCGCGACGGCAGCACCGAGACCGTCGCGACCGACGGCCGGTGGCGCCACGCCGAGGGCCCCGTGCGCTACGACTCGCTCTACGGCGGCGAGACCTACGACGCCCGCCAGGAGAAGCGCGGCTGGGACCGTCCCGGCTTCGACGCGTCCTCCTGGGAGCGGGCCGCGACCCTGCCCGCGCCGACGGACACCATCGTGCCGGAAGAGCACGAGCCGATCCGGGTCACCGACACCCTCCGCCCGGTCGCGGTCACCAATCCCAAGGAGGGGACGTACGTCTTCAAGCTGCCGCGCAACATCGCCGGCTGGGCCCGCATCCGCCCGAGCGGCCCCGCGGGCACGAAGATCGGCCTCAAGTACGGCGAGCGGCTCGACGACGACGGCACCGTCCTGGCCGAGAGCGGACACGTCACCGGACGCTTCCAGGTCGACGAGTACATCCTGTCCGGGCGCGGCGAGGAGAGCTGGGAGGCCCGCTACACCTACAAGGGTTTCCAGTACGTCGAGGTGACCGGCTGGCCCGGCGAGCCGCCCACGGCCGCCGACCTGGACGGCCGCGAGGTCCGGACGGACCTGCGCTCGACCGGGACGTTCCGCAGCTCCAGCGGCCTGTTCAACACGATCGAGAAGATCACCCGGCAGACCGTGGTCAACAACTGGCACGGCATCCCGACCGACACCCCGATGTACGAGAAGAACGGGTGGACCGGCGACGCCCAGCTCATGGCCGAGATGATGATGGGCCGCCACGACCTGCGCCGGCTGTTCGCCAAGTGGATGACCGACCACCGCGACAGCCAGGGACCGGACGGGCTGGTCCCCGCAATCGTCCCCGACAACGGCTGGGGTCTCGGCGACGGATGGCCCTCGCCGCCGTGGCACGCCTCGTTCACCGTCATCCCGTGGCTGATGTACGAGCGGTACGGCGACCGCGCCGTCCTGGCGGAGAACTACCCGGCGATGCGGCGCTACCTCGACGACTGGCTCAAGCGCGGCGACGGCGGCATCTACCCCAGCCGGCTGAACGACTACCTGGCCCCCGGGTACGGCGGCAACACCCCCGAGGACAAGCGGCTGCACGGCACCGCCTACACCTACTCCAACAGCCTGGTCATGGCCGACATCGCCGAGGTCCTCGGCCACGGCGCCGACGCGGCCCGCTACCGCGCGGCCGCCGCGACGATGAAGGACGCGTTCAACAGGGAGTTCCTGCGCGGCGACGCCTACGTGACCGACACCGACCCCGGCTACCGTCAGACCTCGGCGCTGATCGCGCTGGCGCTCGGCCTGGCGCCGGAAGAGTCGCAGAAGGCCGTCACCGCCCGGCTCGTCCGCGACGTCAGGGAGCGCGGCGACCACCTCAACACCGGGGCGCTCGGCACCAAGTACCTGCTGACCGAGCTGACCGCGCGCGGCCACGGCGAGCTGGCCTACAAGGTCGCCACCCAGCGCACCTACCCCGGCTGGGGCTACTGGGTCGACAACGGAGCGACGACGCTGTGGGAGCGCTGGGACCTGGACGCCCGCTCCCATGACCACGTCTTCCTCGGCGGCGCCATCGGCGAGTGGTTCCAGGAGGACCTGGCCGGGATCCGCCCGGCCGCGCCCGGATACGACCGGATCAAGATCGCTCCCAAACCGCTCGGCGACCTGACCTCGGTGAACGCCTCGATGCCCACCCCGCACGGGCAGGTCTCGGTCCGCTGGAAGCGGTCCGGCTCCGGGTTCGCCCTGGAGGTGAGCGTCCCGGTGGGCGCGACCGCCGAGATCCACCTGCCCGCCGCCGCGGCGGCGCGGGTCACCGAGAGCGGACGGCCCGCCGGGTCGGCCGAGGGCGTCCGCGTCCTGGGCGCCGGGGACGGCGTCGTCCGGCTGGAGGCCGTGTCCGGGACGTACCGATTCAACGCACGCAAGTAACGCACGTTGGGAGATGTTCGATGACGTCCACCCCACCCGAGGTGGAGCAGCTGCTGGAACGGGCCAACACCCTCGGCTCGGACCCGCGCAACACCAACTACGCGGGCGGCAACGCCTCGGCGAAGGGGACCGCCACCGACCCCGTGACGGCCCGCGACGTCGAGCTGATGTGGGTGAAGGGCTCCGGCGGCGACCTCGGGACCCTCACCGAGAAGGGCCTGGCCGTGCTCCGCCTCGACCGGATGCGCGCCCTCGCGGGCGTCTACCCGGGCGTCGAGCGCGAGGACGAGATGGTCGCCGCGTTCGACTACTGCCTGCACGGCCCTGCTGGTGGCAACATGGGAGGCGCGGCGCCGTCCATCGACACCGCCATGCACGGCCTGGTGGAGGCCGCGCACGTCGACCATCTCCACCCCGACTCCGGCATCGCGATCGCGACGGCGGCGGACGGCGAGGAACTCACCCGCCGGATCTTCGGGGACCGGGTCGCGTGGGTGCCGTGGCGGCGTCCCGGCTTCCAGCTCGGCCTGGACATCGCCGAGATCAAGAAGGCGAACCCGGACGCGATCGGCGTGATCCTCGGCGGCCACGGCATCACCGCCTGGGGCGACACGAGCGAGGAGTGCAAGGCCAACTCGCTCGACATCATCCGCACCGCCGAGACCTACATCGACGAGCACGGCAAGGCCGACCCGTTCGGCGAGGTCGTCCACCCGGCGCTGCCTCCCGAGGAGCGGCACGCCCGCGCCGCCGCGCTGTTCCCGCTGCTGCGGGGGCTGGCGTCCACGGACCGCCCGCAGGTCGGGCACTACACCGACGGCGAGGCCGTCCTGGGCTTCGTCTCCCGCGCCGAGCACCCGAGGCTCGCCGCGCTCGGCACGTCCTGCCCGGACCACTTCCTGCGCACCAAGGTCCGCCCGATGGTGCTGGACCTGCCGCCGGACGCTCCGCTCGACGACGCCCGCGCCCGCCTCAGGGAGCTCCACGCCGCCTACCGCGAGGAGTACGCCGCCTACTACGACCGGCACGCCGTCCCCGGCTCGCCGCCGATGCGCGGCGCGGACCCGGCGGTCGTGCTGGTCCCGGGCGTCGGCATGTTCAGCTTCGGCGCCGACAAGCAGACCGCGCGGGTCGCCGGCGAGTTCTACGTCAACGCGATCAACGTGATGCGCGGCGCGGAGGCCCTGTCGGCGTACGCGCCGATCGACGAGGCGGAGAAGTTCCGCATCGAGTACTGGGAGCTGGAGGAGGCCAAGCTCCGCCGCAGGCCCGCGCCGAAGCCGCTCGCCGCACGGGTGGCGCTGGTCACCGGCGGCGGCTCCGGCATCGGCGCGGCCACGGCCCGCCGCCTCGCCGCCGAGGGCGCCTGCGTCGTCGTCGCCGACCGCGACGTCGCCGCGGCCGAGAAGGTCGCCGCCGAGATCGGCGCGGGCGCCCCGCGCCCCTTCGACGCCGCCGTCGCCGCCGGAGCCGACGTGACGTCCGAGGACGAGGTCGCCGCCGCCGTCCGCGACGCGGTCCTCGCCTTCGGCGGTGTCGACCTGGTCGTCAACAACGCGGGGCTGTCGGTCTCCAAGCCGCTGCTGGAGACGACCACCGCCGACTGGGACCTCCAGCACGACGTCATGGCGCGCGGCTCGTTCCTCGTCTCCCGCGAGACCGCCCGCGTCATGACCGAGCAGGGAATGGGCGGCGACATCGTCTACATCTCGTCCAAGAACGGGGTGTTCGCCGGCCCGAACAACATCGCCTACGGAGCCGCCAAGGCCGACCAGGCGCACCAGGTGCGGCTGCTGGCCGCCGAACTCGGCGAGCACGGGATCCGCGTCAACGGCGTCAACCCCGACGGGGTCGTGCGCGGCTCCGGCATCTTCGCCGGCGGCTGGGGCGCCGAGCGCGCCGCCGTGTACGGCGTCGAGGAGGAGAGGCTCGGGGAGTTCTACGCCCAGCGGACGCTGCTCAAGCGCGAGGTGCTGCCCGAGCACGTCGCCGCCGCCGTCTTCGCCCTCACCGGCGGGGACCTGACCCACACCACCGGCCTGCACATCCCCGTCGACGCCGGCGTCGCCGCCGCGTTCCTGAGGTGAAGGAGAGACAGCGATGACGGACAGCACGGCACCGCCGGTGAAGGTCGGCCTGGTCGCCGGGGGGCTCGGCGCCTACTGGCCGCAGTTCCCGGACCTGCTGCCGCAGCTCCAGCGGTCCGCCGAACGGGTCTCGGAGCGGATGCGGGGCCTCGGCGCCGAGGTGGTCGACGCCGGCTTCATCTCCGACGCCCAGGAGGGAGCGGCCGCCGCCGAGAAGCTCCGCGCGGCCGGGTGCGACATCATCGTCGGCTTCCTCACCACGTACATGACCGCGACGATGCTGGTCCCCGTCGCGCAGAGGGCCGACGCCCCGGTCCTGCTGATCAATCTGCAGCCGACCGAGTCGATGGACCATGCCGCCTTCGACACCGGGCAGTGGCTCGCCTACTGCGGCGCCTGCCCGCTGCCCGAGATGGCGAACGCGTTCGAGCGCTGCGGCGTCCCGTTCCGCTCGGTCTCCGGATACCTGGAGGACGAGCGGGCCTGGACGAGGATCGGCCGCTGGGTGCGCGCCGCCGGGGTGAGGGCCGCGCTGCGCAGGGGCCGGCACGGCCTGATGGGCCACCTCTACCCGGGCATGCTGGACGTCTCCACCGACCTGACGCTCGTCAGCGCCAACCTCGGCGGGCACGTGGAGGTGCTGGAGTTCGACGACCTGCGCGTCCGGGTGGAGAAGGTCACCGACGCCGAGGCCGCCGCGAAGAGGGCCGAGGCGGAGAAGGTCTTCGAGCTGGACCCGTCCGTCGACGACGGCGACCTGGCCTGGGCGGCCCGCGTCTCCGCCGGGCTCGACCGGCTCGTGGACGACTTCGAGCTGGACAGCCTCGCCTACTACCACCGCGGCCTGGACGGCGAGATCCACGAGCGGCTCGGCGCCGGGATGATCCTAGGCGCCTCGCTGCTCACCGCGCGCGGGGTCCCGGCGGCGGGCGAGTACGAGCTGCGCACGTCCCTGGCCATGCTGATCGCCGACCGGCTCGGCGCGGGCGGCTCGTTCACCGAGCTGCAGGCCCTGGACTTCCACCGCGGCCACGTCGAGATGGGCCACGACGGGCCCGCCCACCTGGCGATCAGCGCCCGCCGCCCGCTGCTGCGCGGCCTCGGCGTCTACCACGGCAAGCGCGGCTACGGCGTGTCGGTCGAGTTCGACGTCCGGCACGGCCCCGTCACCGCGTTCGGGATCATCCAGCGCCGCGACGGCCGGTTCGCGTTCGCCGCGTCCGAGGGCGAGACCGTGGACGGGCCGCACCTGCGGATCGGCAACACCACGTCCCGCGTCGACTTCGGCTGCGATCCCGGCGAGTGGACCGACGCGTGGAGCGCCACCGGGATCTCCCACCACTGGGCCCTCGGCACCGGTCACCGGATCGCCGACCTGAAGGCCCTCGCCGACCTGCTGGAGATCGAGCTCATCGAGGTGAGGCCCTGACGCACACCGCACAGGATCGGGGGATCCACTTCTGAGGTGACGGCGAGCCGCGCCCCGCCCCACAGGGCCGCGGGTTCGGTCCGCCCTGCCCGAAAACCGGAGGAAGCCCATGCGGCGAACACCGTCCCGACTTCTCATCCTTCCGACATCGGTCCTCCTCATCGCGGGCGGAGGTGCCGCCGTCCCCGCGGCGGCCTCGCCCGGCGGCGCCGTGCGGGTCGTGGAGACCCGAACCGAGTACGGCGAGCGCCCCCTCGGCCTCGACGCCGCGCATCCGCGGCTGACCTGGCGGCTCGATTCGTCCAGGCGCGGGCAGGTCCAGTCCGCGTACGAGGTTCGGGTGGCGTCCTCGCCCGGACGGCTCGGGTCCCCTGACGTGTGGGACAGCGGGAAGGTCACGTCCGGCCAGTCCGTCCTCGTCCCCTATGCCGGGCCGCGGCTCAAGCCCCGCACCCGCTACTACTGGTCCGTCCGGGTGTGGGACGGGAACGGCCGTCCCTCCGGCTGGAGCAGGACCACCTGGTGGGAGACCGGCCTGATGGACGGCAGGAACCTCGCCGGGAAGTGGATCGGGCACGACGCGCCGCTGCCGATGCCCACCTCGTTCACCGGGCAGAACGACCCCTCGCAGCTCAAGGAGGGCACCCAGGGGCAGACGTTCACCTCCGACAAGCCGGTCACGGCGGTGTCGATCCCGATGCCGACGTGGCAGACGTCCGACGCGGACGTGACCCTCACCCTCCGCGAGAAGGGCCCCGGCGGCGAGGTCCTCGTGCAGCGCCGCGTCGAGGACCATTCCGACAACGCCGAGGCCACCCTCACGCTCGACTCGCCCGCTCCGGCCGGGACGTACTACGTCGAGCAGTCCGAGCCGTCCGGGCAGATCGGCTGGTGGGGCCACACCGAGGACGGCTACGAGCACGGGCAGGCGTACAGGGACGGCGAGCCCGTCGCCGGCGACCGCCGCTTCAGCTTCGAGACGCGCTCGTCCGGGCCCGACGGGCTCACCTCGCAGCTCCGCAAGGACTTCACCGTCGGGAAGAAGGTCGCACGGGCGCGCCTGTACTCGACGGCGCTCGGCGTGTACGCCGCCGAGATCAACGGCCGCCGCGTCGGCGACGACGAGCTGACCCCCGGCTGGACCGACTACGCCAAGCGCGTCCAGTACCAGACCTACGACGTCACCGGGCTGCTGCGCAGGGGCGGCAACGCGATCGGCGCCACCCTCGCGCCGGGCTGGTACGCGGGGCACATCGCCATCTTCGGGCCCGGCCAGTACGGCGACCGCCCCTGGTTCCGCGGGCACCTCCGGATCGACTACACCGACGGCACCTCCCAGACGATCGCCACCGACCCGAGCTGGCGCAGCGCCGTCGGGCCGGTGCAGAGCTCCGATCTGCTGATGGGCGAGGAGTACGACGCCCGCCGCAAGACCCCCGGCTGGAGCCGTCCCGGCTTCGAGGCGCGGGGCTGGAAGCCGGTCCTGCTGAACGAGGAGGCCGATCCGCTCCCGGTCGCCCAGGCGGCCGCTCCCACCCGGGTCGAGCAGGAGATCGAACCCGTCGAGATCACCAGCCCGAAGCCGGGCGTGCACATCGTCGACCTCGGCCAGAACATGGTGGGCACGGTGCGGCTGCGCGTGTCCGGCGAGGCCGGGCGGAAGGTGACGCTGCGGCACGGCGAGGTGCTCAACGACGACGGCACCCTCTACACCGCCAACCTCCGCACGGCCAAGGCCACCGACACCTACACGCTCAAGGGCGGCGGCTCCGAGACCTACACCCCCCGCTACACCTTCCACGGTTTCCGGTACGTGGAGGTGACCGGCTACCCCGGCACGCCCGACCTCGACGCCGTCACCGGACGGGTCATGCACACCTCCGAGCCGTTCACGATGTCGTTCAAGACCGACGTGAAGATGCTCAACCAGCTTCACCGCAACATCACGTGGGGGCAGCGCGGCAACTTCCTCAGCATCCCGACCGACACCCCGGCCCGCGACGAGCGCATGGGCTGGTCCGGTGACATCAACGTCTTCGGCCGCACCGCCACCTACAACATGGAGTCGGCCCGCTTCCTGGCCAAGTGGATGCAGGACATGCGCGACGCGCAGCCCGCCGACGGGGCGTTCCCGGACGTCGCGCCGAAGGTCGGCTTCCTGGGCGGCGGCTCGGCCGGCTGGGGCGACGCGGGCGTCACCGTCCCGTGGAACCTGTACCAGGCGTACGGCGACCGGCGGGTCCTGGAGGACAACTACGCCGCCATGCAGAAGTGGATCACCTACCTGGAGGAGCACAGCGAAGGGCTGCTGCGCCCGGCGTCCGGGTACGGCGACTGGCTGAACGTCGACGCGGAGACGCCCAAGGACGTCATCGGTACCGCCTACTTCGCCCACTCGGCGGCGCTGGTGGCCGAGACCGCCCGGACGCTGGGCAGGGACGCGGACGCCAAGCGCTACGACGACCTGGCCGGACGGGTCCGCGCCGCGTTCAACGAGGCCTACGTCACCGAGGGCGGCGCCCGCATCAAGGGCGACACCCAGACCGCCTACGCCCTGGCCCTGTCGTTCGGCGTCCTGCCCGAGGACGCGCGCGAGCCGGCCGCCGACCGCCTCGTCGAGCTGATCAAGGCGCGCGACTGGCACCTGTCCACCGGGTTCCTCGGAACGCCGGAACTGCTGCCGGTGCTCACGGAGACCGGGCACACCGACGTGGCCTACCGGCTGCTGCAGCAGAAGACGTACCCGTCCTGGGGCTACCAGATCGGCAAGGGCGCGACCACGATGTGGGAGCACTGGGACTCCATCAAGTCGGACGGCGGCTTCGAGGACCCGGCGATGAACTCCTTCAACCACTACGCCTACGGCGCCGTGGGCGAGTGGATGTACCAGCACATCGCCGGCATCAGCGCCGGTGAGCCCGGCTACCGCCGGACCGTGATCCGGCCCAGGCCGGGCGGTGACGTCCGCCGCGCGGACGCCACCTACGACTCCGTCTACGGGCCGGTCGGCACCCGCTGGTCGCTGCGCGGAGACCGGTTCACGCTCCATGTCTCCGTCCCCGTCAACACCACCGCCGAGGTCTGGGTGCCGGCCGCGGACGCCGGCGACGTCTCCCAGCGCGGCGCGACGTTCCTGCGCATGCAGGACGGCGCCGCCGTCTTCGAGGTCGGCTCCGGCTCGTACGCCTTCACCACGAGCAGCTTCCCCACGAGCTGACCCGTCCGCGCGGGGGCCCGGCGAAGGGACCGGGCCCCCGCGCCGCCGGACTCCCCGCCATCCGGCTCCGTCACGTCATCCTCCGTTCGTCCCACCCCTGAGGAGCCCGAGATGAGTGAACTGTCCAGGAGGCGGTTCGTGCAGGCC
>NZ_SMKH01000023.1 GCF_004348515.1 Actinomadura sp. KC345 | reverse complement strand
GCTGTCGGCCGAGGCGGACATCGACCTCGGCATCACCGGGAAGCGCGCGGACGAACTGATCAAGGGCGCCCCCGAGCGCTTCGAGATCAAGGCGGACAGCCCATGACGACCGAGGACACCCATCCCGACCTCCCCGTGATCCCCCCGGAGACCGAGGAGTCGCGCGAGCCCCGGATGCGTCCCCGGGACCGGCGGATCGTCCAGGCCATCGCGCTCCTGTGCGCCGTGTCCGCGCTGCTCGGCGTGCAGTGGCTGGACGAGACGAACAACGTCGAGAAGAACCTGAAGCCCCCGGAGAAGGTCACCACCGTCCCGGCGGGGGCGATCGGCGAGTTCCTCGGGGCGCGGTGGAAGGTCATGAAGCGCGAGAAGGCCCAGCCCCTGGCGACCGGCGCGCAGAAGGGGGCCGGCGACGTGACCGAACTGCGGCTATCGGTCGGCGTCCGGCCCGGGGACGCCGCCTCCGCGAAGACGGTCGGGGCGTACGGCCTCGTCTACCGGCTCGTCGACGGCGACGGCCGCGTGTGGTCGGCCACCGGGACGGCCGGCGCGACGGCGCGGGCGGGCGTCGCGATGCTGGTCACCGTCAGGGCGACGGTGCCTCGCTCCAAGGCCGACTCGGTGGAGCTTGAGATCCAGGCGCCGAAATCGGCGCGGAAGAAGGGGGAGCCACTGGCTTCGCTGCGGTTCGACCACTGACCCTCGCCACGACGAGGTTGAACGCCGCCGCCAGCAGGCAGACCCGCAGGATCTCGAAGACCAGCGCCGACCCGTACCCGACGAACGGCAGCGCCGGGATCCACCACATCACCTCGTGCGGGCCGATCACCTCGTAGACGAAGCGGCGCGCGGCCTCCTCGCCCACGCCCAGGCTCGCGAACAGCAGGCAGAACGTCGCGAACGGCATCATCCCCGAACGGCGGACGAGCCGGAGCCCGTACCAGGCGGGCAGCCACATCTCCCGGAAACCGCGCGTGAGGATCTCCCGGGGGCTGTTGGTCCGCTCGACCCCGCCGGCCCTCGCCAGCCGCTGCGCCGCGCGGCTCCGGCCGAGCACGACCCGCTCGTCCCCGGCGTCCAGCCCGAGGATCACGCCCGCGATCACCAGCATGATCAGCGCGCCGAGCACCGCGTCCTTGAACGGCCCCCACAGGTCGAGGGCGGGGCCCGCGGCGCCCGTCACCCACTCCCACACCTGCCGGCCGGTGAGCCATTCGGCCCCCTTGTTGCGCAGGTGGTCGATGGTGAAGATGCCGAACAGCGCGAACTGGACCTCAAGGAACGCGACGAGCGCACCGATGGCGCGGGGCAGCCGCTCCTCCAGGCTCCACTCCGCCGAGACCTTCATCAGGAACAGCCCCGCGGTGAGCCCGATCGCAAGCCCGAGGTGCTTGTCCATCGACGTGAGCAGCCCGAGCGCGTCGATCTGCCCCTGGATGCCGCCCTCGGTGAAGCCCCGGCTCGCCGCCTGGCTCGCGAACTCGCGGGCGTCCTCGCCCTGCTTCCCCCACGCCAGATAGAAGATCACGAACGGGAGCGCGGCACGGCCCATGGCGCCGATCACCGACTCCTCGTTGCCGACCGCCCACGGCATCAGCTCGCCGCCGGACTCGCGGGCGTGCACCACGTCCAGGCCCTCGCGGACGCTGTGCACCATCAGCACCGTGACCACCAGCGTGATCACGACCAGCAGGCCGACGGTGACGATCGGCGCGATCGTCGCCGCCGGCCCCTTCATCGAGCCGAGCCGGTACCCGCCGTACATCACGCCGTAGCGCAGCAGCTCGCCGACCGTGAACCACAGGGTGAGCGGCAGCACGAAACGTCCCGCGAGCTTCAGCGTGGCCCACGGGAGTGTCAGCGGCGACCGGGCGGACAGACTCAGCATCGCGCCGATGGTATCGAGCCCGGACGGTTGACCGGGCAAATCCCCCTATGTCCCACCAACGACGGACCCCGTCGCCCGCATGCGTTGCGGGCGACGGGGTCGGTGTCTCGTGCCGGATCAGATCGCGACTTCGAGTCCCGCGACCTCGCCGGTCTTCGCCGTGATGGTGTTGTCGACGCTGACACCGCCGGCCGCCAGCACGCGCACGGTCCAGTCGCCGTCGGCGGCGAAGAACCGGAACACGCCCTCGTCGCCGGTGACCACCTCGGCGGTGAACTCGCCGGTCGAGTCGAGCAGGCGGGCGTAGGCGCTGGACACCGGGGTGCCGTCACGGGTGACGGTGCCCTGGATGACGGCCTCGTTGGTGAGGTCGACGGTCGCCGGCAGGTGCGCCGTCTGCTCGGGCGCTGCGCAGCCCTGGGTCATTGCTCCTCCATCTCCGTGCACGACTCTCCGTGCACCGGGGAATCTTCCGCCGGACGTGGGTTACTTGGGCGCGCCCAGCTCGATCGGGACGCCGATGAGCGAGCCGTACTCGGTCCAGGAACCGTCGTAGTTCTTCACGTTCTTCAGGCCCAGCAGCTCGCTCAGCGCGAACCAGGTGTGCGAGGAACGCTCGCCGATGCGGCAGTAGGCGATGGTGTCCTTCTCCGGGTCGAGACCGGCCTCGGTGTAGATCTCCCGGAGCTCCTCGTCGGACTTGAACGTGCCGTCGTCGTTGGCCGCCTTCGACCACGGAACGCTCGACGCGGTCGGGATGTGACCGCCCCGCTGCGACTGCTCCTGCGGCAGGTGCGCGGGGGCGAGCAGCTTGCCGCTGAACTCGTCCGGGGAACGGACGTCGACGAGGTTCTGCTTGCCGATCGCCTCCACGACCTCGTCGCGGAAGGCGCGGATCGACCGGTCCTGGTCCTTGGCCTTGTACTCGGTCGCCGGACGGGACGGGACGTCGGTGACGAGCTCGCGGGACTCCAGCTCCCACTTCTTGCGGCCGCCGTCGAGCAGCTTCACCTTGTCGTGGCCGTACAGCTTGAAGTACCAGTACGCGTAGGCCGCGAACCAGTTGTTGTTGCCGCCGTAGAGGATCACCGTGTCGTCGTTGGCGATGCCCTTGGCGGACAGCAGCTGCTCGAACCCGGTCTTGTCCACGAAGTCGCGGCGGACCGGGTCCTGCAGCTCGGTCTTCCAGTCGATCTTCACGGCGCCACGGATGTGGCCCTTGTCGTAGGCGGACACGTCCTCGTCGACCTCGACGAGGACCAGACCGGGCGCGTCCAGGTTGGACTCAACCCAGTCGGTGTCCACCAGGACGTCTGAGCGGCTCATACGGGAACCTCCCTCTCGGAACTTTTTGTGGTGATACGCCGGATTATGAGATACATCTCGCACCCGAGGCAGAGCCCGAACGCCGCGTTCAGGAACGCCGCCGCCAGGGCGAGGGCGGTGGCACCGGTGCCGAGCCAGGTGGTCCCTGTCACGTACCCGATCGTGCCCGCCAGGGCGAACGCCAAGCCGACTCCCTGCGCGAAGCGGGGCGCGGCCGCGTCCTCCGATTCCCTGGGCGGACCGAGCCGGGGACGGACCAGCACCCTGAACACCAGCCCGTACGGGGCGTACCGGAGGCCGAGGAGCGCCGCGATGGCGAAGACGACGGCCTGAGCGGCGAGCAGCGCCCAGCTTCCGGTCACCAGCACCGCGACGAGGACCACTGTCGTGACGGCCGCACCGAAGCGCGGCCCACGCGGATCGACCTGCATCGGGGTGCTCCTGGCGGAGGAAGCGTGCGTACGAGCTGGAAGCGGAAGGGCTCGGAGGGCGGCGGGGCTCGGATGCCTCAGGCCTGACGACAGAGCGAGGCGGCCACGCGGCAGAAGTCGACCGCGCGGCGCTTCGTGAGCATCTGCTCTGTCCGGTCACGCACGGACGCAATGGTAATCCGACAATCCACGCCCTGTCACATCCGTCTCGCCTTCCGAGACAGTCTTCTCGCAGGTCGTCCCGGTGGGACTCACCGGATCGCCTCCCCCAAGGCCGCGATGACGTCGGGCTTGCGGGGTGCGCCCGCCGCGCTGCGGACGATGCGACCCGCCTCGTCCAGGACGAAGACGGTCGGGGTGCGGAGCACGTTCAGGCGGCGGACGAGGTCCAGATGCGCCTCCGCGTCGAGTTCGACGTGGGCGACGCCGTCCACCATCCCGGCCACCTCGCCGAGGACCCGGCGGGTGGTGCGGCAGGGCGCGCAGAACGCGCTGGAGAACTGGAGCAGGGTGGCCTTCTCGCCGAGTTCGGCGCCCAGGTCCTCCGGCCGGAGGATGTCGCTCATCTCGTCGTCCCCACTCCCCCGGCGTGCGCGCAGGACGCCGTCACGGCGCCGCCGCAGCAGGCCGAACACCGTGGCGGCGGCGAGCACCGCCGCCGCGATCAATGCACCGGTCATCGTCGGCGACAACCGCGCGAGGCCGCGAGTTCTTCCACGGGAGCCACCTCCACGGGAGCCGGGGGCGGGATCAGGTCGGGGTCAGGTCGGGATCGTGAGGAGCGGCCGGCCGTCCAGGCCGACGATCTCGAACGAGAACAGCTGCCCGCGCGGGAACATCGTGGAGCCGCGGTACTCACCGTAGCCCTCGTCGTACGGCACGTACCAGCTGCCGAGGGCGTCGCGCCGGCCGTCCCGCGCGATGACCTGGAGCCTGCAGTGCGAGCCTTTCGGGACACCCGCCAGGTGCAGCTCGACCTCCGTGCCCCACTGCTTCTTCTTCAGCAGCACATAGCCCTTGATGTTGGCGCTCGGGTTCTCGGCGGCGATCCGCTCGACGTCCGCCGTGGGCGACGGCGATGCCGACGGCGGCGGCGACGCGGTGTCCTCCGACCCGAACGGGAGCAGGAGGCCGCCGAACAGCGCACCGACGACCAGCAGCAGGCATGCCGCGGCGGCGAGCGGGGCCCATCCGGTGCCCCGCCCGCCGGCCCGCCGCCCCAGCGGTCCGAGCCATCCCCTCCGTCGCTCGGTCGCTCTGGCCAGCAGCCCGTCCAGCAGCTCGGGCGGCGGCCCGGCCATCTGGTCGAGCTGCCTCTCCTCGACCCGGCCCAGCATCGCGGGCAGGCCGGCCAGCCCGGCGAGCTCGTCCCGGCAGGCGGGGCAGCTCGCCAGGTGGGTCTCCACCTGGGAACGCTCGGCGGGGTCGAGCGAGCCGAGCACGTACACCCCGAGTGAGGTGCGCACGTCGATGCAGTCGTTCATGGCGCCAGCCCCCGCTCCTCCAGTGCGAGTTTGAGCGCCCGCAGCGCGTAGTAGGTGCGGGACTTCACCGTGCCGGGCGGGATGCCCAGCGTCTTCGCCGTCTCCGCCACCGACCGGCCTTTGTAGTAGGTCTCCACCAGGACGGCCCGGTGCGGCGGGCTCAGCCCGGCAAGCGCCTCGGCGACCGTCCAGGACTCCAGGGCCCGGTCGATGTCGTCGGAGCCGGACGCGGTCGTCAGGACGTGCTCGTCGATGCCCGTCTCCGGGGGCCGCGCACGCTTGGCGCGATGCGCGTCCACCACCAGGTTGCGCGCGACGGTGAACAGCCACGGACGGACAGGCCGTCCCGACAGCGCCTCAGGATGTTTCCAGGCACGTAGCAGCGTCTCCTGTACGACGTCCTCGGCCTGGGTTCGGTCCCCACCGGTCAGCCGCAGGACATAGCCGAATAGGGGACCTCCATGCTCGCTGTACAGGGCGCGCAGCAATCTGTCATCCGCGGTGGGACCCACACCACTGACACGTACGCCTAGGCGGACCGGTTCACAAGGACCGGATCATTTTGCGCACCGGTCACCTCTGGACCCGCTGGAGGTCGTTCAGCTTGACGTTCTGGGCGGTGGCGCCGACCCGCACCCCCTCGGGCGTCGGCTGGATCTGGCTGATCTTGGCTCCGAGCGGCAGCGCGGGAACCCGGACGACCCAGGTGAGCTGCTGCTTCAGCGCCGACAGCGGGATCCGCGGGCCGCCCTCCGTCTCGATCGAGACGGGGCTGACCGCGATGCCGCGGTCGGTCGGCTTGAGCTGCAGGACGCCGGTGCCGTTCACCTGGATGCCCAGGACGCTGGTCTGGACGTCCACCGCCAGGTCGTCGCCCTTCGGCTCGATCCGCCGCACCTCGCGGGGCGCGTTCTTCTTGATCAGCTCGTAGGGGGCGACGGCGGACACGGTCGCCGTCCGCGCGGTGACGTTCGCGGTGTTGCCCCCGGCCACCTGCGACAGCGCCGCCTCCACGCCCCGCATGTCGACCTTGACGTCGGTGACGGTCACGCCCTGCTGCGTCCAGTCGCCGATGCCCAGCTCGATGTGGTCGTACTCGCCGCCGATCACCTGGGTGAGGAACGGGATGCCGTGGATGGTGACGTCCGGCCGCTGCGTCAGGTCGGACTGCGCCGCGACCTCCTGGGCGATCCTGTCCTCCGCGACCCGCACGCCGATCCTGTCCGCGGCGATCACGCCCACGATCACGAGGATCAACAGCACCACGAGTACTTTCCGCATGTCTCTCCTCCGTGCGTCGGCATGCGATCGCCACACACTAATGCGCAGGCGCGGCACAACGCGTCACATCGGAGAATGACCTCGAAGCTCGAAAAATCACCCAAATATGACGTCAACCACCGGCGAACGGCGGCAGAACCTCGACGACCCCGCCCTCCGGCAGCTCCACCGACTCGTGCGGACGGCTCCCCACCGGGTCCCCGTCGATGAGGAACGAGCTGCGCCCGACGACGCGCCGGAACTCGGTCCCGCGGCCGTCCCTCGACGCGGCGGCGGTGATCGCCTCGGCCAGCGTGGCGGCGTCGTACGGCTCCTCGTGCGTCCCCGCCGCGGCCTTCGCCGCCGCCCAGTACCGCATCGTCCCCTTGGCCATGGATCCAGACTCTCATTTCCGGCGCGTGACCGTCCCGAGGTGGCCACTCCATTGTCCGGCCACCGCACTCGGTTATGCTCATGGGAGGGATCCGGGCGACGAGGCCATGGAGTTCATCCGACAAGCCCTTCATGGCCGCCTCGTCCTTGAGCCGACGGCCACGCCGGGCTCAAGGGTGAGCCGCCTGGATCTACGCGTTTCTGGACGGGAGGCGTCACTTGAGCAACCTGCTCTTGCTGACCAACGCGCTGGAGCCCTCCGACGAGGTCCTGCCCGCGCTCGGGCTCCTGCTGCACTCGGTGCGCGTTGCCCCCGCGGAGGCGTCCGCCCTCATCGACGCGCCACCCGCCGACATCGTGCTGGTCGACGCGCGCCGCGACCTGGTGCAGGCCAAGAGCCTGTGCCGGCTCCTGCGGACGACCGGGCTCGACTGCCCGCTGCTGGCCATCGTCACCGAAGGCGGCCTGGCCGCCCTCAGCCCCGAATGGGGCCTGGACGACATGCTGCTCCAGGGCGCGGGCCCCGCCGAGGTCGAGGCCCGGCTGCGCCTCGCGGTGGGACGCGCCGCCGTCGCCGACGCCGAGGAGGTCCCCGGAGAGATCCGCAGCGGCGACCTCACGATCGACGAGGCGACCTACACCGCCCGCCTCCGGGGACGGGTCCTCGACCTGACCTTCAAGGAGTTCGAGCTGCTGAAGTACCTCGCCCAGCACCCGGGCCGGGTCTTCACCCGCGCCCAGCTCCTCCAGGAGGTCTGGGGCTACGACTACTTCGGGGGCACCCGCACCGTGGACGTCCACGTCCGCCGCCTGCGCGCCAAGCTCGGCGCCGAGTACGAGTCCCTCATCGGGACCGTCCGCAACGTCGGCTACCGCTTCGTCCCCGACCACCGCCCCGGCGGCGACACCGAGGAGAAGACCCCGGCACGTACGTGATCGACCGGGCGTGAGCTGCGGAGCACATCCCGCGGTGCGGGATAGGCTCGCGGCATGGCCATCGTTCCGGAGACGTCAACGATGGACCGCCACCGCGAGCGGATGCTCGAAGGGCTGGCGGCGTCGATACGGGAACAGGGGCTGGCGCGCACGCAGGTCACGGACATCGTCCGGCATGCGCGAGCGTCGCGGACCACGTTCTACAAGTGCTTCGCGGACAAGGAATCCTGTTTCATCGAGCTCGTCCGCGTCACGACCACGGTCGGGCTGGAGGCGGTCGAGAACGCGGTCGACCCCGCGGCACCGTGGGAGCGGCAGGTGGCCGACGGCGTACGGGCGTACTTCGACGCCCTGACCGCCGAGCCGGCGATCGCCGTCGCGGTCACCCGCGACCTCGCCTCGCTGGGCACGAGGGGCATCACCGTGCAGCAGGAGGGGATCGAGCGGTATGCCGAGCTGCTGTGCCGGCTCACACGAGGCTCCCGGCTGCGACGCGCCGGTGTACGCCCGCTGTCGATGCACGCGGCGGTGCTCCTGATCGCGGGCATCAACACGATGGTCGCGCGGGCGATCGACCGCGGCGAGCCCATCGGCGAGCTTCTGCCGACGGCCGAGCGGGCGGTCATGGGAATGCTCGCCCCGGCCTGATTGCGCCAGAGAGTACTCACGAGTATCGTCTCCCGGCAATGGGGAGTACTCGCGAGTACTGCCGCTCGAGCAGTGAAAGTACTCGCGAGTATCGCCCGGTACCTGGCGACCTGAGGTGGATATATGCCGGACGAACATGTCGACGTGCTGATCGTCGGGGCGGGCCTCGCGGGCGTCGGCGCCGCCTGCCGGCTGCGGGCCGACTGCCCGGGCAAGTCGGTGGTGGTCCTTGAGGCCCGCGAGCGCGTCGGCGGCACGTGGGACCAGTTCCGCTACCCGGGCGTCCGCTCGGACTCGGACATGCAGACCCTCGGCTACGACTTCCGGCCGTGGAGGCGGTCACGTGCCCTGGCCGACGGGGAATCGATCCGGCGGTACATCGCCGCCACCGCGCGCGAGCACGGCCTGGAGCAGCTCATCCGGTTCGGCCACCGCGTCGTGCGCGCCGAATGGTCGAGCGCCGAGGCCCGCTGGCAGGTGGACGTCGAGACCGCGCCGGGAACCGAGCCGACCCGGATGACGTGCGGCTTCCTGCATCTGTGCACGGGCTACTACCGATACGACAAGGGGTATCTGCCGCAGTGGCCAGGAGTCGAGCGGTTCGCCGGACGCCTCGTCCACCCGCAGCACTGGCCCGCGGACCTCGATCACACCGGCAGGCAGGTGATCGTGATCGGCAGCGGCGCGACCGCCGTCACGCTCGTTCCGGCGATGGCCGAAACAGCCGCGCACGTGACGATGCTCCAGCGATCCCCGAGCTATGTCGTGTCGATCCCGGGGGACGACGCGATCGCGGCGGTGCTGTCGCGCGCCCTTCCATCCCGGCTGGCGCACGCGGTCGTGCGCGGGAAGAACGTGTCGCTGATCACGCTGGCCTATCGCGCCGCCCGATATGCTCCGCGGCTGACCAGAGCGGTGATCAAAGCGCGCGCGGCCCGCCTGCTTCCCTCCGACTACGACGTCGACCGGCACTTCACCCCGCGCTACGCCCCGTGGGAACAACGCGTGTGCTTCGTGCCCGACGGCGACCTGTTCACGGCACTGCGCGAGCGGCGCGCGTCGATCGTCACCGACCGGATCGAGACGTTCACCGAACGCGGGATACGGCTTGCATCCGGCACCGAACTGCACGCGGACGTGATCGTCGCCGCCACCGGACTGAACGTGCGGCTCCTCGGCGGCGCGCGGATCGTCGTCGACGGCCGACCGATCGACCCCGCACAGGCGATCGGCTACAAGGCGATGATGCTGTCGGGCGTGCCGAACCTGTCGTTCGCGATCGGCTACACCAACGCCTCATGGACGCTGAAATGCGATCTGGTCGCCCGCTACCTGTGCCGCCTGATCAACCATATGGACGCCCACGGCCACCGGCAATGCACGCCGTTGGCACCGGACCGCTCACAGCCGACCGTGCCCTTCGTGGAACTCACCTCCGGTTACATCCAGCGCTCCCTCCGCCTGCTCCCCCGGCAGGGGACCAAGCGTCCCTGGCGCATACACGGCAACTACCTGCGGGACCGGCTGCTCTACCGGTACGGCCGCCTCGACGATGCGGGGATCGCCTTCACACCCGGCACCGCAGCGCCACGGCCGTCCCGGTCCGTGTGAGAGGCCGCGCCCATGTCCCATCTCCGCCGGCAACTCACCGCCCTCGAAACGGGCCAGGTCAGCGCCCGCGACCTCGTCCAGCGCACACTCGACGCGATCACCTCCACCCAGGCCGACCTGAACGCCTTCCGCCACGTCCGCGCCGACGCCGCTCTGGCCGAAGCCGACGAGGCGGATCGCCGCCGGGCGGCCGGTGAGCAGGCTCCCCTGCTCGGCGTGCCCGTCGCGATCAAGGACGACATCGACCTTGCCGGAGCGCCCACCACCTTCGGATGCGCGGGCGCGTTCCCGCGCAAGGACGACGACTGCGAGGCCGTCCGCCGGCTGAAGGCGGCCGGCGCGATCATCGTCGGCAAGACCACCACCCCGGAGATCGGCCAGTGGCCGATCACTGAAGGCCCCGCCTTCGGGACGACCCGCAACCCGTGGAACCTCGATCACACCCCTGGAGGTTCCAGCGGCGGAGCGGCCGCCGCCGTGGCCGCCGGAATCGTGCCGGTCGCCCTCGGCTCCGACGCCGCCGGATCGATCCGCATCCCCGCCGCCTGGACGCACCTGGTCGGCATCAAGCCGCAGCGAGGGCGCATCCCGACCTGGCCGGACGTGTCCGCCTGCCATGGCCTGACCGCGTTGGGGCCACTGGCTCGAACGGTGGCCGACGCGGCTCTGCTCCTCGACGCGATCATCGGCGACCGTCCCGCGCCCGGCGGACCGCCCCACCCACCCCGATCATTCGCCGCCTGCGCCGAACGCGACCCCGGCCGCTTGCGGATCGCCGTCTCACTCCGCATCCCGTTCAGTGGCCACCCCGCCCGCCTCGATCCCCGGATCGGCGACGCGGTCGACAGCCTGGCCGCCACCCTCGAATCCCTCGGCCACCACGTCGCGTACGCCGATCCCGACTACGGCCTCGCGGGGCTCAGCTTCCTGCCACGCGCCACAGGCGGGGTGCGCGACTGGACCCGGCACATGCCCCGGCCCAGCACCCTCGACCGCCGCACCCGCGCCAAGGTCACCAGCGCCCGCGTGCTCGGCGGCCCCGTGCTCCGCATGGCGCGGGCGATCGAAAGGCCACTGCAAAGGCGAATCGGCCGGATCTTCGAACGCCACGACGTCGTGCTGGCGCCCACGACGGCGCAGCCGGCTCCCAGGGTCGGCTCGATCGACGGCCTCGGCACCCGCGCGACCGACAAACTGATCATCGCCGCGTGCCCCTACGCATGGCCGTGGAACGTCGTCGGCTGGCCGGCCGTCAACGTCCCCGCCGGAGTCGTCGGCGACCGGCTCCCGGTCGGGGCCACGCTGCTCGGCCCCGCGGGCGGCGAACCGCTGCTGATCTCGCTGGCGGCGCAACTCGAGACGGCGCGAGCCTGGCATCGGCACAGCCCACCGACGTTTCCGGCCTCGGAACTCTCCCCACCCGACTGACCGGGCGCCCAGCCACCACCTAGACCACGCAACGACCTCAACGCCTGCGATCGCGTCCGAAGGCAGGTTTCGAGCGAAGCGAGAAACCTGATCGCGAAGCGAGCCGCCAAGGCGAGTTCGAAGCGATGCAGCGATCACACGCAGTGCCCGCCGAAGGAAGGGCCCTCCAGGGCCCGACCGCCAAGGGCACTGCAAGCAAACACCGCTACCCGAAGCGGCCGGTGATGTAGTCCTCGGTGGCCTTCTCCTCGGGGTTGGTGAAGATCTTGCTGGTGTCGTCGATCTCGATGAGCTTGCCGGGCTTGCCGGTTCCGGCGATGGTGAAGAACGCGGTGCGGTCGCTGACGCGGGCGGCCTGCTGCATGTTGTGCGTGACGATGACGATCGTGTACTGCGTCTTCAGCTTCTCGATGAGGTCCTCGATGGCGAGGGTGGAGATCGGGTCGAGCGCCGAGCAGGGCTCGTCCATCAGGAGGACCTGCGGCTGGACGGCGATGGCACGGGCGATGCAGAGCCGCTGCTGCTGCCCGCCGGACAGGCCCGCGCCGGGCTTGCTCAGCCGGTCCTTGACCTCGTTCCACAGGTTGGCGCCCTGCAGGGACTCCTCGACGACGTCGTCCAGCTGGCTCTTGCGGCGCACGCCGTTCAGCTTCAGACCGGCCGCCACGTTGTCGTAGATGGACATCGTGGGGAACGGGTTGGGCCGCTGGAAGACCATGCCGACGACGCGGCGGACCGCGACCGGGTCGACGGACGGGTCGTACAGGTCCTCGTCGTCCAGCATGACCTTGCCTTCGACGCGGGCGCCCGGGATGACCTCGTGCATCCGGTTGAGCGTGCGGAGGAACGTGGACTTGCCGCAGCCGGACGGTCCGATGAACGCCGTCACCGACCGCGGCTCGACCGTCATCGAGATGTCCTCGATGGCGTGGACGCCGCCGTAGTAGGCGTGCAGCCCGGAGACCTCGATGCGCTTGGCCATGAGGAAAGGCTTCCTTTCTGTCAGCGGCTCTTCGCCGCGGCGCGCCGGGCGATGAGCCGGGCGACCAGGTTGAGCAGCATGATGATCCCGATCAGGACGAGGGCGCCCGTCCAGGCGCGGTCGATCGAGTTCTGGCTGGGGTCGGCGGCCTGCTCCCAGATGAAGGTGGGCAGTGACGCCTGCGGTCCGTTGAACGGGTCGTTGTTGATCGCCTTGGTGAAGAAGATCGTGAGCAGCAGCGGCGCGGTCTCGCCCATGACGCGGGCGACGGCCAGCATCACGCCGGTCACCATCCCGGTCAGCGCGGTCGGCAGCACGACGGAGCAGATCGTCCGCCAGCGCGGCACACCGAGGGCGTAGGACGCCTCGCGCAGGTCGTTCGGGACGAGCTTGAGCATCTCCTCGGCCGACCGCGTCACGGTCGGGATCATCAGGATCGTCAGCGCCAGCGCGCCGGCGAACCCCGAGTAGTCGAACCCGAGGGTCAGCAGCCACAGCGCCAGGACGAACAGGCCCGCCACGATGGACGGGATGCCCATCATGACGTCCACCGTGAAGCTGATGATCTTGCCGAGCCGCCCGTTCCCGGCGTACTCCACCAGGTAGATCGCGGTCATGATGGACAGCGGGACGGCGATCAGGCTGCAGATCGCGACCTGCATCAGGGTCCCGATGATCGCGTGGTAGGCGCCGCCGCCCACGTCGCTGCCGCTGACCGCGTTCATCGAGTACTGGAAGAACGAGGCGTCGAGCCGCTCGATGCCGTTCACGACGACCGTCCACAGCACCGACACCAGCGGAATGACGGCCAGCGCGAACGCCAGGTAGACCAGCGCCTGGACCCCCCGGTCCTTGACCTTCCGGCCAAGCGAGATCGAGGAGAGGCTGGGAGGCGGCGGCGTGCCCTTGCGGGCGGAGACCGTGGTCACACGAACTCCTTCCTGCGCGCGACGACCGCGCGGGCGGCCATGTTGACGACCAGGGTGATCACGAAGAGGACGAGGCCGGAGGCGATCAGGGCGCCGCGGCCGGTGACGGTCGCCTCGGCGAAGCTGTTGGCGATGTTCGCGGCGAACGTCGCGCCGCCGTTCTCCAGGAGCTGCCAGTTGATGCCGGGGACGAAGGTCAGCACCATGGCGACGGCGATCGTCTCGCCCATCGCGCGGCCGAGGCCGAGCATCGAGGCGCCGATCATGCCGGACCGCCCGTACGGCAGCACCGACATCCGGATCATCTCCCAGCGGGTGGCGCCGAGCGCCAGGGACGCCTCCACGTTGGCCTGGGGGACCTGGAGGAACACCTCCCGCGAGATGGACGAGATGATCGGCAGGATCATGATGGCCAGCACCACCCCGGCGGTGAAGATCGAGTTCTTGCCGGGGCTGCCGCCGAACAGCGGGATCCAGCCGAACACCGCGTTGAGCGCGCTGCTGATGGTGCCCATGTGCTGGGAGAGGAAGATCAGGCCCCAGAGCCCGTAGACGATGCTGGGGACCGCGGCGAGCAGGTCGACGATGTAGCCGAGCCCGGACGCCAGGCGCCGGGGCGAGTAGAACGAGATGAACAGCGCGATCCCGATCGCGACGGGTGTCGCGATGATCATCGCCAGCAGCGACGACATCACGGTGCCGAAGGCCAGCTGCGCGATGCCGAAGCGCGGCGGGGACGCGTTGGGATTCCACTCCTGGCTGGTGAGGAAGCTCGCCTCGTTGTCCTGGAGGGCCGGGATCGCCTTCCAGACGAGGAAGGCGGCGATCGCGGCCACGATCGCCAGCACCGTGAGGCTGGAGCCCCGGGCCGCGCCGGCGAACAGCCGGTCCCCGGTCCGCCCGGTGCTCTTCGGCGGGCCGATGGCGCTGTCGCGTGTTCCGGCGTGCGCCTCGACGCCGGTGCTGCTGGTCATGGAGAGACCCCCTTGGATCACGTCGTCCGAACCCAGGGCGGCCCCGCCGCCGATGTGCTCGGCGGCGGGGCTGCTGGTGTCCTTGTCGGCCGTCAGGACAGTGCCTTCACGGACGCCTGGACCTTGGTCAGAACGGCCTGCGGGATCGGTGCGTACCCGGCCTCGGTCAGGATCTTCTGCCCGTCGGCGCTGGAGGTGTAGGTGAGGAAGGACTTGACGAACTTGGCCTGCTCCTCGGGAAGCCCCTTCTCACAGGCGATCTCGTAGGTGACCAGGACGATCGGGTAGGCACCCGCCTCCTTGGTCGCGTAGTCGATCTCCAGCTCCACGTCGTTGCCGGTGCCGACGACCTTCGCCCCGGCGACGGCCTTGGAGGCGCTCTCCGGCGAGAGCTCCGTGTACTCGCCGGCACCGTTCTTGACGTGCGCGGTCTGCAGCTTGTTGTTCTCGGCGTAGGACATCTCCACGTAGGAGATCGCGCCCTCGGTGTTCTTCACCTGCGTCGTCACGCCGTCGGACTTGTTGGCGCCCTGGCCGGTGGAGTTCGGCCACTTCTTGTCGGCCTCCCACGTCCAGATGTCCGGCGCGACGGTGTTCAGGTAGTCCGTGAAGTTGTCCGTGGTGCCGGACTCGTCGGCGCGGTAGATCGGCTTGATCGGCGAGGACGGCAGGTTCGCGCCCTCGTTCTCCTTGGCGATCGCCGGATCGTTCCAGTTCTTGACCTTGCCGGAGAAGATGTTCGCGATCGTCTCCGGGGAGAGCTTCAGGTCGTCCGCGCCGGGGACGTTGTAGACGACGGCGACCGGGCCGACGACCATCGGCAGGTTGAGCGCGTTGCCGCCCTGGCACCGCTGCTTCGCCGCGGTCTTCTCCTCGTCGTCCAGCGCCGAGTCCGAACCCGCGAACGCCACCTGGCCCTCGTTGAACGCCTGGATGCCGGCCCCCGAGCCGGTCGGGTTGTAGTTGAGGTTCGCGCCGGCGCACTGGCTGGCGTAGATCTTGATCCACTCCTCGACCGCGTTCTTCTGGGCGCTGGAACCGGCAGCGTTGATGTTGCCCGTGGCGCAGTCGATGTCCGCCGTCGGCGCGCTACTGGCGCCCACCGTCGGGTTTTCGTCGCTCCCGCAGGCGGAGAGGGCCAGCGCCCCTGCGACGATAACGCCGCTCAGCGCGGCAAGTCGGGAACCGTTCTTCACCGGAGGGTCTCCTCTTGGATTCGTGTGCGGGCCCCCGGGGCCGGTCCTGGCCCGCTCCGCCAGGCGCCGGGGTCACCGTCGACAGCGACGCTAAGCAGGCGAGGTGACCAGCCGCCCTGATCCAGGTGAACGGCAGATGAACGAGGATGGCCACGCCCGCGAAGAATGCCCCGATTTGCCGTGTACACCGGGTTAACAACGCAGCTCAGCACGTCAAAGACCCGGTCGAAACCGGGTCATGCGGGAGCGAAGGCGCTGCTAGGACGCGCCGGTCTCGTACATGACGTCCACGGCGTGGCGGGTGAAGCCCAAGGACTCGTAGAGGCGGACGGCGGCGGTGTTGGATTCGTCCACGTAGAGCATGATCTGATCGACGCCCGCGTCGCGCAGGTGGTGCAGCCCCCTCAGCGTGAGGGTGCGGCCGAGGCCGAGGCCCTGGGCGTCGGGCGCGACACCCACCACGTAGACCTCGCCGACGCCGCCTGGGTGGATCTTGGTCCAGTGGAAGCCGGCGAGGCGTCCGTCCCGCTCGGCGAGGAAGAAGCCGGACGGGTCGAACCAGTCCTCGCGCTCCCGGTCGCGGACGTCCTCGATGGTCCAGGCGCCCTGCTCGGGGTGGTCGGCGAACGCGCGGGAGTTCACGTCGAGCCACGCCCGCTCGTCCCGGCCCGGCTCGAAGGTGCGGAGCGACACGCCCGGCGCGGCCGGCGTCTCCGGCGGCGGGGCCGCCGCCGGGCGGCGCATCTGGAGCAGGACGCGGACGCGGGCCATGCCCTCGGAGGCGGCCAGCGCCGCCGCTGCGGGAAGATCGCCGTGGGCCCACACCCGGAGGGGGCCGCCGGCCTCGGCGCGGAGTGCGCGCAGCAGCGCGCGTCCGTGGCCCCGGCGGCGGTGCTTCGGGTGGACGACCAGTTCCCCGGCCGCGGGCTCCTCGCCGGCCGCCGGGTCGAGGTGCGCGTACGCGACGATCCCGCCGTCGGAGATCGCCGGCCCGGTGCGGCCTCCGCGGAGCGCGAGCACCGCGTGCTCGGAGAGGGGCCCGACCCCGTCGGCGTCCGCCGCCGCCTCTGCCAGCTCGGACACCTCAGCGATCTCGCCGCCGTCCAGCGTCCCGCGCCCCCGCAGCTCACCCATGATCATCACTCTAACGCCGAGTCACGGCGCACGACACCTGTCGCCTACTTCAAGGCGCAGGGCGCCACTGCGCCCCCGCCCCTCGACCGCGTCTCCGGCCAGTGGCCCCGCACGTGGAACGGCCTGCCGCCCCGCACGGGAGGGCAGGCCGTCCCCCGTGGTCAGGCCCCCGTGGTCAGGCCCCCGTGGTCAGGCGCCGAAGAGGTGGACGATGAAGTAGACGACGGCGGCCACCGCCGCGGCCATCGGCATCGTGAGGACCCACGCCGTGACGATGTTGCCCGCGACGCCCCAGCGGACCGCGGAGAGCCGCTTGGTCGCGCCGACGCCCATGATGCAGGACGTGATCGTGTGCGTGGTGGAGATTGGAGCGTGCCAGATGTAGGCGGTGGCGTACAGGATCGCCGAGGCCGTCGATTCGGCGGCGAAGCCCTTCGGCGGGTCCAGTTCGATCACCTTGCGGCCGAGCGTCCGCATGATCCGCCAGCCGCCCGCGTAGGTGCCGAGGGCCAGGGCCCCCGCACACGAGATGATGACCCACAGCGGGACGTCCTGGCCGTCGGAGTGCCCGGTGGTGACCAGGGCCAGGACGATGATCCCCATCGTCTTCTGCGCGTCCTGGAGGCCGTGGCCCAGCGCCATCGACGCCGCCGACAGCGACTGCGCGATCCGGAACCGGCGTCCGACCCGTCCCGGGTTGGCGTTGCGGAAGATCCACAGGATGGCGATCATCACCATGTAGGCGAGCCCGAACCCGGCGACCGGCGAGATCACCATCGGGATCGCGACCTTGTCCACCACGGTGCTCCAGCTCACCGAGGACGCCGACGCGACCCCGGCCCCCACCACGCCGCCGATCAGGGCGTGCGAGGACGAGGACGGCAGCCCGAAGTACCACGTGATCATGTTCCAGGTGATCGCGCCCAGCACGCCGGCCGCGACCACGGTGAGGCCGTGCAGCCCGGTGGGCGGGGTGATGACCTCGCTGACGGTCTTGGCGACCTCGACGCCGAGCAGCGCGCCGATCAGGTTCATGACGGCCGCCATCAGCAGCGCCGCCCGCGGTGTGAGCGCGCGGGTCGACACCGATGTGGCGATGGCGTTGGCGGCGTCGTGGAAGCCGTTGGTGTAGTCGAAGCCCAGGGCGATGACCACGACCAGGATCAGGACGGCGGTCTGCTGGTCCTGGCGCAGCCCGAACGCCCCGGCGAGCACCACGGCGAGCAGGCCCAGCGCGAGGACGGGCCAGAACCGGACCGGGCCCCGGCGGACCTGCTCGGAGAGCGTCGGGTCGGCGCCGGGCGGCTCGGACTCCTTGGTGAGTACCGCCCCGACCGTCCCGCCCTTGGCGGGGTCGGCGGGGCCGCCGGATTCGGGCGGATCGTCCTGCGCGCTCATGATTCCTTGACCGCGATCGTCTCGACCGTGTTGGCGACGTGCTCGAACGCGTCCGCCGCGCCCTCCAGCCGGTCGATGACCTCCTTCAGCTTCAGCACCGTCAGGGTGTCGTACTCGCCGCTGAACAGCTGGGCCAGCAGCTTGCGGTAGACCTGGTCGCCCTGGTTCTCAAGCCGGTTGATCTCGATCCAGTACTCGTTGAGCTCCTTCATCGAGCGCAGCCGCGGCATCGCCTCGGCGGTCAGTTCGGCCGCGCGTTCCAGTACCTCCACCATGGCGACGATGCCTTTGGGGAACTCGTCGATCTCGTAGAGGACGACGAGGTCGGCTGCCTCTTCCATCTCGTCCATCACGTCGTCGATCGTCGAGGCCAGCCGGTAGATGTCCTCGCGGTCGAAGGGCGTGATGAAGGTTTCGTTCAGCCGGCGCATGATCGCGTGAGTGCATTCGTCACCTGCGTGTTCGCAGGCGCGCATCTTCTCGGCGATCGCTGCCCGATCCGTGCCGTCGCTGATGAGCTCCACGAGCAGCCTGGCGCCGGTGACCAGGTTGTTCGCCGAGTCGGCGAACATGTCGTAAAAGCTGTCCTCACGCGGCGTGAGACGCAAGCGCACGTCGTTCTCCTGAAGTGCCGGAACAGTCCGCAGAGGATCGTAGGCGCAACCAGCCGTAAAAAGAACCTTTGCCCCAGCTTTGGCTGGTGTCCGCCATCCTCTCACCTACAGGATTGCCCCAGATCACCAGGTGCATACCTGCCGGGCATGCCCGTGTTGCCCGGCGTGGCGCGGCCTCGGACGTACGGGGGCGTTCACCTGGACGGCGACGCGGAACACGCGTGAGATTCGTTACAGCGGCCCAGCCCAGGGCCGTCGTGCCCGCGGTCCGAAAAAAACGGACCGGGGACGCCTCGATCGGCGTCCCCGGCACATTGCGGGCTGCGTCCGCGGCCGGCCCGGGGCGTCCCCGGACCCGCCTAGTCCTGTGGAGTCAGCTCGCGACGACCGGCTTCGCCGGACCGCACCCCGAGCACCATGTCGATCTCCGCGATGGTGAGCGGACGCTCCGCCGCCGCCACCGCGCTGAGCATCTCGGCATAGAGTTCGATCTCGTCCAGCGCAACACGGTCGTGGACGCGCAGATCAAGATTCTGGCGCACCGCGTCCACCTCCGTTCGTTCCCCACACCCGAAGTCGAGGCTACGCGTCCGGCCCCGTCGGGCACATGACCCAAGCGGGCCATTCGAGGGCCACCCGGTCCCGGCCATCCGGGCGCCCTGACGGTGACCACTCCCGCCATCGGACGTGTCCTCGCAGGTCACGCGCCCCGGAAGGGGCCAGATGGGAAAGGCTCGGTCACCCTGGTTGCCTTCCTAGCCTTCCCGGGTGATGCCCATCTGATACCTGTGTCCGGTTCGGCGGACCGCCGGACGGGCGGGCCGAGGGGTCTCACTGCCCGGGGCGGAAGCCGCCGAGCATCTGCTCCAGCGGCGTCTCGGGCAGGTCCCGGGCCGTCAGCCGGGCCACGGTCGCGGCGTTGACGTCGGCGCCCGCGAGCCGGGCGGCCTGCCGGGCCACCGTCTGCTCGAACAGCGCGCGGACCGTCCGGGCGTAGGCGAACTGCGGGTCGCCGCGCAGCCGCTCGAACCGGCTCAGCAGTTCGACGCGCAGTTCCTCGTCCAGCATGTAGAGGTCGCGCTCGGCGTAGCTCTGGAAGAGCTGGACCATGTCGCGGTCGCCCATCCCGGTGAACTCCAGGACCCGGCCGAACTCGGCGCGGAACGCGGGGTTGCCCGCGATGAAGCCCTCCATCTCGGCCTGCCCGCCGGAGCAGACGACCATGAGCCGGGCCCCGCTCCGGTTCATGCTGCGCAGCAGCTCGGCGACCACGGCCGGGCTCCGGTCGAGCAGGTGCGCCTCCTGCACGAGCAGCACCCCGCCGAGCGCCTGCTCGACCATGCCCGCGACCCGGCGCTCGGTGTCCAGCCGGTCGCGGCCCGCCAGGTGGACGGGACGGCAGGCCACCACGTGCCCGGAGCCGAGCAGCCCGAGCGCCGCGTAGATGCCGCCGACGAGGCCGGCCACGGTCGTCTTGCCGGTGCCGGGCGGCCCCACGAAGATCAGATGGTGCGTGTCGCCGCCGCCCACCCCGTACCGGGCGCGGTCGGCCGCGAGTCCCGCCTGGTCGGCCATCTCGTGCACGGCCGCCTTGACGTCGTCCAGCCCCGTGAGCTGGTCGAGCTGGTGCAGGTAGCCGTCGATGTCGCCGGCCGGGCGCAGCGCGGGCTCGATCCCCTCCGCGACGCCCGCGAGGTCGTCCGGGGTCAGCACGAGCCGGTCGTGCGACGCCCCGGCCCGTTCCATGTTCCGCTGGGCCGCCTGGTCCAGGTAGGCCTCGACGAGCCGCGCGTTGACCAGGTCGCCCGGCCCGCGCAGGCGGTTCAGGTCCTCCCGGACGACCTCCAGCGCCGACGCGCCGATGGTGACCCGCCGCTCGTCGGCCAGCAGGTGCAGCAGCGTCATCCGGTTGTCGAGGTCGCTGAAGTCGGGCAGCCGGTGGACGCGGAAGGCCTGGACGAGCTTCGGATGCTCCTGGAGGAGGCGCTTGTAGGCGTGCGGCTCGCAGGTCGCGATCACCGGCGCCGTGATCACCGGGTCGCGGCGGGCCCGGCGGACCGCGCCGACGACCGCCGCGGGCTCGGGCGCGCCGTCGATCGCCGCGTCCAGCCGCTCGAACAGGATCACGGGGCCCGGCTGGGCGAGGATCTGCCCGATCCGCTCCGAGGGCGCGTCGCGGACGTCCTCCGCGTTGTGCGCGCGGATCGTCCCGTCGCCGATGCCGGCGTTCGCGAGCGTCAGCGCGAGCATCCGGGCCAGCCGGCGCTGCCCCGAGTGCGGGCCGCCCACCAGCAGCACGCCGGGCAGCCCCGAGCCGATCGAGCTGGGCGCGCCGTCCACCCTGGTCTGCTCGATGTCGCCGCCGGCGGGCGCGTTCCACTCCTGGGCCTGCTTGCGCACGTCGGCCAGGAGCGGGTTCACGTCGTGGTCCCCGTACACGAAGCCGAAGCCGAACCGCTCCAGGACGCGGCGCGTGCTGCGGTCCTGGGGCGGCGGGATCTCGTGGACGGGCTGCTCCGGCGAGGGCGTGTCGTCCAGGAAGTCGAAGTCGCCGACCATCGTCTTGGACATGACCTTCGTCCCCGGGCCACCGGCCGGGGGCTGGGCCATGCCGTCGCCGGGGACGTCCCCGAGGTCGTCCTCCAGTTCGCCAAGCCCGAGGATGCGCGTTCCGGGCGGCCCCTGCTGGGCCGGAGGCTGCTGCATCGGCGTCCCGGACGCGCCCTGGTCCTCCACGCGGGTGGAGTACGGGTCGAACGCCGCGGGCGCCGGCGGCTGTTGCTGCTGCTGCGGTGGTTGCCGCTGCTGCGGTTCCGGAGGCTGCACCGGGTTCTGCGGGTGCCCGTGCTGGGGAGGCCCGTGCTGCGGAGGCGGGGCGCCCGCCGGCTGGTAGCCGAGCTGGGTGTACGGCGGGACGAAGTTGTCGTCCTGCTCCTCCTCGGGCGGGGAGAAGCCGCCGAGCTGCGGGGACGCGGCGGCCTGCTGCTCGGGCGCCGGCTGCGGAGACGAGGGCTGGGGCGGCGACGGTTGTGCGGGCGCCGGCTGCGGTGGTGAGGGGCTCTGCATAGGCGCCGGGCTCTGCATGGGCGCGGGCGGCTGGGGCGGCGGCGGAGCACCGCTCTGCATGGGCGCCGGGCTCTGCACCGGGGCAGGCTGGGCGGCCCCCTGACGCTGGAATCCGAGTTCGGTGTAGGGCGGCGCGATATCGCCGTCGTCCCCGTCCTCCTCGGCGGCCGGGGGCGCGGGCGCGGCGAACGCGGCCTGCTGCCCCTGGCCGGGCCCCTGCCCGTGCGCCTGCCCGCCGGGACCGGGCTGCTCGTTCTCCCATTCCTGGTGCGCGGGCGGCTGGACGAAGGGGCGGTCGGGCTCGGACGGCTGCCCCTGCGCGGGCGGCGGCGTGCCGGGGGCGATCCCCGGCTGGCTCTGCATGCCGACCGGGGACGGCTGCGAGTGCTCCGGATCGGGCGCCGGCGTGCTCGTGGAGGTGACCGTCGTCGCGCGGGCGCGGTTGCGGCCGATGATCCCGGCGATGATCGCCGTCGGGACGGGGAAGCCGCGGGGACGCGCGGGCATCCCGCCGAGCCGGCACCAGGCCAGGTCCACCTCGTACATCGCGGCGAGCAGCGACTCCGCGCCCGAGCCGGACCCGGCCGCGGACCGCAGCGGCTCGGGAAGGCGCAGGTCCTGCGGCCACAGCCGGCGCAGCGGGTGGCCCTGCTGCTCCGACACCGCCTGCACCGTGTAGCGGATCTCCGGGTCCAGCCAAGGGACGATCGTGCCCACCATGTCCTTGCGGACGACGTCCAGGTCGGCGGCGAGCAACGCGGCGGCCACCAGGCGGGGCTCGACGTAGGCCGGCTCGGCGGGGTCCCCGGAGAGGTCGGCTATCAGCTCGCTGAGCGTGTAGAAGGCGTGCCGGAAGTTGTCCCCTGGCGAGCTCTCGTTCCTCAGCGCGGGGACCAGGTTCGCCGGGCAGCGGGTAAGCCACTGCTGGACGATCGCCTGGTCGCCGTACGGCAGCGCCCCATAGTCGACGGTCGGGTTCGCGAGCGTGGGGCCCAGGATGGCGAGCAGCGCGTCCGCCCGCGCCTGGTACCGGACGTCCTCGCGCAGTGCGCTGGCCACGGCCCACATCGTGCGCAGGATGACGACCGCCGCGTCCACCCGGCTCGCCCGCAGCCGTTCCGCGTAGAGCCCGACCAGCGTCTCCAGGGCGGGCGGGGTGAGCCAGCGCGGGCCGTCCACCTCCGGGAGCGGTTTGGCGCGGTAGGGCTTCCACAGGTCGAGCATCTGCGGGTCGAGCCGCGAGTCGAACGCGGGCGCGCCCGCGCACCACAGCATCACGCCGTACGCGGCGACGACCGTGGAGGGCGTGCCGCTGGAGAACTCGGACCACCAGTGCGGGTACTCCGGCGTGGGCAGCGCGGCGGCCGACTCGACCGTCGACCGCACGCGCGAGGTCACGTCGGTCGCGAAGCCGTGCCCGACGAACGGCAGCCCCGCCGGCGGGTCGTAGGAGAAGTCCGGCCCGGCCGGGATCACGTGCGGCGGCAGGTTGGGCAACCGTCCCGCCATCTGCTGCGCCGGCCTCGCCGCCATCCGGACGGCGGGCGTGCGGGGCGGCGGGCACAGGTACCACTGGCCGTCGGACGGGTGCAGCCGGTACCAGCGGGCCCACGCGCCGAACAGCCACCAGGTGCCGTCCGGCAGGACGAGCATGCGCCCGCCGATGGCGTGATGGCGCTGCTGCGGCGCCGAGGCCGGCCACCACGCGGCCGCCACCATCGCCCTCGTGTCCCGCTCTGCCTCCGCGAACGGATCCTGCCCCATTTGGGGGCTGGGCGGCGGAGCACTGCCATAGCCCGGTCCCCACACCACGACCGTCATCGTAGTCAGCAGAACTCGATCAGTGTGCCCGTCACCGCCGTATTCACCACATAAGTGCAGGTCAGAGCATTATCAATCGGAGCTTGACGGTGTGCGCCAATCGGCCGTGCGGTGCCGCCGCGCCTTGTCCACGTACACCGCGGGCGTGTGCTCCAGCGTGAGCCGGTCATCGTCGGTCAGCTCCCGGACGATCCTGCCCGGCGTCCCGGCGACGAGCACGCCGGAGGGGATCTTCTTGCCGGGCGGGACCAGAGCGCCGGCCGCGATCAGCGTCCCGGAGCCGATCCGGGCTCCGTTCAGCACGATCGCACCGATCCCGATGAGCGAGCCGGTCTCGACGTGCGCGCCGTGCACCATCGCCTTGTGGCCGAGGCTGACGCGGTCCTCCAGGACCGCAGGCATCCCCGGGTCGGAGTGCATGCAGCAGAGATCCTGGATGTTGCACTCGTCGCCGACCACGATCTCCGCGTCGTCCCCGCGCAGGACCGAGCCGTACCAGACGCTCGACGCCCGGCCCAGCGTCACCCGGCCGACGACGACCGCGCCGGGCGCCACCCACGCCTCGGGGTCGATGTTCGGCCGGTCCTCGCCCAATGATCCCAGGTAGCTCATGCCGCCGATGCTAGGACGCGTCCCGCCGCGTCCCGGACGGCGCCCCCGGCGGCGTCCGGCACCCCCGAGCCGCGTAGTTTGCGAGGATTGGATAGTTTGTCGGGCCTACCCGGGTGAAGAAACGGCAGCGAGAAGTGCGTTCCGGTTGCGCGAATGGGGTGGACCGGACAAGAGTCGTCCTGACGTTTCCACACGTGGGCCCGCTCAACCGGCGGGTGAGGATGTTGTCACAACCGACCCTGACGGGGTGATGACCCCCGCCAACGACCCCCCAAGGCATCATGAGCAACGAAGCCGAAATCCTGCCGAACCTCCTCCAAGAAGAGTCCTTCGAGATCGTCATGCGCGGCTACAACCGCCGCCAGGTCGACGACTTCATCGCCCGCGCCCAGCAGAAGCACCGCGAACTCGAGGCCCGGCTCGCCCGCGCCCAGGACGACGGCGAACGCCTCCGCCGCGAGATGGCCGAGCTCCGGGAGGCGCGCAAGCCGACCGGCGACGACCTGAGCGACCGGCTCCGTCAGATCATCAACCTCGCCGAGGACGAGGCCCAGGACAAGGTCGCCCAGGCCGAGACCAAGGGGTCCGAGATCCGCAAGGACGCCGAGATGGAGTCCAAGCGGATCATCGACGAGGCCCGCGCGCACGCCGAGAAGAACCTCTCGCAGGCGCAGGAGAAGGCCGACAACGTGATCAACTCGGCCCAGAAGGAGTCCGACAGCGTGCTGTCGGCCGCCCAGCAGGAGGCGGAGCAGACCGTCAGCAGCGCGCGGCTGGAGGCCGAGCGCACCCTGACCGCCTCCGAGCGCCGCGCCAGCGTGATCAACGAGGGGGCGACGCAGCGGCTGACCTCGCTCACCAAGAACCACACCCAGGCCCTGCAGCGCCTCACCGAGATCAGCGAGACGCTGCACCGGTTGCTGACCGCCGAGAACGAGGCGGGCCCGCTGGAGAAGATGGTCGAGGACGCCGTCCGGCAGGGTGCGCCGCGCAAGCAGCAGCCCGCCCAGGGCCAGCCCCCGTCCGGCCAGACCGGTCCGCAGGCCAAGCCCGCGCAGGCCAAGCCCGCGCAGTCCGCGCCCGCGTCGCCCTCCGGTCCGCAGTCCGGGAGCGGCGGCGGCGCGAAGCCGATGCCGGCGGCGCCCAAGCCGGCCCAGGCCCAGCCCCCGGCCTCCACGCCGGCCGCCCCGCAGGGCTTGCCGTCCGTGAAGAAGCCCGAGCAGCCGGCTCCGGCGGCCGACGCGCCGGCCGCGCCGTCGCAGCAGCAGCCCAAGCCCCCGGCCGACGAGCCGGGCGCACCCGTCCCGCCGGAGCAGCCCCGCGGGCCGGAGCAGCCCCGCGGCCCGATCGAGCTGTAGCTCCGACCCGGAAACGTCAGGCGGTCGCGCGGTGCGTCCGGCCACCCGGCCGGGCGCACCGCGTTGCGTTTTGACCGTGTCGCCTTTTATAGGATCCACGGGGTGAGCAAGAGGACCCACACGCGCCGCGGAACCACCCGTCCGATCCGGCTCCTCGGAGATCCGGTCCTGCGCACCGAATGCGATCCCGTCCGGACGTTCGACGCCGCGCTGGAACGCCTCGTCGACGACATGTTCGTCACCATGTACGAGGAGGACGGCGCCGGGCTGGCCGCCAACCAGGTGGGCGTCGGCCTCCAGGTGTTCGTCTACGACTGCGAGGACGACAAGGGACGCCGCCACATCGGGCACGTCGTGAACCCGAGGCTCGTGGCCGCCGACGGCGGGACGCTGGTCGAGCCGGAAGGCTGCCTGTCCGTCCCCGGCCTGCGCTTCGAGACGCCCCGCCACGCGCACGCCGTCGTCGAGGGCATGGACGTGAAGGGCAGACCCGCCCGCGTGGAGGGCACCGGCTACTTCGCCCGCTGCCTTCAGCACGAGTGCGGCCATCTGGGCGGCGGCGTCTACCTCGACGTCCTGTCCGGCGAGGCCCGCCGCGAAGCCATGCGGGCCATCCGGGACCTCCGCGGCTAGTGCGGTGACCACGAGCGCCGACCGGCCGCCACGCGAACACGGGCGTCGCAGCAGGCAGGAGGGGGCGGCGCGCTCAACCGATCCTCTGGGAGCATTCAGGGGACATTCAGGTTGAGATGGGAACCTCTGCCGTAATCGTGGAGGGGGACTGTGCCATTGGTGGACGGAATGGTTGAACGAACGGCGAACGGCGGAGGCAGGGCGGCGGAGGCGACACTGCTCGTCGTCGAGGACGAACCGAACATCCTGGAACTGCTCGCCGGCAGCCTGCGCTTCACCGGTTTCGACGTGGTCACCGCCACCAACGGGGCCGACGCCGTCCAGTCGGCGCGGCGCCACCGCCCGGACCTGATCGTCCTGGACGTGATGCTGCCCGACATCGACGGGTTCGACGTCGCGCGGCGGCTGCGGTCCGGCGGCGACCACACTCCCGTGCTGTTCCTGACCGCGCGGGACGCCGTGCAGGACCGCATCAAGGGGCTGACGATCGGCGGGGACGACTACGTCACCAAGCCGTTCAGCCTTGAGGAGGTCATCGCCCGCATCCGCGCCGTCCTGCGGCGGTTCCGCGGCGGGATGGCCGAGCCGACGCCGCGGATGGTGTTCGCCGACGTCGAGCTCGACGAGGACAGCCACGAGGTGTGGCGGGGCGGGCGCGCGATCCAGCTCTCGCCGACCGAGTTCAAGCTGCTGCGGTACTTCATGGCCAACGCGGGACGTGTCGTGTCGAAGGCGCAGATCCTCGACCACGTGTGGAACTACGACTTCCGGGGCGACGCGGGGATCGTCGAGTCGTACGTGTCGGCGCTGCGCCGCAAGGTCGACAACGCCGAGCCGCGCCTCATCCACACGCTGCGCGGTGTGGGCTACGTCCTGCGCGAGCCGGCGAGACCCGGCTGATGTCCGCGCACGTACCGGCGTCCCCCACCGGCGCTCATCCACCGGGGGGCCCGCCGGAGCCGCCGCATGCCCGGGGGCAGGGCCCGCCGGGGTGGCCGCGGTACGTCCTGACCCGCGTATGGGCCCGGACGTCGCTGCGCGTCAAGCTGGTCGCCGGGATGCTCGTCCTGGCCACCCTCGGGATGACGGTCATGGGCGCGGCGGGGACGTCGGTACTGCGGCAGTACCTGGTCGGACGGGCCGACGACCAGCTGCGCGGCGCCGTCGGCCGGTCGATGAGCCAGGTCGTCCAGCAGCTGGACGAGCTGGAGGACGGGAAGACCTGGATCACCTACCGGATCCCGAGCGAGGTGTACGGGCAGGTCCGCGCCACCGACGGCCGCACGGTCGGGCGGAACCCGGCGTGGAGCGATCCCGGCCATCCGCGCCTCCCCGACGACCTGTCCGGGCGGATCGACGAGCCGTTCACGGTCTCCGGGACCGGCGGCTCGGGCTCGTCGTGGCGGATCCTCGCCCAGCCGATCCCGGGCGGCGGCGGAGCGATCCTCGTCCTGGCGTTCAGCCTGGACGAGGTCGACCGGACCGTCCGGCGGCTCATGGTGATCGACGCGATCGTGGGGCTGGTGGTGCTGGCCGGCCTGGTCGGCCTCGGCGTGTGGGTCGTCCGGGCGAGCCTGCGCCCGCTCGAAGAGGTCGAGGAGACCGCGGGCGCGATCGCGGCCGGCGACCTGTCGCGCCGGGTCCCGCGGGCCGACCCGCGCACCGAGATGGGGCGCCTCGGCGAGTCGCTGAACGCGATGCTCGCGCAGATCGAGGCGGCGTTCCAGGCCCGCGCCGAGTCGGAGGCGGGGGCACGGCGGTCGGAGCGGACCGCGCTGCGGTCGGAGGAGCGGATGCGCCGGTTCGTCGCCGACGCCAGCCACGAGCTGCGCACGCCGCTCACCGCGATCCGCGGGTTCGCCGAGTTCTACCGGCAGGGCGCCGCCCGCAGCCCCGAGGAGCTCGACCGGCTGATCGGCCGCATCGAGGAGACCGCGTCCCGGATGGGACTGCTGGTCGAGGACCTGCTGCTGCTCGCGCGCCTGGACCGGCAGCGCCCGATCGAGCGGCGTCCGGTGGACCTGCTCGCCGTCGCCGCCGACTCTGTCCAGGAGGCGAGAGTTCTCGCACCCGATCGCACGATCGATCTATCGGTCGAGGGAGGGCTGGCCTACCAGGTGCTGGGGGACGAGCCGCGGCTGCGCCAGGTGCTCGGGAACCTGCTGACCAACGCGATCGTGCACACCCCCGAAGGCACACCGGTCGAGGTGCGCCTCGCCCCGGGCACGCTGCGCGACGCCCCGGCGGCGGCCGTCGAGGTCGCCGACCAGGGTCCCGGCCTCTCTCCGGAGCACGCGGAGCGGGTGTTCGAGCGCTTCTACCGCGCGGACGAGGCGCGCTCCCGGGAGGGGGGCGGCGCGGGCCTCGGCCTCGCCATCGTCGCCGCGCTGGTGGCCGCCCACGAAGGCCGGGTGGAGGCCGACTCCGAACCGGGCGAGGGGGCCACGTTCAGGGTCGTCCTGCCGCTCGACGGAACCTGAACGCCCTTCTCCGGCCCGTTCAGGCAACGTTCAGGTACGTGCGCTTAGGTGGACGCCACAGGGCGCGCCCCGGGCTCGACAGGGAACGGGAGTACGCGCCCTGGCCAGCTTCGGCGCAGCTCGCGCCACCGCGGCCGAGGGACGACGGACGCCGCACGCCCGCTCGGTCGCGGTTTCTCATGACTTGTCAGCATTCAGCACACTTTCAGGCAGGATCCAGGCGGGTTACAGCCCCGGGCCGCACGCTCGAAGTGAGCGACCGGCAGGGGGATCCGTTTCATGAACGCCGAACGGCCGCAGCAGCCGTCGGAGCCCGGAACCTCCGCCGGCGCCCCGGACTGACCCGGGACGCCGTCCGGCCAGGCTCTGGGGGGAGCGGGCGGACGGACGGCGGAACCGGGCCAGAAGGTCCTTCCCAGCCGGGCCGGGCGGGAGGGGCCGAGCAAGGGAGAGCGGCCGCGTGACTACCCTGTGGGTCACGCGGCCGCACCCTGCTCCCTCACCCCGGCGGCTCCCTCACCCCGGCGGCTCCCTCACCCCGGCGGCTCCCTCACCCCGGCGTCCGCTCAGCTCGACCTGACCGAGATCGCGGGCGGCCGCCTCACCTTGGCCAGCATCTTCCGCGTCGAGGCCAGGTAGGCGTCCCTGGGCAGCGTCCGCACCCGCAGCGGCAGCCGCGGATACACCGCCGCCAGCGCCCCGACCAGCAGCCGGAACCGCCGCTCCCGCCCGGCGTCCCACCGCCACCCGTACTGCTCACGGATCGGCGCCGGCATCAGCCCGGCGGTCAGCAGCCGGATCATCGCGAGCCCGGGTGCGTTCGACACGCCTCCCGGCAGCTTCGGATACAGCACCTCGTCGGCGACGCCCCGCGAGGCGTCACTGATCTTCAGGTTCTGGAGCATGTCCGCGTAGTACTCGCGGAACTCCGGATACGTCCCCGGCATCCGCTCCTCCGGGCATCCCAGGATCGTCGCGTAGACCTTGCTCTGCTGGTAGAACTCCTCAAGCTCCGCCTGGTCCAGGTGCCGCCGGAAGAGCAGCTGGTAGAACTGCGCCGCCACCGCGAACAGCGTGGACGCGACCCACACCTGCAACTCCGGGTCGTTCGCCTCGTAGTCGGGCCCGGTGATGGCCTCGTGCCCCTTCGTGACCAGGGCGCTGAGCGCCTCGGCCTCCTCCCGCGTCCCGAACTGGACCGTGTAGACCCACCCCATGGTGTTCCGCAGGCGCCGTGTCGGGTCGTCGGCCGTGTAGCTGTGGTCCCACACTCCCTGCGCCACCTTGGGATGCGCGGTCTGCAGCAACGACGCGGCCCCTCCGGCCGCGATCAGCACGCCCTCCCGCCCGATGACGCGGATGAGATCGCCGTCCTTGAACACTCCGTCAGCCATACCGATCATTGTAAGTAAGTACTTGCAGTCGTTGTCCACCCGAGTGATACTCGGGCGACAAGATCACCCCTGTTTTGCGACAATGTGGACATGCCCGAGCAGATCCACGTCCGCGGCTCGGTCTCCATCCCGGAGTCCGAGCTGAGCTGGCGTTTCTCCCGCTCCTCGGGACCGGGCGGGCAGCACGTCAACACCAGCGCCACCGCCGCCGAACTCTCCTTCGACGTCGCGAACTCCCCGTCCCTCCCGGACGCTTTGAAGACAAGGGCCCTGGAACGCCTGTCCGGCCGCCTGGTCCGCGGCGTGCTGACGGTCCGCGCCGAGGAGTACCGCTCCCAGCTCCGCAACCGCGACGCGGCCCGCACCCGCCTGGCCACCCTGCTGGCCGACGCCACGGCCCCTCCCCCGAAGAAGCGCGTCCCCAAGAAGATGCCCCGCGGCATCAACGAACGCCGCCTGGAGAACAAGAAACGCCGCTCCGCCATCAAACGCCAACGCTCCAGCCGCTGGGACTGACCAGGCAGGAAGCTCGGCCTCCATCCCTTAAGCTGGCATCGTTGCGACGTAGCGGATCGCTAGCACCAAAACAGTGACCCCGGTCCCGCTTCGGAAGGGACGCGTTACCGCGCACGGCACGACTACGTGTTCGGGGACGAGGTCAACGCGGGCGGCTACGTCATCGACAGCAGCGCGTTCCTGCCCTACGAAGGCGACGACTAGCCCACTGGGACTACCAGGTCCCGGGGTTAAGCGCGACGAACTCGATCTCTGAACCCCACCCCTGGACCCGGCCGACGCCGGGGCTTTCCTTTTCCGGCATCAGGGTTGGGTCACGGTGTCGATTTCCGAGTCGTCGCGGCGGGGTCGGTGAGCGGGCGTCGCGCCGGTAGCGTCCCGGGGCGACGCCGAATTCGCGTTTGAAGGCGTTGGCGAAGGCGAACTCCGAGCCGTAACCGATCTGCCCCGCCACCACGCTCAGCGGGGCGTCCGAGTCGCGCAGGAGCCGCATCGCGGTCGTAAGCCGCCACCAGGGGGGCGGTCGCCCGACCAGGGACGTGAAGCGCCGGGAGAAGGCGGCCCGCGACAGCCCGGCGTGCGTTCCGAGCCCGGCGACGGTCCAGGGGTGCGCCGGGTCCCGGTGGATGGCTTCCAGGGCCGCGCTGATCGCCGGATCGCGGAACGCCGCCGCCCAACCCGCGCCTTCACGTCCCCCCGGCTGCTCGGCGAGCCACGCGCGCAGAATGTAGAGCAGGAGCGTGTCCAGGAGGGCCGGCACGATGGCATCGATCCCCGGCTGCGGTTCCTCCAGTTCCGCGCCGAGCAGGTCGACCGCGGCGCGCAGCCGTGGGTGGTGTCCGGACCGGGCGGGCAGGTGCAGGACCGGAGGCAGGTCGTCCAGCAGCGGGTGACCCCGGCCGGTGTCGAGCTGGTAGGCGCCGCACAACGTCACCGTGGTCGGCGCGGCACCGTCCAGGCGCCCGACCGATGCGGCGGCGTACCTGCGTTCGAACCTGGAGTCGTCGCGGGGATGGCAGGCGTACTCGGCCAGCGGTGTGGACGGCGCGTCGGCGAGCGCGTGCTCGCCCGCGTGCGGCAGGAACACCACGTCACCGGCGGTGAGCGGGACCGGATCGGCGTCCGCGGGGATCAACCAGCAGGATCCGCGCAGGACGACCTGGAAACCCGCCGCCCCCGGCACTCCGCCGAACCGCTGCCCCCACGGGGCGCGCCATTCCACGCGGGCCGATCGCGGCTCACCGGTGCGCATCACGGCGATCACATCGCTCAGCACGTCCATCCAGGCACCTTAGAAGACGAGAACGTATGTATCCAAGACGATCCATCATTGGACGTCTGCCGCCCGGCCCATACGGTCGTCGCATGACGGAAGAATCCCCACCGGCCGAGCCGCCGGGAACGATGATGGCGGCACGCGTCCACGCCTTCGGCGGGCCGGACGTGATCCGATACGAGCGTGTCCCCCGTCCGGTTCCCGGGCCCGGCGAGGTGCTCGTGCGAGTGGCCGCCGCGGGCTTCAACCCCTCGGACATCGGTTTCCGGGCCGGCTATATGCAGGACATCGTCCCGATGGACCTGCCATTCATCCTCGGTTCCGAAGCGGCCGGGACGATCGTCGAGACGGGAGAAGGCGTCGACCGCTTCCTGGTCGGCGACCAGGTCATCGGCCGACTCGACGGGGGCGGGGCGGCGGCCGGCCATGTCACCGCATCGGCCACCGGGCTTGCACCCGCACCGCGCGCCATCCCGCTCGCCCACGCCGCGGCGATACCGGTGGCCGGCCTCACCGCCTGGCAGGGGCTGTTCGAGCACGCGCGCCTCGGACCGGGCACCCGGATCCTCATCAACGGCGCGGGCGGCGGCGTGGGCATGTTCGCGGTCCAGCTCGCGGCGCACACCGGAGCGCACACGATCGCCACAGCCGGCCCACGTAGCGCGGAGCGGGTCCGGGGCCATGGCGCCGGACAGATCATCGACTACACCCGTTACCCAGTGCACGAGGCACTGGACGCCCCGGTGGACGTGGTGTTCAATCTCGCCGCGATCCCGCCGGGGGACGCGGCCGAACTGTGCGGGGTGATCCGGCCGGGCGGTTCGCTCGTATCGATCACCGTCCCGGTGGAGGCCCCGTCCGGCGCCGGGGTGACCAGCACCCACTTCGTGGCCCGCGACGATCCCGGGCAGGTCGCCGAGCTCGTCGCCCTCGTGGACGCCGGCGTTCTCCGGGTCGACATCTCCGCGGCCGTGCCCCTGGCCGAACTCGCGGCGGTGCACCGCGACGCCGAGGCCGGTCTCACCGGCGGCAAGACCATCATCGTCCCGTAGAGGAGGCCGGTCTAGGGTTTGGTGGCGTGTTGCTTGTGGGCGGGCTCGGCGAGGGTGTGGCGGAGGTTCTCTCCTTCGATGTCCAGGTTGGGGAGGGCTCGGTCCAGCGGGCGGGGCAGCCACCAGGCGGCGCGTCCGAACAGGGACATGACCGCCGGGACGAGGGTCATGCGGACGATGAACGCGTCGATGAAGACACCGACCGCCAGCGCGAAGCCGATGGACTTGATGATGGGGTCGGGCGTCAGGACGAACCCGGCGAACACCGCGCACATGATGAGGGCGGCGGCGGTGACCACGCGGGCGTTCTGGCCGAGGCCGTTGATGGTGGCCTGGCGCGCGGTGTCGCCGTGGACGAAGTCCTCCCGCATCTTGGAGACCAGGAACACCTCGTAGTCCATGGCCAGGCCGAACAGGATGCCGATCAGGATGATGGGCAGGAAGCTGACCAGCGGGCCCGGGGTGTCGACGCCGACCAGGGACGCCAGATGGCCCTCCTGGAAGACCGCGGTGGTGAGGCCGAACGTCGCGCCGACGGTCAGCAGGAATCCGGCGGCGGCCTTGAGCGGCACCAGGATGGAGCGGAAGACCAGCATCAGCAGCAGGACCGACAGGCCCACCACGAGGAGCAGGTAGACGGGCAGGACGTCGGCGAGCTTCTCGGAGATGTCGATGCCGAGCGCGGTGGTGCCGGTGAGCGAGATGTCCGCCCCCTGGACGCCGGCGACCGCGTCGCGGATGGCGTGGACGGTGTCCTCGGTGGCGGCGTCGCTGGGGCCGCTCTCGGGGACGACGGCGACGAGCGCGGTGGTGCCGTCCTGGTTGAACTGCGGCGGGACGACCGCCTGCACGCCTTCGACGTCCTTGACGCGCTGGACGGTCTGCTCGGCCGCCGGACGGGTGGCGTCCGGGCTGTCGCCGCTGACCACGGTGATCAGGCGTCCGTTGAAGCCGGGACCGAATCCTTCGCTGGTCAGGTCGTAGGCCTGCCGCTCGGAGGTGTCCGTGGAGGCGGTCCCGGCGTCGGGCAGCGCGAGGCGCATGTCCTGGACGGGGAGGGCCAGCGCCCCCAGGGCCAGGATCCCGGCCAGCAGGACGGGCACACGCAGCCTGGAGACGCCTCGTCCCCACCGGAAGCCGAAGCCCTCCTTGGCGGGGTGCCCGGCGGCGCGGCGCCCGCGAGGAAGGATCCTGTCTCCGGCGAAGGCCAGCACGGCGGGCAGCAGGGTCAGGGCGACGAGCACGGCGACGGCCACGGTGCCCGCTGCGGCCAGGCCCATCGCGGTCAGGAACGGGATGCCGACGACCGAGAGTCCGGCCAGGGCGATGACCACGGTGGCACCGGCGAACACCACGGCGGACCCGGCGGTGCCGATGGCGCGTCCGGCCGCCTCCCGCCGGTCCAGGCCGTCCATGAGGTGCTGCCGGTAGCGGGACGTGATGAACAGCGAGTAGTCGATGCCGACGGCCAGGCCCAGCATGAGCGCGAGGATCGGTGTGGCGCTGTTGAGGCTCACCGAGCCGGTCAGCGCGTACAGCCCGGCCATCCCGACGCCGACGCCGACCAGGGCGTTGAGCAGGGTCATCCCCGCGGCGACGAGCGAGCCGAAGGTGACGATCAGGACGATCGCGGCGACGCCGACCCCGATCGCCTCGGCGGCTCCGGCGCCGGGCGGTTCGGTGACGACCTCGCCGCCGACCTCGACGCGTAGCGTGCCGTGGTCTCCTTCGGCGATCTCCTTGTAGGCGGTGCGCTGGTCCTCGGTGATGTCGGCGAGTTCGCCGGCGAACTGGACCTGGACGAGGGCGTACCGGCCGTCTGGCGAGACCGACCTGGCCTGGAAGGGGTCCATGGCCGCGGCGACCCCGGGGATCTCGGCGGCCTGCCGGACGACGGGCGCGACCTCGCCCGGAGACAGCCGCTCGTTCTGCGGAGCGGCGATGACGACGGTACCGGTGGCGCCGGTGGCCTGGGGGAACCGCGTCTCCAGGGCGTCCATCGCGCGCTGGGACTCGGTGCCGGGCATGCGGAACTCGTCGGACGTCGGGCCGCTGAACGCGGCCGCCGCCACGCCCAGCACGCCCAGCAGGACCAGCCAGACGAGAACGACCGGGCCGCGGCGCCCGAAGCACCATCGGCCCAGCCGGTACAGCAGGGTCGCCATCGGAAGCCTCCCTTGGAGATCGGTGGTGAGGGCGGCACGGACCGGCCGCGGGTGCGGCGGTCGGCGGGTACGGGTCAGGCGCGGCCGCGCCCTAAGGCGCGGAGCGCGCTGGTGGTCAACGACGCGCGCAGGGTCGCGTCGTCGAACGGCAGGCGCTCGACCGCGGCCCCCGCCGCGAAGATGCCGCCCAGCACCAGGTGCGCGGCCACCCGCGCCTCCGGCCCGGGCGAACGGCCCGCCACCGCGTCGACCAGCCGGTCGTCGACGCCGTCGACCCCGTCGATGCCCAGGTCGGGCAGCGAGGTGACGTCGGCCAGGTTGTCGAACAGCAGCTTGATCTCGCGGCGGTACCGGAGGGTGAGATCGACGAACCCGGTGACGGCGGCCTCGGCGACGTCCCGGTCGTCCAGGGGGGCGAGGCGGCGGTCGAGTGCCACGACCTCCTTGCCGATCGGCAGGAGGAGTTCGGCCAGGATCGCCTCCTTGCTGCTGAAGTGGTACAGCAGCGACGCCTTGGAGCAGCCGGCGTCGGCGGCGACGTCCGCGAGCGACGTCCCGCGGAAACCCCGCTGGGCGAACAGTTGGACGGACGAGTCCAGGAGCCGTTCTCTCAGACCGGAGGGCGAGCGAGCCATGAAACGAACATACCTGTCCGAACGGTCAGTTCTGACCGTTCGGACAGGTATCGGGGTGTGTCACCCGTCACCCATCCCGCGGGGCGGGCCGGTGCGGGTCGCGCCGGGGCTCAGGTGGGCCAGGCGAACGCCTTGGCGGAGCCCGAGCTGATGCGGGCGGTCTCGGTGCCGTAGTGGATGACCTGGAAGCGGACCCGGTACCCGTCGCCGACGGTGTCCGCGGCGACGTTGTAGTGGACGAAGGTCGAGCCCCCGCTCGCGACGTACTCGCCGATCGGGCCTCCGTCGTAGTCGCCGCCTGACTCGGCGTGCTCGATCGCGCGGGCCTGCACCTCGGTGCCGGGGGCGAGCCCGTCGATCTTGACGTTGGCGTTGAAGGCGTACCTGGCGGGGCCGACGATGAAGGACGAGCCGCCCTGGTCCCAGTGGTGGTGCTCCTGGTCCGAGTACTCCTTGCCCCAGGTGACCGTCACCCATGTGTTCGGCGGGAGGTCCTGTGCGGCGCTCATCCCGACGGAGACGTAGTCCGGCATGTCGTCCTCCTCTATGTCGGCGGGCATCCCGGCCCGCACCCAGGCGTACAGCTCGTCCCCGGGGCAGCTCGTCGCGTACACGTCGCGGTGTCCGAGCTTGGCGAGGCCGCGGCCCGTGCGGCGGGCCGCCTCGTCGTACAGCCACCGGATGGACCGCTTGGCGGCGGCGGTGGAGTCACCGTCGCGGCCGATCATGCACACGCCGATGCCCGAGGTGTTGTGGTCCGGCGCGTGCGCGCCGACGACCAGCCATCCGCGTCCCTCGTAGATACGGCCGCTGACGTCGACCAGGAAGTTGTACCCGATGTCGGACCAGCCGTTGCCGTCCATGTGGAAGTCCTGGATGCCGCGCACGGACTGGCTGGTCGGGCCTTCGGAGTAGTGCACGATGAACTCGGTCCGCTGCGACCAGCCGACCGAGCTTCGGGAGCCGGGTGCCCGGGCGCCCCATTCCGCCCGGCTGATGATGTCCATGGCCTCCCCCGGGGGGTCGATTTGGTGGACGAGCCTACGGGCCTCCAGCGCCAAGCGACGCCCAGTAGCCAAAACCGTGCGTTTTGTGCGCTTTATGAGCGGCATGGGCATGAGCTTGGGCGGCGGGGCCGTCTCCCAGGCGGCGCGCCAGTTCCGCCTGGACAAGGCGTGTGGAGCCCCCAGCAGGCGGTGCCCATGCCGGCGACGACGAACTGGTCGGCGTACGGGACGAGACGGTGATAGAGATCACGGGGGTCCGGGGTGCCCAGGCGGGCCGCGACCAAACCCCAGACCGGGATGAGGAAATCCCCGACCCAGTCATCGGGGATTTCGGTCCCCCACCGGGCGATCAGCTCGCGGGCCATCGCGGGGCGGTCCGCCTCCACGGTCGCCAGGACGGCGACGGGACGCAGCGGGACCAGGCCGGGTTCCCCGGCGGTGGCCACCAGCTCGTCCAGCATCTCCGGGACACGGCCCTGGGCGCGGCGGCACGTGAACGTAGTGACCAGGCGCCGGAACCGGCCGCCCCAGAGCGTCGAGCCGACCGCATGTCGTGCGCGAGCAGCTCCTCCGCCTCGTCCCACCGGCCGTCAAGGGTGCTGCGCGCGGTCTGCGCGACCCGGACCATCGACTCCAGTTCCGGACGGGGCGTCCTGTCCAGCAGAGTCCCGCAGCGTGCCAGCTCGCGGTCCCAGCCGGGCAGGTCCCCGTCGCGCAGCAGGCACGACATCAGGAAGACGCGCGCCATCACCTCGCCGCTGACCGGAAGGCCGGGCAGGTGCGCCAGTTCCTCCGCCGCCGCGCGCCGCGCCGCGTTGCGGCCGGGGCGGAACGCCGCGAGCAGGTAGTTGTTCAGCGTGCGGGCGAGGAGCGGGCCGTCCCCGGTCGTCCTGGCCAGCTCGACGGCCTCGGCGGCGAAGCGTTCGCCCTCCGCGCTGCGCGGGCCGTAGTGGAGTTCGAGGGCCAGGGCGCCGAGCAGCGCCGCCCTGCCGGCATCGGGGAGCGGACCGTTCAGCAGGCCCTCGATGGTCGCGACCATCTCCGCGTCGACGACGCCGTACGGTCGCCAGTTCCACAGGGACGGCCCGCCGATCGCGGCGACCGCCGGGATCAGCGCGTCCCGGTCGCCGATGTCCCGCGCGATCCGGATCGCCTCCTCCCAGTCGCGGCGCGCCTGCTCCGGCCGTCCGACGGTGCGGCGTGCCTGCCCCAGCTCGGTGAGGATCCGGGCCCGTTCGGCGTCCCTGCCGGGCGGGAGGGCGGACAGGGCCAGCGCCCAGAGGTCGGCGGCCTCGGTGTGCGCGAGCTGGCCGGTCGCGTGCCGGGCCGCGCGTGAGGCGTGCTTGACGGCCTTGTCCGCACCGCCCAACTTGGCGGCCTGCGCGAAGTGGTGCGCCAGCGTGGCCGACTCCGCCTCGGGGAGGACGGGTTCGAGCGCCTCCCCGACGCGCAGGTGCAGCCGGGACCGTTCGAGCCGGCCCAGCCCCGCGTAGAGCGCCTCCCGGACGAGGGCGTGCGCGAACCGGTACTCGGCGCCGGCGGGGGTTGACCCACCGGGCTCGGACCCCTCGGGCGGCTCGACCAGCAGGCCGGTCGCGACGGCCGGCTCCATCGCGGCCATGACCTGCTCGGGCGTGCTGTCCGTGACGGCCTCCAGGAGGTCGACGCCGACGTCGCGTCCGGCGACCGCGGCGGCGTGCAGGAGGGTCCGCGTCTCCTCGGGCAGCCGGGCGGCACGGCGTTCGATGACGTCCCGCGCACCGCTCGGGACGGTCCCCTCGCTGCCGCGCAGGCGCAGGACCTCGCCGAGGTAAAAGGGGTTGCCGCCCGTCCTCGCCAGCAGCCGCTCCGCAAGGCCGGGCTCCTCGCTGACGCCCTTGGCGCGCAGGTAGGACGCGACATCGCCTGCGGTGAACGGGCCGAGATCAACGCGTTCGGCCGACCGCGACAGCGCGGCCAGGGTGTCGCGGAGGGCATCCGGGTGGTCGCCCGGTTCGGGACGGCTCGTGACGAGGACGAGCAACCGGTGCCGGGCGGCCGCGTCCGCCACGAAGGTCAGGAGGCGCAGCGACGACACGTCCGCCCAGTGCAGATCGTCCAGGACGACCGCCAGCGGGGTCTCATCGCTCGTCAGGACGTCCAAGACCTCTTCGTACAGGGCGAACAGCGCGGCGCCGGGATCCTGCCGCGGAGAGAGGGTCTCCATCGAGAGCAGGCCGGACTCGTCCCCGGCCTCCCGGACGATCTGCCGCCACGGCCAGAAGGCGGGGGCCGTGCCGTCCGCGCAGCGTCCCCAGGCGAGCCGGAAGCCGCGGGCCGCGGCCAGGTCGGCGGCGGCCCGGACGAGCCGGGTCTTGCCGATCCCCGCTTCCCCGGTCACCAGGACGGCGCCGCCGCGGCCACGCCGTACCTCACCGAGCCGCCGCTCGATCAGCGCCATCTGCGCCGACCGCGCGACGAGGCCGTCCCCGACCGGTTCCGCCGGCCGGGCCGCCGCCGCACGCGGGGGCTCGGGAGGGAGCTCGCGCGATGGGAGCCGAAGGGCGGGCGACTGGTCGAATACCGAGCGTTCCAGGTCCTGCAACTCCGGTCCCGGACGTAGCCCGAGGTCGTCCGAGAGGCGGGCCCGGACGCGGCGCAGCGCGGCGAGGGCGTCGGCCTGGCGCCCGGCCCGGTAGAGGGCGAGGACGAGCAGCGACCACGCGCGTTCCCGGTAGGGCCCGTCCTCGACGAGCGCCTCCAGCCCGGGAATCAGGGACGCGGACTCGCCGAGTGCCGACCGCGCGTCGAACCGGTCCTCCTGGGCGGCCGCGCGCAGTTCGGTGAGCCGGGTGCGGACCGGCCGGGCGAACTCCCGGTCGGCGAACTCGCCGAGAGGGTCACCGCGCCACAGGCCGAGGGCCCTGTCCAGGATCTCGACGGCCTCCGCGTGCGCCCCGAGGGCGAGAGCCGCGTGCCCCTCGTCCACCCAGGCCGTGAATCGCCACAGGTCGACCTGTCCGGGCGGGACGGCGAGCTGGTAGCCGGGCTCGCGGGTGAGCAGGACCGACGGCGGTGTCCGAGGCGCGCGATCGGGTTCCAGGACCTTGCGAAGGTGCGCGATGTAGGCCTGGAGCGTCCGGGTCGCGCGTGCGGGCGGCTCACCTGCCCACAGCTCGTCGATCAGCCGGTCCAGGGAGACGACGCGGCCGGTCTCGATCGCCAGCATCGCCGCCAGCTCACGCTGCTTGCGCGTGCCGAGGTCGAGCACTCGTCCCGAGCCGTCCGCGACCTCGAAGGGGCCGAACAGCCGGAACTCCGGTCCCGCCGCCATCCGCCCTCCTGACCGCCCTTCCGCATCGTCCGGATCCTCAGCCTACGGGCACCTCAACTCGATCCCAGCCCGATCCCAGCCGCCTGCGGGCACCGTGGACCCATCGACGGCGAAGAGGAGAGGCCATGAACATCGGGGACGAACTGCGCGGCGCGGTCAGGGGCCGGGTCTTCACGGCGGGCGACGGTGGCTTCGAGGCGGCACGACGGCCCTGGAACCTCGCGGTGGATCAACCCGTCCGGGCGGTGGTCGAGGCCGCCGACGCCGACGACGTGGCCGCGCTCGTCCGACATGCCCGGCTCGCCGGGCTGACCGTCGCGACGCAGCCGAGCGGCCACGGCGCGTCCGGCGACCTCGGAGAGGTGATCCTGCTCCGCACCACCCGCCTGGACGAGCTGGAGATCCGCCCGGACGAGCGGATCGCCCGCGCGGGCGCCGGCGTCACCTGGGGACGCGTCCTGGAGGTGGCCGGCCCGCACGGCCTGACCGGGCTCGCGGGCAGCAGCCCGGTGGTGACCGTCACCGGCTACACGCTCGGCGGCGGGCTGAGCTGGTTCGGCCGCAAGCACGGATGGGCGTCGGCCGCCGTCCGCGCGTTCGACGTCGTGGACGCCGACGGCTCCCGCGCACGGGTGACGTCCGAAACCGACCGGGATCTGTTCTGGGCACTGCGCGGCGGTGGCGGCGACTTCGCGATCGTCACCGCCGTCGAGTTCGCCCTGCACCCGGCGCCGCGCCTCCACGGCGGCCGGATGCTGTGGCCCGCCGAGCAGGCGCCGGCGGTCCTTGACGCCTACCGCGAGATCACCGAGGGGGCGCCGGACGAGCTGACCGCCTGGTACGAACTTCTGAACCTCCCGGGCGCGGCTCCGCTCGTGGCGATCGACAGCGCCTTCCTCGGCGCGGGGGCGGAGGCCGAGGCGCTCCTGCGCCCGCTCGACAAGATCACCGGCAGGATCTCCGATTCCCGCGCCGCGCTGCCGGTCGCGGACCTGGGAACGATCACCGCCGAGCCGACCGACCCCGGTCCCGGGCGGTCCCGCGCGGAACTCCTGACGGAACTGACCGGCGAGGTGGCCGCCGCGCTGCTGGAACGTCCTGTCGATCCGCTGCTCAGCGTCCAGCTGCGGCACCTCGGCGGCGCGCTGGCCCGCCCCTCCGGCACCCCCGCCGGGCACCTGGACGAGCCGTTCGCGCTCTACATGTTCGGCGTCCCCGGCGAGGACGGCGGGACGGCGGTGCGCGCCCGCCAGCACGAGATCGCGAACACCCTCGTCCCGTACACGACCGGCCGCAAGCCGTTCACCCTCCTCGCCCCGGGGGAGCGCGCGGCGAACGCCTTCACGCCCGGCGTACTCGACCGGCTCCGCGTGCTGAAGCGCGCCCGCGACCCGCACGGCGTCCTCCGCAGCAACTTCCCCGTCCTCGCCTGAGGACCGGTCACCCGGCGGGCACGACCCGGCCGCCGGGCGCCTGCGCCACAGACGCCGAGGCGCCCGGAACCGATCGGTTCCGGGCGCCTCGGGCGGTCGGGCGGCGGGACTACTCGCCCTTCCAGTTCGGCTTGCGCTTCTCGGCGAAGGCCGCCGGTCCCTCCTGGGCGTCCTTGGACCCGAAGACCGGGATGGTGATCTCCTGCTGCTTCTTCCACGCCTCGGCCGACGTCCAGTCCGCGGACTCGACGATGATCCTCTTGGTGGCCGCGAGCGCCAGCGGAGCGTTCTCGGCGACCTTCAGGGCCAGCTCCTTGGCCGCCGCGAGCGCGCCGCCCGGCTCGGTGAGCCGGTTGACGAACCCGAGCTCGGCCATCCGCTCCGCCGGGTACTTCTCGCCGGTGAGGGCGATCTCCATGGCGATGTGGAACGGGATGCGCTTCGGCAGTCGCAGCAGGCCGCCGCCCCCCGCCACCAGGCCGCGCTTCGGCTCGGGCAGCCCGAACTGGGCCTCCCGGGAGGCCACGACCATGTCGCAGGACAGCGCGACCTCGCAGCCGCCCGCGAGCGCGTAGCCCTCGACGGCGGCGATCAGCGGCTTGGCCGCGGGACGCTCGGTGATGCCGGCGAACCCGCGTCCCTCGACGATCGGGTTGTCGCCCGTCAGGAAGCCCTTGAGGTCCATGCCCGAGCAGAACGTCCCGCCCGCGCCGGTGAGGACGCCGATGGACAGGTCCTTGCGGGAGTCGAGCTCCTCGACGGCCGCCGCGATGCCCTGCGCCACCGCGCCGTTCACCGCGTTGCGGGCCTCGGGACGGTTGATGGTGATGACGAGGACGGCACCGTCCTCTTCCGTAAGAACAGCCGCGTTTCCGGGGGGCGTGGGGGGTCGTCCCCCCTCGGACGATACAGCGTCGGTCATTCAGTGCCTCACTTCGGCTGGAAGCGGATGCCACCGTCGAAACGGATGGTCTCGCCGTTCATGTAGTCGTTCTCGATGAGGGACTTGACGAGGTGCGCGAACTCCGACGCCTTGCCCATCCGCTTCGGGAACGGCACGGGCGCGGCGAGCTTGGCCTTGAACGCGTCCGCGGCCTCGCCCTCGCCGTAGATCGGGGTGTCGATGATGCCGGGGCAGATGGTGTTGACCCGGACGCCGATCGCGGCGAGGTCGCGCGCGGCCGGGAGCGTCATGCCGATGATGCCGCCCTTGGACGCCGAGTAGGCGAGCTGCCCGGTCTGGCCTTCGAGACCGGCGACGGACGCGGTGTTGACCACCACGCCGCGGGCGCCGTCGGCGTCGGCGGGCTCGGTCTTGGAAATGGCGGCGGCGCCGATCCGCATCAGGTTGAAGGTCCCGATCAGGTTGATGCGGATGACGGTCTCGTACGAGGCGAGGTCGTGCGGGGAGCCGTCGCGGTTCACGGTCCGCGACGCCCACCCGATGCCGGCGCTGTTGACGATGACGCGCAGCGGCTTGCCGGTGTCGACGGCGGCCTGGACGGCGGCCTGCACCTGTCCCTCGTCCGACACGTCCGTCTTGACGAAGACGCCGCCGACCTCGTCGGCGAGTGCCTTGCCCTTGTCCTCGTTCAGGTCGGCGATGACCACCTTGGCGCCTTCGGCGGCCAGCGATCGGACGGTGGCCTCGCCGAGGCCGCTCGCACCACCGGATACGACGGCGGAAACTCCGTTCAGGTCCATAAGCAGCACCTTACGTCAGGGACCGAATGTGGTTCGGATGATGTTACCCAGAAGTCACCGCGCGCTCTGCTCACACCCCTGCTGATCGCGGAGCCGCGTTGTTACCCAAGAGTCACAATAGGGGAACGTTTCCTCCGGCCGCCTCGGGGCACCCGCCTCCCATGAGCGAACGACCGCCACAGAGCCAGCCGTACCCGGGACGGACCGGGGACATGGCCCCCGAACCGCGCGACGAGATGCGCGACTACACGGGAAGCGGCCTGCTGAGGGACCGCCGCGCACTTATCACCGGCGGCGACTCCGGCATCGGGCGCGCCACCGCCGTCGCGTTCGCCAAGGAGGGCGCCGACGTCGCCATCACGTACCTGGAGGAGGACGACGACGCCCGCCACACCGCGCGCCTGGTCGAGGCGGCCGGGCGCCGCTGCGCCACGTTCGGCGGCGACATGGGCGAGGAACGGCACTGCCGCGAGGTCGTCGAGCACACCGTCCGCGCCCTCGGCGGGCTGGACGTCCTCGTCCTGCACCACGGCACGCAGACGCCGGTGAAGGACGTCCGCGAGATCGACGACGCGCAGCTCCGCCGGACGTTCGAGGTGAACGTCTTCGCGCTGTTCTGGACCGTCCAGCAGGCCCTCGACCACCTGGGACCCGGATCGTCCATCGTCATCACCGGGTCCATCAACGGGCTGCGCGGCAACAAGACGCTCATCGACTACTCCGCCAGCAAGGCGGCCGCGATGACGCTCATGGAGTGCCTCGCGCAGAACCTCATGGACCGTGAGATCCGCGTCAACTGCGTCGCCCCAGGCCCCGTGTGGACGCCGCTCATCCCCGCCACGTTCGACGAGGAACGCGTCGAAAGCTTCGGGCAGAACGCGCCGATGGGGCGGCCCGCCGATCCCGACGAGGTCGCGCCTTCCTACGTGTTCTTCGCGTCCAACCGCCTGTCGTCGTACTACACCGGGCAGACGCTGGTGCCCGCAGGCGGCGAGATCCATCCGGGTTGAGACGGGTCCCACGAGATGGAGTCGCGCCAGATGAAGTTGCGCCGCAGTGACCCTGGCGAGCCCGGCTTCGGACGGCGGAAAAGCGGCAAGGGCTTCACGTATCTCGGTCTCGACGGCCGTCCCTTGGACGACCCGTCCGAGAAGGAGCGGATCAAGTCGCTCGTGATCCCGCCCGCCTGGACGGACGTGTGGATCTGCCCCGACGCGGACGGCCACATCCAGGCGACCGGCACGGACGCGGCCGGACGGCGCCAGTACCTCTACCACCAGGCATGGCGCGAGCAGCGCGACGAGGAGAAGCACGAACACGTCCTGGAGCTCGCCGACCGGCTGCCCAAGGTGCGCACCACGCTCACCGAGCACCTGGCCGGACGGGGCTACGCCCGGGAACGCGTCCTCGCCGCCGCCGTCCGCCTCATCGACCTCGGATTCTTCCGGATCGGCGGGGAGTCCTACGCGTCGGAGAACGGCACGTTCGGGCTCGCCACCGTCCTGCGCGAGCATGTCACCTGCCGGCGCCGCGAGGTCGCCTTCGAGTACCCGGGCAAGGGCTCGAAGGAGAGATACCAGTCGGTCGCGGAGGAGGACGTGTGCAAGGTCGTCAGCGGCCTCAAACGCCGCCGCGACGACTCCCCCGAACTGCTCGCGTACCGCACCCGCGGCGGCTGGCACAACGTCACGACCACCGACATCAACGACTTCATCCGGGAGGTCACCGGCGGCGACTTCACCGCCAAGGACTTCCGCACCTGGCACGCGACCGTCCTCGCGGCGGTCGGGCTCGCCGTGTCGGTTCGCGCCGGGAGCAGCGACACCGCGCGGAAGCGAGCCGTCGTCCGTGTCGTGAAGGAGGTCGCCGCCTATCTGGGCAACACCCCGGCCGTGGCGCGGGCGTCCTACATCGACCCGCGCGTCATCGACCTGTACGAGGACGGCCGTACGATCGCGCCCGCCTTGAGCGAACTGGGCGTGGAGACCGCGGAGGGGGAACTCGCCACACAGGGGCCCGCCGAGCAGGCCGTCCTGGACATGCTCCGCTCTGCGGGCTGATGGTGGACGATCGCGAGATCCCTCCCCTCCACGAGATCTCGCGATCGCCGGCCCACCGGCCCCCGTATCGGGATCGTGGCTTCACCAAGCGGAGACGCTCTCCCTGGCGCGTTGCCGGGCGATGACCTCAGGTCTGTCCAGGTGGTACAGCGCGTAGGCGTGCTGGAGGACGGGCAGAGCGACGTTCCTCACCCGCACCCCACCCGGTGTGAGGCCCTTCTCCGTGCCCTTGTGCGCGTGACCGTGCACGGCCAGGTCGGCACCGGCCGAGTCGATCGCCTCGCCCATCAGGTAGCTGCCGAGGAAGGGATAGATCTCCAGTGGCTCGCCTTGGAGGGTGTCCTCGGCGGGTGAGTAGTGGGTCAGGCTGATGATGACGTCGGCGTCCAGTTCGAGGAGCGCCGTGCCCAGCCGTGCGGCGAAGTCCTTGGTGGGCTTGACGAAGGCCTTCATCTCCGGCTCGCCGAAGTCGCCGGCGCACTTGCCCTCGAATCCGCCGCCGAATCCCTTGCCGCCGGCGATGCCGAGCCTCGTCCCGCCGCAGTCCAGGACCGTCCCGTCCCCTTCCAGGACCGTCACCCCGGCGTCGCGCAGCACGTCGGCGATCTCCTCTTCCGCGTCGGAGTGGTAGTCGTGGTTGCCGAGGACCGCGACCACCGGGACGCCCGCGTCGCGCAGTTCGCCCGCGGCCACCCGGCCTTCCTCGACCGTCCCGTGCCTGGTCAGGTCGCCGGCGACCAGGAAGACGTCCGCCTGGTCGGCCAGCGCGGACAGATGCGGCCGGTACGTCCCGGCGACCTCGGGCCCGACGTGCAGGTCCCCCGCCGCGGCCACGCGGATCATGAAAGCCTCTCTTCCCCGTCCGGCTCGCCGACCGCGACGACATGCACCTCGTTGCAGACCTCACGTCCCTCGGCGGCGGCGCGGGCGGCGTCCTCGACGTCCCGCCGCTGCTCCTCGCTCACCACCTCGCCGCGAAGATGCACCACGTCGCCGCGGACGTCGACGCGGATCCCCAGCTCGTACGCCTCGGTCGCGAGCCTCTCCTGGATGTGCGCGGACACGTACCCGGGCAGATCCGTCATGCCATGGCCCCTCTCGGTCACAGGACACCCTCCTCGATGACGCCGAGCCGGGTGAGCAGGGTCAGGAAGGCGTAGGCGTACGGGGACCGGGCGGTCTCCGCGGCGACCTGCCGCCAGTCCACCTGCTCCCTCAGCGCCCGGCTCACGTGCAGGAACCCGCTGAAGTCGCAGGCGGTCTCGGTGAACGCCAGCAGCCGCATGACCACCAGATCGGTGGCGGGCAGGACCGGCATGAACACCGCCCCGACCGTCATCTCCTCCGCGCGGCCGAGCAGTTCCCCGTCCACCGGACGCCCGGACGGGGTGTGGATCAGGTCGACGAGGTGTTCGCCGTCGTACGCCTTCTCCAGCCAGTTCTCCGGACTCTCCAGATGCGTCATGCCCACGCCTTCGAGCGCGTCCAGTGCCGCCTGGACGTCGCGCTCACGCACCACGAAGTCGACGTCGTGCGTCGACACGGCCGCGCCGTGCGCGTAGGCGGCGAACCCGCCCGCGAGCGCGTACCCGATGCCGGCGTCCCTCAGCGCTGCGGCGGCACGCTTCAGGCTCAGCAGCAGCCCGGCCGCCACGCCGCCCGATCCGGGGCCCGGCCCCGCGGTACCGGACCCGCGGCCCATGAGCTCGGGTTCCGTCGGCACAACCCCCACGCGATTCCTGGTCGACAACGGTTGCGACGCCGGTACCCGACAACACGCAGCTCATGCCTCCCCGCTCCCCGCCCCTGGCCCCGGCCAGGCGGGGACTGGGT
>NZ_SMKH01000239.1 GCF_004348515.1 Actinomadura sp. KC345 | reverse complement strand
GGAGGCGGCGGCTGCCCGCCCGGTGGCTGGCCGTACACGAGCGCGGACTCCTGATCACCTAGGGAGGTAAGAGATCTTATCGACCGATGCGAGACCGATCGACCGATGCATGATCCGATCGGCAGAAGTTAGACCTTATCGACAAAGGCCGCCCGTCACGGCGTCAGGCCCGGAGATTGGGCGGGGATTCCAACTCGGTGAGTTCCACACCTGGGGCCGCGAGGACGACGTCGCCCGCCATATGCACGGTTTCGACTTCCCCCGTGGACAGGTCCGTGACGTCGTACTGCGAGACCGGGAGCGGGTCGGTGTCGGTCTCGTAGGTGGACGTTCCGGCCCGGCGCCACCGCCAGGTGGCCGTCAGCGGTGAAAGGGACGGGCCGCTCAGCCGGACGAGACGCACGTCCGTCTCCGCGTTCTCGTCCAGGTCCAGAGAGTGCGCGATCGCGACGAGGAAACCCGGCGAGTCGGACAGGAAGCCGGACGCCCGTTCGGTGTGTTCGGTGCCGGTCTCCCCGGCCGCGCGCACCCAGGCGACCTCGGGACCGGTGACGCCGCCGCGCAGCCACCAGGTGGGGGTGACGAGTTCGAGGCGGATCTGCCGCCAGCGCGCGTCCACGACGAGGTCCACGCGGACGCCGTCGGACCGCTGGGACGTGTAGCGCCAGCCGCCGGGGCCGGGCGCGCACCGGAAGCGCTCTTCCAGCCCTTCGTCCGAGTGAAGGTCCTCGTCCAGATGGAGGTAGGAGCCGGCGGGCATCGGCTCAGGACCCGATGCGCCAGGAGTGAAGGTAGTCCTCCTGGTCCTTGGTCAACAGGTCGATGGAGATGGACATCGACGCCAGCTTGAGCCGGGCGACCTCGGTGTCGATCTCCTTCGGGACGTCGTGGACGGCCGGGGACAGTGCCGAGTGGGCGGTGGCGAGCCACGCGCACGTGAGGGCCTGGTCGGCGAACGACATGTCCATGACGGCGGCGGGGTGGCCTTCCGCGGCGGCCAGGTTGACCAGCCGGCCCTCCGCCAGAAGGACGAGGCGGCGGCCGTCGGCGAGGACGTACTCGTCGGCCTGCGGGCGAACCTCGCGGTGGACCTCGACGGCCAGTTCGGCCAGGGCGCGCACGTCGATCTCGACGTCGAAATGACCGGAGTTGGCGAGGATCGCGCCGTCCTTCATCACCGCGAGATGCTCGCCGTTGACCACGTCGCGGTTACCGGTGACCGTGATGAAGACGTCGCCGTCGACGGCGGCCTCGGCCATGGGCTGGACGGCGAAGCCCTGCAGCACCGCGTCCAGGGCCTTGACCGGGTCGATCTCGGTGACGACCACGCGGGCTCCGAGGCCGCGCGCACGCTCGGCCAGGCCGCGCCCGCAGTAGCCGAAGCCCGCGATGACGACCGTCTTGCCGGCCAGGAGCGTGTTCGTCGCGCGGATGATGCCGTCCAGGGTCGACTGGCCGGTGCCGTACCGGTTGTCGAACATGTGCTTGGTGGCGGTGTCGTTGACCGCGACCATGGGGAAGCGGAGCGCCCCCTCCAACGCCATCTGGTGCAGGCGGATGACACCCGTCGTCGTCTGCTCGCAGCCCGCCTTGACCGTGCCGAGCAGGTCGGTCCGGTCGATGTGCAGCGTGTTGACCAGGTCGCAGCCGTCGTCCAGGACGAGGTCGGGCCCGGTCTCCAGTGCCTGGTGAATATGGGCGTAGTACCCCTCGCGGTCGGTGCCCGCCCGCGCGAAGACGTCCGCCCCGTACTCGCCCACGAGCGCCGCGGCGGTGTCGTCCTGTGTCGAGAGAGGGTTGGACGCGGCGAGCGCGACACTCGCGCCGCCCGCCTGGAGGGTCCGGATGAGCCCGGCGGTCTCGGTCGTGATGTGCATGCACGCCGCGACCTTCAGCCCGTCCAGTGGACGCTCCTCGGCGAACCGCTCCCGGATTTGCCGCAGAACGGGCATGCTCCGGTCGGCCCACTCGATCCGCTTGACGCCCTCGTACGCCAGCGAAGCATCCGCGATATCGCTCATCAGCACCCCTCAAGGCGACGAACCGCCGCACCACTCCTACGACCACACCAGCCGGCACACGAGCCACGCGACGACCCGGAACCGTCGCGATCGCGTCCGGTGGCAATCGCACGCGGTGCCCGTGGCGGAGGGCGCCCCAGCGCCCTCCGCCACGGGCACCGCCATGAACTCAGTAGCGGTAGTGGTCCGGCTTGTAGGGGCCTTCGACGTGGACGCCGATGTAGGCGGCCTGCTCCTTGGTCAGCTCGGTGAGCTTCACGCCGAGCGCGTCCAGGTGGAGGCGGGCGACCTTCTCGTCCAGGTGCTTCGGCAGGACGTAGACGTCGACCGGGTACTCGTCGGTCTTGGTGAACAGCTCGATCTGCGCGATGACCTGGTTCGTGAACGAGTTGGACATCACGAACGAGGGGTGGCCGGTGGCGCAGCCCAGGTTCATCAGGCGGCCCTCGGCGAGGACGAGGATGGAGTGGCCGTCGGGGAAGCGCCACTCGTGGACCTGCGGCTTGATCTCGATCTTCTCGATGCCGGGGATCCTGGCGAGGCCGGCCATGTCGATCTCGTTGTCGAAGTGCCCGATGTTGGACACGATCGCCTGGTGCTTCATCCGGCTCATGTGGTCGGCCGTGATGATGTTGAAGTTGCCCGTGGTGGTGACGAAGATGTCGGCGCTGTCGACGACGTCCTCCAGGGTGGTGACCTGGTAGCCGTCCATCGCGGCCTGGAGGGCGCAGATCGGGTCGATCTCGGTGACGATCACGCGGGCGCCCTGGCCCTTGAGCGCGTCCGCGCAGCCCTTGCCGACGTCGCCGTAACCGCACACGACCGCGACCTTGCCGCCGATCAGCACGTCGGTGGCGCGGTTCAGGCCGTCCAGGACGCTGTGGCGGCAGCCGTACTTGTTGTCGAACTTCGACTTCGTGACCGAGTCGTTGACGTTGATCGCCGGGAAGGCGAGCGTGCCGGCCTTCGCCATCTCGTAGAGGCGGTGGACGCCGGTCGTGGTCTCCTCGGTGACGCCCTTGATCCCGGCGGCGGTCTCGGTCCAGCGGCCGGGCTTGTCGGCGATGGTGCGGCGGAGGGTGTCGAGGACGACGCCCCACTCCTCGGGGTCTTCGGCGGTGGCGGTCGGGACGGCGCCCGCCTTCTCGTACTCGGCGCCCTTGAGGACCAGCATGGTCGCGTCGCCGCCGTCGTCCAGGATCATGTTCGGGCCGGTGCCGTCCGGCCACTGGAGCGCCTGGTCGGTGCACCACCAGTACTCTTCGAGCGTCTCGCCCTTCCAGGCGAACACCGGGACGCCCTGCGGGTTCTCGGTGGAGCCGTTCTTGCCCACGACGACCGCGGCGGCGGCGTGGTCCTGGGTGGAGAAGATGTTGCAGGACACCCAGCGGACGTCGGCTCCGAGGTCCACCAGCGTCTCGATCAGCACGGCGGTCTGGATCGTCATGTGCAGCGAGCCCATGATCTTGGCGCCGCTCAGCGGCTTGGTGGCGGCGTACTCCTCGCGCACCGCCATCAGGCCCGGCATCTCGTGCTCGGCGAGCCGGATCTCCCGGCGCCCGAAGTCGGCCAGCGAAAGGTCGGCGACCTTGTAGTCCATGCTTTCGTTGCTCCTCGATCGTGGAGGTGGTTGCGGTGGATCCGCGGGGTGCGGTTCGGCACGCGGTCTGTTCGCGGGTCGTGACCGCTCGTGCGAACGGTGGCGTCGACGCCGTGAGTCTAAGCGCGCCGGGTGGCCCCTGGCACGACCGGACGGGACTTTCTGACACTTATTTGTCAGAATCGGTCCATGCGCATCACTGAGGCCGCCCGGCGGCTCGGCACCTCGCCCCGCATGCTCCGCTACCGCGAGGCCCTCGGGCTGCTGCCGGCCACCCGGGAGGGGATCTCCGCGCGCGGGCGCGGCGGCGGGCACCGCCAGTTCGGCGACACCGAGCTGCGGGCGGTCGCCCTCGCCCTCGCCCTGGAGAAGCGCTACGACATCGGCCCGGCCGAGCTGGCGTTCGGCCTCCGCGTCCTGGCCGAACCGCAGGTGCAGGCGCACGTACGCGAACTGGGCGAACGCATCGGCCGCCTCTCCGCGCCCCCGGCCCGCGCCCTCGACTTCGAAAAGGAGAAGGCCATGCGCCTCCTCCGCCGCCGTCCGTAACCGCGAAGAAGAGAGGCCATTGCGCCTCCTCCGCCGTCATGGTTCCTGGTGACCCCGGCCACGCACGCGAGCGCGCTAACTGACCGGTGAGGCGACGCCGGAGGCGAGCCTCACCGGGAAGATCGCCGGTGATGGCCGAGCGAAGCTCGTCGTTTGGATGGTGGTGGGTGGGGGCTGGAGGACGGTTCGCGCTCGCACAGGCCAGGTCACGGAGCGAGCCGCCAGGCGAGCGCAGTGGGCCAGGACTGCAATAAACACAGCGGCCGCCAGGCGAGCGGAGTGTGCCGGTCCTAGTCAGTACGTGCTTTCACCGGGGACGACGACGCCGGATTCGTAGGCGAGCATGACGGCCTGGGCGCGGTCGCGGAGGTGGAGCTTGGTGAAGACGCGGGCGACGTGCGTCTTGACGGTGTGTTCGCTGACCACGAGGCGTTCCGCGATCTCGCCGTTGGACAGGCCGCCCGCGATGAGGACGAGGACCTCCGACTCGCGGGCCGTCAGCGTGGACAGTTCCGAGGGCGCCTGCGGCCTGTTGCGCCGCTGCTTGGTGAACTCGCGGATGAGCCGTCCGGTGACCTGCGGGGCGAGGAGGGAGTCGCCGCGCGCCACCACCCGGACGGCCGAGACGAGCTCGTCCGCCGTCGCGTCCTTCAGCAGGAAGCCGCTCGCGCCGACGGCGAGCGCCTCGTAGACGTACTCGTCCACGTCGAACGTCGTCAGCACCAGGACCCGGACGCCCTCCGAGCCGGAGAGGGCGAGGATGCGGCGGGTGGCCTCGATGCCGTCCATGCCGGGCATCCGGATGTCCATGACGACGACGTCGGGACGGTTCCGTTCGGCGATCCGGACGGCCTCGCGCCCGTCGCCGGCCTCGCCGATGACGGAGATGTCGCCCTGGGCGTCGAGCAGGGCGGCGAACCCGGCCCGCACGATCGTCTGGTCGTCGACGATCAGCACGTTGATCACCGCTGCCGCCTCACCTGGCGAAGGCGGGCACGACGGGCCCCACGGCGGGGATCAACGCCCGCCGGGGGGCGCCTCGGAACCGTGTGCACCGGTGGTCTTCCCCTCACTCGACAGCGGAAGCTCGGCCTCCACCAGGAACCCGCCCTCGGTGGCCGGGCCGGCGGAGAACCGTCCGCCCAGCATCGTCGCACGTTCCCGCATCCCGACGAGGCCATGTCCGCCAACGGACTCCGGCGCCTCCAGTCGGGTACGGCCGGCGTCCGCGGCGTTCCCGCCCGCGGGGTTCAGTACCGCGGTACGGGAGCCGGGGTCGTCGCGGTTCAGGACGCGGGTCGGCGCGGAGGGGCCCTGCCCCGCATGATCTTGCCCTGCGTGCGCCTGCCCCTGGGCCGAGCCGTCGTCGCGGACGCGGACCGCCAGCCGGTCCGGCATGAACATCAAGTCGACGCGCACCCCGGCGCCGGGCGCGTGCCGCCGGGCGTTCGTCAGGGCCTCCTGGACGATCCGGTACGCCGACAGCTCCACCGTCGTGGACAGGGCGCGCGGGTCGCCGTGCACGGCGAGGTCGACCTCGCCGCCGGCGCCGCGGTGCTGGTCGATCAGGTCGGGCAGCCGGTCCAGGCGCGGCTGCGGCGAGTTGGCCGTCTCGGGCTCCGGCGTGGCGTCGGCCCGCAGCACGCTCAGCAGCCGCCGCATCTCCACGAGCGCGTCCCGCGCGGTCTTGGCGATCTCGGTGTAGCCGGCGCGGGCCTCGGGCGACAGGTCGTCCATCGTGTAGGGGGCGGTCTCGGCCTGCACCGCGATCATGGAGACGGAGTGCGCGACGACGTCGTGCAGCTCGCGGGCGATGCGGGCGCGCTCGCGCATCACCGCCTGCTCCCGCTGGACGACGGTGAGCCGGGTGAGCGTCTCGTTGGTGCGTTCGGCGGCCTCCGCCTCGGTCCGTCCGGCCGACTCCACGACGCGGCGGGCGTCCCCGAGGCCGATCGCGGCGAGGACCGCGACGAACGGCGCCGGCCACGGGATGTCGTCCAGGCTTCCCGTGGCCAGGTAGACGACCGCGAGGGTGGCGACGCTCCCGGCGGCGAGCACGCCGGTGGACTGGCGGGGCAGCTGACGGCCCAGCGCGTACAGCGTGTAGAGGGCCGCGAAGCCGGTGGTGATCAGCAGGTCCGCGCCGGTGAGCAGGTTCGCCGCGACCGCGCCGAGCACCACGGCCGCGACCGGGCGCAGGCTCTCGCGGCGCCAGACGAGCGGGAGCGTCGCCGCGACCGCGAACCCGCCCGCGAGGCTGATCGGCGACTCGGCGCGCGGCGCCAGCTCGGCCAGCGCCGCCACGGTGAGGGCGAGGCCGGTCAGCGGGGCGAAGTACCAGGCGTCCGCGAACTCCCGCCAGGCGTTGATCCAGCGCGGCAGCGGCGCCGTCGCGTCCGCCGGGGCGCCGCCGGGCATGCCGGGGGACGGCCGGCGTCCCATGCCGCCGTTCAGCCGCGCGGCGAGCCGGGCCGCCGCCGGGCGCAGGAGGGTGCCGATGCCGGTGAGGATCCACAGCAGCAGCTGCCCCACACCCGCTACGATCCGGCCGGACAGCCGCCACGCGTGGTGCGCGAGCGCTGGGCCGAACCCCGCGGGATCGGGTCCGGTCCGGGCCTTGTCGTCGGAGCTCACCCCTCAATACTGGCCTCTGGGACGCGCGGTCGCCTCACCGCGCGGATGTATGCGGGCGAGGCGAGTCCACCTGGAGTACCACGCGCGTTCCCTCCCTGAGGGGGACGTGCCGGACACCGGCGCGAACGTAGTGTCTTAACCGTGACCGCGACGGTGGCCCCGCCGACGTAGGGGTTCGGCGGGGCCACCGCGGTCACACCAGAACCGCCCGGCTTCAGGGGTCCGGGCGGGGACACATGGGAAGCACCTTGCCGGACGGCCGTGGTACGGGCCTCCTCGGAGGCATTCGCCGGTCTCGCCTGGGCTGGGGTCGATCGGCAGACGGCGGCCGTCCGGCGAGGGGTCCCATGGTCCTCCAAGACCCCTCGCCGGACAAGCGCGCGTCCGGACGGGATCAGGACGATGCCGGGGGCTCCGAGCCCGACTTCTCCGTGCCCGTTTTCTCCAGGCCCGACTTCTCCGAGCCCGACTTCTCTGAGTTCGCCTCCGGGCTCTCCGCGGGCTCCGGGACGCTCTTGGCCGAGGGCTCGCTCAGCGCGGGCTCCAGATAGATCAGCTTCGCCTCCGGGCAGAACTCCCGGATCTTGGCCTCCGCGGCGTCGATGCCCCGGGCGACGTCCGCGGCCGTGTCGTCGTGGCTGACGGCGATCTTGGCGGCGATCAGCAGCTCCTCCGGGCCCATGTACTGGGTGCGCATGTGGACGAGGTGGTCGACCTGCTCCACCGACTCCAGCGCCTCGACGATCCCCCGCTCGAGCTCGGCGTCGGCGCCCTCGCCGATCAGCAGGCTCTTGGTCTCGAACGCCAGGATCACCGCGATCACGGCGAGCAGGACACCGATCCCGATGGTGCCGATGCCGTCCCACACACCGTCGCCGGTCACCACGGCCATCGTGACGCCGAACAGCGCGAAGATCAGGCCCACGAGGGCGCCCAGGTCCTCCAGCAGCACCACCGGCAGCTCCGGAGCCTTCGCGCGGCGGATGAACGTCCACCAGGACTGGTCGCCGCGGACGCGGTTCGACTCCACGATCGCGGTGCGGAACGAGAAGATCTCCATGATGATCGCGGCGATCAGCACCCCGAACGCCCAGCCCGGGGACTTGAGCTCCTCCGGGTGGGAGATCTTGTGATAGCCCTCGTACAGCGAGAACATCGCCCCGATCGTGAACAGGACGACCGCGACGACGAACGCGTAGAAGTAGCGCTCGCGCCCGTAGCCGAACTGGTGCTGCTGTGTACGGCCGCGCTTGGCGCGCTTTCCGCCCAGCAGCAGCAGCGCCTGGTTTCCGGCGTCCGCCACCGAGTGGACCGACTCGGCGATCATCGACGACGAACCGGTGAACAGGAACGCGACGAACTTCGATGCCGCGATTCCGGTATTGGCGAGCAACGCGGCGATGATCGCCTTCGTTCCGCCCTCTGCACTCATACCTGGGAAATCCTCGCCTTGAGTTCTTGGATGACCGGCACCGGAGTGGGGTCCACGCCCAGCGCGATAGCCAAGTAAACCGTGATGTAGTCCGCCAGCGCGATCAGTGTCGCGATTCTTTCCAGCGGATGCTCTCCCTCGGCTCGGATCTCGGTGACCGATACGCCCCGGTCGCGGGCCATCTCGGCGGACGCCTCGCACCGCCTGCGCACCTGCGGATGTTCGTCGACGTCCCGCATGACGACGAGGTGCAGCCCGTGCTCGGGCCCGGGGTCGTCCACACGGTCGCGGAAGAAGTCGTCCGCGTCGAAGGGGCCGCTCCGCGGTGCGAAGAAGCCGTCGAACGCCATCACCTGGTTGTGGTCGGCCTCCGGGACCTCACCGAAGACGCCCGGGTACTTGGCGTTCTCGTTGAGCTGGCAGCACAGCCGGTAGGCCGCCGCCGCGGCCGGCGCGGACGACCCCCACACCATCGGCACGTCTCCCGCGAGGTCGAGCGCGATCCGCTTGGCGGGGTTGACGAACGGCTCGCTGGACGGGCGGCACCGGTGCGCGACGTCCTCCAGCAGCCCGGCGGTGGACTCCAGGACCGCGTCGGGCACGTCCGCCAGGCCCAGGGTGCGCGCGGCGAGGACCAGCGGGATCGTCAGGCCCCACAGCGTCGAGCGCGGCTGCCCGGCCGAGCGGACCGGGACGAACAGCCCGCGGCTCCTGTCGGACAGGGCCGCGAGCGACGAGTCCGCCCCGCCGACGAACAGCAGCCTGCAGCCGCGGCGGCCGGCCTCCGCGGCGACCTCAAGGGTCTCCTCCGTCTCCCCGGAGCAGGACACCGCGATGACGAGATCGGCCGCGCCGACCCAGCCGGGCAGCCGGTAGCCGCGCACCGTCGTCACCGGGACGGCGCAGCCCACGCCGCACACGGCGGCGAGGACGTCCCCCGACAGGCCCGAGCCGCCCATGCCGGTGACCACGATCGCGCGGGGCCTGCCGTCCTCGGCGAGCGCGGAGATCCCCGCCTCGGCCGCCGCCCGCTGCGCCTCGCGGACCTGCGCCGCCGACGAGGCGACCTGCCGCAGCATCCCGCCGGGGTCGGCCGCCTCCGCCGCCGCCGCGTCCTCCAGCCGCGAAGGGTCCGGCCGCTGCGTCACGGAGCGGGCGTCCTGGCCTCGTCGACGAGCAGGACGGGGATGTCGTCGCGGACGGGGTAGGCGTAGCCGCACGAGCCGGTGCACACCAGCTCGGCGGCGGCCTCGTCGGCGCGGAGCCCGCCGCCGCAGTTGGGGCAGGCGAGGATCTCCATCAGCCAGGAGTCGAGCTTCATCGTCATACCAGCGTCACTTCCTCAGCGGTGCTTCTTCTTCGGCGAGCTTCTTCTTCGGCCCGGTCGCTTCTCGGCGGGTCGCTTCTCGGCGGGTCACTTCTCCCGGACGAGGGCCAGGACCTCGTCGCGGACGGCCGCCATGGTCGCGTCGTCGGCCGCCTCGGCGTTGAGGCGCAGCAGCGGCTCGGTGTTGGACGGCCGCAGGTTGAACCACCATCCGCCGGCCTCGTCGCTCACGGTCAGCCCGTCCAGCTCGTCGGTCGTGACGCCGGGCCGCCCGGCGAAGGCCTCCCGGACCTTCGCGGCGGCGGCCGCCTGGTCGGCGACCTCGCTGTTGATCTCTCCGGACGCGACATAGCGGGTGTACTCGCCGAGCAGTTCCGACAGCGGCCCGTCCTGCCGCCCGAGCGCCGCGAGCACGTGAAGGGCCGCGAGCATTCCGGAGTCGGCGAACCAGAAGTCGCGGAAGTAGAAGTGCGCCGAGTGCTCGCCACCGAACACCGCGCCCGTCTCCGCCATCGTCTGCTTGATGAACGAGTGCCCGACGCGCGTCCGGACGGGCGTCCCGCCGTGCTCGGCGACGATCTCCGGGACGGCCTGCGAGGAGATCAGGTTGTGCACGATCGAGGAGCCGGGGTGCTTGGCCAGCTCCCGGGTGGCGACCAGCGCCGTGATCGCGGACGGGGCGACGATCTCGCCGCGCTCGTCCACCACGAAGCAGCGGTCGGCGTCGCCGTCGAAGGCGAGCCCGATGTCGGCGCCGGTCTCGCGGACCTCGGCCTGCAGGTCGCGGAGGTTCTCCGGCTCGATCGGGTTGGCCTCGTGGTTGGGGAAGGTCCCGTCCAGCTCGAAGTACAGCGGCACCAGGTCGATCGGCAGGCCCTCGAAGACCGAGGGGACGGTGTGGCCGCCCATGCCGTTGCCCGCGTCCACGACGACCTTGAGCGGGCGGATGGGCGACAGGTCGACGAGCGTCTTCAGGTGGTCGGCGTAGCCCTTGAGGACGTCGCGCCGCGTGACCGTGCCGGGCTCGCCGTCATAGGCCGGGACGCCGTTCTCGATCATTTCGCGGATCTCGGAGAGGCCGGAGTCGCTGCCGACCGGCCGGGCGCCCGAGCGGCACAGCTTCATCCCGTTGTACCTGGCCGGGTTGTGGCTCGCGGTGAACATCGCGCCGGGCAGGTCGAGGCTTCCGCTGGCGTAGTAGAGCAGGTCGGTGGAACCGAGCCCGGCCTCGACCACGTCCGCGCCCTGGGACGTCGCGCCCCGCGCGAACGCCTCCGACAGCGGGACCGACGACTCCCGCATGTCGTGGGCCGTGACGACCGCGCTCGCCCCCGTCACCCGGACGAAGGCCGCGCCGGCGGCCTCGGCGGTCGCGGCGTCGAGCTCGTCCGGCACGACGCCGCGGATGTCGTACGCCTTGAAGATCTTGGCGAGGTCGCCCACTCCTGCTCCCTGTCCAGAAGAACCCGGCCCGGAAGACCCCCGGCCCAGGTGAACCCTGCTCGGAAAGAACCCTGCTCGGAAAGAACCCCTACCCGGAAAGAAGTCTGTCCGGAATGCCCTGCCCGGGTGAACGCCGCCCGGAAGGACCTTGCCCGGTGAACGCCTCCCGCCCGAACGCCTGCCGGAGGAACGCCGTCCGGAAAGAGCCCTGCTCGGAAGAACTCGGAAGAACACCGCCTGCAGAACGCCGCCCCGGAAGAAGCGACAGAGACACGAGCCTACCGAAACGGGCCGCGGCGCCCGTCCCGTACCGCCACCACGCCGGTCATCCCTGCTGGATCGGGGCCGCTCGTGCGGGTTCCCGGCGGCGGGAAGGGGGTCACTCCTGGCCGGGCTGCGTTGCGGCGGGCTCGGAGCGGAGGACCCTCAGATGGCCCCGGCGTCCCACCTCGGTGCCCTGGCCCACCGGCTCCTGGCCCGGCCCGGCGGTGGGCTTGGCGGCCTCGCGGACGGCGTCGGCGAGGGCCTCCAGGTCGTCCGTGCTGGGCTCGGACTCCTCCTCGACCGGCAGCCGCACCAGCTCCCACCCCATCGGGGCGGTGAGCCGCTCGGAGTGCTCCGCGCACAGGTCGTAGCAGTGCGGCTCGGCGTACGTGGCAAGCGGCCCCAGTACCGCGGTGGAGTCGCGGTAGACGTACGTGAGCGTGAACACTGCTGGCGCCTTGCAGGCGGTGCGGGAGCAGGTACGGACGGGGCTCACGATGGCTGACCGTACCTCCCTCCCACCGGCTCCGCCACCACCCGGGCGCACGTGTCGCCGTTACCGGGCGATTTCCGGGGCAACAACTACATTCCGTATGGTCCCCGACCCTCACCGTGCGGCACCTGGACACCGTCCGGCTCCTGTGGCAACCGGCGTCCCCGGCGCGGGGACCCCGGGGCGCGGAGGTACTCTGGTGGCGTGCGATCCCGTGTGGCAGGCGTACGGCGTCGCGATCGGCACGGTCGTGGCGTCCGTGGTCCTCTGACACCCCCACAGGCGCCGGTCTCACGCACCCGGGCGGAGCGGTTCGACGACCTCGTGGACGACGAGGTGCGCCGGCTGGGTCTGCGCTGGGGCCGGGAACTGGCGAAGGTCCGGTTCTCGGTCGAGGAGGTGCCGCCCGTCGAGCCGGGGTTCGAGGGCCCCGTCCCGCTCGGGCAGACCGTCCCCGGCGAGGGCGGGCGGCCGGTGCGCATCGTGGTCTTCCGCCGTCCCACCGAGGCCCGCGCGACCGGCGAGGCGGAGATCGCGCGCCTCGTCCGCGACCTGCTCGTCGAGGAGGTCGCCGACCTGCTCGGCCTGTCCCCCGAGTCCGTGGACCCGAGCTACGACTCGCCCGACGACTGACCTCGGCGGAGCATCGGCCGGCCCGGACACGACGGCGGACAGGCGGCGGACAAAAAGAAATTCGCGCCGCCGACAGGTGCGGCGACACGAATTCGTGTTGGCGCGCGGCCGCTAGTGCCGCGCGCGTTCATTCGAAGGTAATCGCTTCGAACTGCGGGACCTCTTGGCGATCCACACGATCAGCGTGATCAGCACCGCCAGCAGGATGAGGCCGTAGAGCCCCATGAAGTGCCAGAGCGCGTACAGCACGTACGGCACCGTGGTGATCGCCAGCCCGAGCAGGAGCAGGCCGATGATCCACCGTGCGATGGCCACCAGGACCACCAGTACGCCCCACAGGCCCTTGCCCGCGACGCGGATGGCGTTCTTGAAGCGTCCCATGGACGCCCCCCTCTCTTGTTTGTGTTCTTGTTTGTGTTCGATCTCGGTCTGGACCGTCCGCGCGAGGGGGGTGGCGGCAATCGCTCGGCCGTCCGCATGCGGACGGCCGAGTCAC
>NZ_SMKH01000238.1 GCF_004348515.1 Actinomadura sp. KC345 | reverse complement strand
GATCGTCCGCGAGCGGGGTCACTGCGCGCGGCGGCGCCGGAGCAGGTAGTCGATCACCAGCGCGATGACGGCGACGCCGGTGACCGCGTTGACGGAGACGGTGACCCAGGAGTCGTCGAAGACCGAGCTCGAGACGGCGTTGACGACGATGAGGAGGGCGACCAGCGTCCAGCGGGTGGAGTTGCTCATGTTCTCTCGCCTTTCCGGAGTGGGTTGCTTCTGGTGGGTGTCAGGAGAGGGACGGGGAGGTGCGCCGCCGGAGCACGGCCCGCGCCGGCAGCGTGATCGCGGCGGTGCCGGATCCGGCCACGCCGGCGAGGACGGCCGCGCAGGCCCCCGGCGAGACCGCGGGCAGCGGGACGCCGGCGACCGCCACCGCGAACACCGGCAGCGTCACGCCCGCGATGAGGGCCCCGGCCGCGATGCCGGTGCCGAGCACGATCGCGGCCTCCAGCCGCAGCATCCGCAGCACCTGCCCGCGGGTCGCGCCGACCAGCCGCAGCAGCGCGAACTCGCGCCGCCGCGCCGCGGTCGCCAGCGCCAGCGTCGTGACGAGCCCGATGACGACGAACCCGGTGATCGCGGCGACGACCACCTGGCCGACGAATCCCTGGAGCCGGAGGTCCCGCGAGAGGGCCGCCGCGGCGGCGTCCGGCCCGGACACGCGGACCCCGGGGTAGGCGGCGGCGACCGTCCCGAGGTCGCCGTCCCCGCGGACGAGGACCTGGTCGTCGAGCGGCGACGAGGAGTGCGCGTTGACCGTGGCGTGGGGGAGCAGCACGTCGCCGAATCCGAGCCCCCGGTCGTAGACGGCGACGACGCGTGCGTCGACCTTCGTTCCGTCGCCGAGCCACAGCGTCGCCGTCGACCCGACGCCGTGCCCAGCGGCGACGTCCCGGCTGAGCGCGACCGTGCCGTCCCCGAGGTCGCCGAGCCGGCCGGACGACACCGCCGGGTCCATGGTGGCGGCGGCGTCCGCGCCGACGCCCCGGGCGTTCAGCGAGCGGAGGGTCTCCTCGCCCAGTTCCTCGACCGGCATGACGACGGTGGCGTGCTTGACCGGCGTCGCGGCGGTCACGCCCGGCGTGCGCCGCACCGCCTCGGCCACGCCCGGCGCAAGCCCTGGCCCGGACGCCACGACGACCTGGTCGGCGCGGTTGCCGTCGTCCGCCTGCACCTCGGTCGCGTGGGCGATCGTGGTCTGCGCGAAGAGTTGCACGCCCGCGAACGCGACGGCCAGGGCCACCGGCGTGATGAGCGACCCGGCCCGCAGCGCGGCGGCTCCGGCGGCGTCCTGGGCCATCCGCCCGGCCACCGGCGAGACGGCCCTGGCCGCGCGGCCCAGCACGCGGTTGCCGAACCGGGCGATCAGCGGCCCCAGCAGCGCCGTCGCGACGATCAGCGCCATGACCAGGCCGCCGAGCGACGTCGCGGCGGTGGGGCCGGTCGCGGTCGCCGAGAACCCGAGCGCGTTCAGGCCGATGACGAGGAACACCACACCGGTGACCAGGCGCCGGCGGGGCAGCCCCGCCGGCTCCGCGGCGGCCTCGCCGAGCGCCTCCACCGGGCGGATCCGCGACGCCCGGAGGGACGCCAGGAACGCGGCAGCGAGGGCGGCGGGCAGCGTGACCGCGACCGCGGCCAGCACGGGAAGCGGGCTGAGCGACAGGTCGAAGCCGTCCGGCAGCACGCCCTTCCCGACCATCGCGGCGTGCATCCCCGCGCCGAGCGCGAGGGACAGGACGCCGCCGGTGAGCGTGGCGGGCACCCCGATCCCCGCCATCTCGCGCAGCAGCCGTCCCCGGACCTGCCGGGGCGTCGCGCCGACCGCGCGGAGCAGCGCGAACTCGCGCGCCCGTTCGCGCACCGAGAGGACGATCAGGCCGCCGACGACCACGAGCGCGGCCATCACCGCGACGCTGCCGAACGAGGCGGCGATGTCCACGATGTCCGGGCGCGCGGCGGCGACGGCCGGGTCCTCGGCGTCGCCGCGCGCGGCGCCGGTCGCCACGGTGAGGCCCGGCGCGGCGGCGCGGAGCGCGCCCTCGTCGACCGTCCCACCGAGGACCACCAGTGCGTCCGCCTGTGCGGGGTGCCCGTACAGGGCCGCAGCCGTCGCCGCGGTGAAGTACGCCGCGGGCAGGCCGTCCGTCAGGAGCCCGGTGACCTTGTAGGGGCGGGACGTCCCGCCGGCGTGCAACAGGACCGTCCCACCGGCCGGGACGCCCGCCGACCGGCTCAGCACGACCTCGTCCGCCGCCCGCGGGGCACGGCCCGCGCCCAGCCCGTCCGGGAGCAGGGCTGCCGATTCCCAGCCGTGGCCCGTCACCGCCCCACCCGAGGAGAGGAGCACGGGGAACGACACGTCCGCGACCACGTCGCGGACGCCGGGGACGGCCCGCAGCCCCGCCGCCGCGGCGACCGGCACGCGGGACCGCTCGGCCAGCGGCCGGCTCTGTTCCGCGGGCGCCTCACCGAGTCGCTCGACCTCGTGCTCGACGCTCTGCGGCCCCGTCACGGCCGCCGCGGCCGCGCCGTAGCGCTCCACCGGCGCATGGGCGCGCAGCGCCGACTCCAGCAGCACCCCGCACGCCCCGACCAGCGCGGCCGCGAACGCCAGCGCCACGAAGATCCCGGCGGACGCTCCCCTGTTCCGCGCGGCGCCCGCACTCACAGCGTCTCCCAGCGGTTCATGACGGCAGGGGCCGTGGGGGCGGTCAGCTCGTCGACGATCCGGCCGCGGCTGAGGAACACGACGGAGTCGGCCCAGGCGGCCGCCACCGGGTCGTGGGTGACCAGCACCAGCGTCCGACCGTCGAGGTCGACCGCCTCGCGCAGCATCCGCAGGACGTCGCGGGCCGTGCGCGGGTCGAGCGACCCGGTCGGCTCGTCCGCGAACACCACCTCCGGTCGGGTGATCATGGCGCGGGCGATGGCCGCGCGCTGCCGCTGGCCGCCCGACAGCTCGGACGGGCGGTGCCGGCGCCGGTCGGCCAGCCCGACGCGGCCGACGACGGCGTCCAGCCAGGCCGGGTCGGGCTCGTCACCGCCGAGCCGCACCGGCAGCGTGATGTTCTGCTCGACGTCCATCGACGGGATGAGGTTGAACGCCTGGAACACGAACCCGATGCGCTCGCGGCGCAACCGCGTCCGCTTCGCCTCGCCGAGCCGGCCGATGTCCGCGCCGCCGATCCGGACGGTGCCCTCGCTCGGGCGGTCGAGCCCGGACGCGCAGTGCAGGAACGTGCTCTTGCCCGACCCGGACGGGCGCATCACCGCGGTGAACGTCCCGCGCGGGAACGTCCAGGTGACACCGTCCAGCGCCCGGACCTCGCCGTAGGTCTTGCCGACCGACTCCAGGCCGACCGACTCCAGGCCGACCGCCTCCCGGCCCGCCGTGCGCGCGGTGGCCTCGGCCGTCATCGTCGTCATGGGTCCCCTCCGTCGGATGTCGTCGCTCACCTGGACGAACCTAAGTTCCGGGGGACGGCCGGCACATCGGCGCGCTCTCCCCGATCGGTGGTGTAGCGGGCTACACCACAGGCCGGGGGCACGCCCTGATGCGCGCGGCGTCCCGGCGTCCCATACGGTGCGAGATGACATGACCATTGACACGAGCGGCGGGCTGCGGGACGGGCTGGGACGCAGCGCTGAGGCGACCGGCCGGCTGGCCGGCGCGCTGCGGACGGGCCTGCCGGCCTTGGCCGGGCTCGTGCCGCTGACGGCCGGCCTGGTGCTGGTCCTCATCGCCCTCCCGTGGCTGCCGTCGGCCGTGAAGCCGCTGCGCGCGCTCGCGAACGCCGAGCGGCGGCGGGCCGGCCGCGTCCTGGGCCGCGAGATCCCCGTGCCGTACCCGCCGTCCCAGGGGGAGGGCCTGGCCGAGGCGCGCCGCCTGCTGGGGTCGCCGTCCACCTGGCGGGACGCGGCCTGGATGGCGGCGCACGGGCTCACCGCGTTCCCGGCCGCGGTGATCGCGGTGGCGCTGTGGCCGGCGACGCCTTTCTCGCTCTCGCTGCCGCTGTGGTGGTGGGCGGCGCCCGAAGGCTCCCAGGCGGCGTTCGTCACGCTGGACAGCTGGCCGAAGGCGCTGACGATGCCGTTCGTCCAGACCGCCCTCTACCTGTTCGTCCTGCTGTGGCTGGTGCCGCGGTCCGTCCGGTGGCATGCCCGGCTGGCCGAGGCACTGCTCAGCCCCACCAGCCGCACGAGCCTCAGCGAGCGCGTCGAGGAGCTGACCGAGACCCGGGCCGAGGCCCTGGAGGCGCACGGCGCCGAGCTCCGCCGCATCGAGCGCGACCTGCACGACGGGACGCAGGCCCAGCTCGTCGCCGCCATGCTGCGCCTCGGGCTCGCCGACCGCCGCTTCGAGGGCGACCCCGACGCGTCCCGGGCGCTCTTCCTTGAGGCCAGGGAGGGGATCGAGGACGCGCTCACGCAGCTGCGGACGGTCATCCGCGGGATCTACCCTCCGATCCTGTCCGACCGCGGGCTGGCGGGTGCGCTGCGCGCCCTCGCCGCCGGGCAGCCGATCCCCGTCGGACTGGACGTCGAGATGGAAGGGGGCGGACGGGTGCCGGCCGCCGTCGAGGCCGCCGCCTACTTCGTCGTCGCCGAGGCGCTCACCAACATCGCCAGGCACAGTGGCGCCCGGCACGGACGGGTCACGATCCGGCACGCGGGCGCCCGCCTCACGATCACGGTGCGCGATGATGGCAAGGGAGGCGCCGACCCGGGCCGCGGCAGCGGCCTCGCCGGCATCCGCCGCCGGGTGGCGGCGCTCGACGGGACGACCCGCATCGACAGCCCCGGCGGAGAAGGGACGACGCTCGAAGTGGACCTGCCATGCGGATCGTGATCGCCGAGGACAACGTCCTGCTCCGCGAGGGGCTCGTCATGCTGCTGAACTCCGACGGCCACGAGGTCGTCGCCGTCGCGGACAGCGGACCCGACGTGCTGCCCGCGCTGCTGGAGCACCGCCCGGACGCCGCCGTCCTCGACGTCAGGTTGCCGCCCGGCTTCCGCGACGAGGGGCTGCGCGCCGCCGTCGAGGCCCGCAGACGGCTCCCGGGACTGCCGCTGCTCGTCCTGTCGCAGTACGTCGAGGAGACCTACGCCGCCGAGCTGCTCGCGGGCGGTGCGGAAGGGGTCGGCTACCTGCTCAAGGACCGCGTCGGCCGCGTCGACGAGTTCCTGGACGCCCTGAACCGCGTCGCCGCCGGGGGCACCGCCCTCGACCCGGAGGTCGTCTCCCAGCTGATGACGTCCCGCCAGGATCCGCTGCAGGCGCTCACGCCCCGCGAACGGGAGGTGCTCGGGCTCATGGCGCAGGGCCTCGACAACGCCACGATCGCGACCACGCTGGTCATCACCGAGCGGTCGGTCAGCAAGCACATCGGCGCCGTGCTCGCCAAACTCGACCTGCCGCACACCGACAGCGGGCACCGCCGCGTCCTCGCGGTCCTCGCCTACCTCAACTCATGACCGGGCCGGACTCGTGAGCGGGCCCGTGCGGGTGCGGCGCGCCGTCCGGGCGCTCCTGCTGGACGGCGACGCGCTCGTCCTGATCCGGCGGACCCGGGAAGGCCGCCCCGTCTACTGGACGACTCCGGGAGGCAAGATCGAGCCCGCCGACGCCTCTCCCGAGGCCGCGCTGCGGCGCGAACTGGACGAGGAGCTCGGGGCCACCGCCGGCGCCGTGCGCCAGGTCTTCGCGTGCGGGGAGCAGGGCCCCGGCCTGTACCGCCTCAACACCTTCTACGTGTGCCGCCTGACCTCGATGGACCTGTCCCGCAGGCACGGCCCCGAGTTCGACGACCCCGCCAAAGGCCGCTACGACGTCGACCTCGTGCCCTGCACGCCCGGCGACCTGTCGCGGATCTCCCTGATCCCCGAGACGCTCGCCGCCTACCTCGGCGACCACGCCGCCGACCTTCCCGGCCTGGCCCTCTGACGTCGGGGCTTGCCAGAGCCTTCCGTCTGTGCCAATTTTGCGGAGCCTCTGTGATCAAGGAGCCGCAATGCCGCGAACCCTCCTGCGCGTGGCGGGAGCCGTCGTGCTCGCCGCCGCTCTCCTGACGCCGGTGAACGCCTCCGCCGTCGCCACGCAGCTGAATGCCGGCCGCGGCATGTCGGCGACGATCCGCTATACCGAGTACGGCATCCCGCACATCACGGCCAAGGACTACACCGGACTCGGGTACGGCACGGGCTACGCCGCCGCCAAGGACAACCTCTGCATGATCGCGCAAGGCGTCGTCACGCTGAGCGGGGAACGGTCCAGATACTTCGGCCCCGACGGCGCACCGGACGGATCGTTGTCGGGCGCGTCCACCAACCTGGCCAGCGACGTGTTCTTCGCGGGCATCAACGGCAGCGGCATCGTCGAGAGACTGATCGCCGAACCGGCCCCCTCCGGCCCGGCCGCCGAGGTGCGGGAGCTCAGCCGCGGCTGGGCGGCCGGATACAACCGGTTCCTGCGCGAGGGGGAGATCACCGACCCGGCGTGCAAGGGCGCCGCGTGGCTGCGGCCCGTCACCGAACTGGACGTCCACCGCCGCGGCTACGCCCTGGCGATGCTCGGCGGCTCCGGCATGGTCACCGACGCCATCGTCGGAGCCGGGCCGCCGGGAGAGAACACGGTGCGGCGCAGGACCCAGTCGCCGCAGGAGGCCGCCAAGGCCGCCCGGAACCTGATGGCGGACGCCGGCATGGGCAGCAACGCGATCGCCGCCGGGAGCCGCGCGACCGCCGGCGGGCGCGGCCTGCTCCTCGGCAACCCGCACTACCCGTGGCACAACGGGCGGCGCTTCTGGCAGGCGCACCAGACGATCCCCGGGGAACTCGACGTCAGCGGCGCCGGCCTTCTCGGCTCGCCCGTGGTCAACATCGGGCACAACTCCACGTTCGCGTGGAGCCACACCGTCGCCACGGGCGTGCCCCTCAGCCTGACCGAACTGCGCCTGGTGCCCGGCGACCCGACGTCCTACTTCGTGGACGGCAAGAAGGAGAAGATGACCCAGCGGCGGGTCACCGTCCAGGTCAAACAGCAGGACGGCTCGACCAGGCCGGTGACGAAGACGCAGTGGCGCTCCCGCTACGGCCCGATCGTCACGTCCGTCTCGGCCGTCGACCTCCCGTGGACGACCTGGAACGCCTACGCGATCACCGACCCGAACGCGGCCAACACGCGCGTCGCCAACACCTCGCTCGCGCTGGGCAAGGCCCGCACGACCGACGAAGCCGTCCGCGCGTTGAAGGGGACCCAGGGCCTGCCGTGGGTCAACACCATCGCCGCGGACTCCCGCGGCGAGGCCCTCTACGCGCAGATCCAGGTGCTGCCCAACGTCACCGACGAGTTCGCGAACCGCTGCAACTCCCTCCTCGGCCACCTGACGTTCCGCCAGGCCGGGCTGGCGATCCTGGACGGCACCCGCTCGTCCTGCGCACCCGGCAAGGCCCCCGGGACCGTCCAGCCCGGCATCCTCGCCCCCGACCGCTACCCCGTTCTGAACCGCGCCGACTACGTCACGAACTCCAACGACAGCCACTGGCTCTCGAACCCGGAGGAGCCGCTGACCGGGTTCGACCGCATCATCGGCGACGAGAAGGCCACGCGCAGCCTGCGTACCCGCAGCGGCCTGGTCGCCGTCCAGGACCAGCTCGGCGAGGGCGGGTTCACGCGGGCCGACATGCAGGACCTGGTCTTGGCCAACCGCAACCACGCGGGCGAACTCGCCGCCGAGGGCACCGTCGCCATGTGCCGCGACATGCGCCTGGGCGAGCCCTGCGAGATCCTCGCCGAGTGGGACGGGACGGCCGACACCGGCAGCCGGGGCGCCCTCCTGTTCGACCGCTACTGGCGCAAGGCCACCGCCGCCTGGGACCTGTGGAGGACGCCGTTCGACGCCTCCGACCCGGTCAACACGCCACGCGACTTCAACACCGGCTCCTGGGCCGCCCGCAAGGCCCTGATCGACGCCGTCAAGGAGCTGCGCGAGTCGGGCATCCCGCTGGACGCGCCTCTCGGCGACCACCAGTACGTCACCCGCAACGGCCAGAAGATCCCGATCGGAGGCGGCACGGAGTCCCAGGGCATCCTCAACAAGATCGAGGCCACGTGGACGCCCGGCAAGGGCTACACGGAGGTGAGGACGGGCTCCAGCTACGTCCAGGTCGTCTCCTTCGACGGCGACCGCTGCCCCGACACCCGGACCCTGATGGCGTACTCGCAGTCCTCCGACCCGACCTCCCCCCACTACGCCGATCAGACCCGCCTCTTCTCTGAGAAACGCTGGGTCACCGAACGCTTCTGCTCACAGGAGATCGAAAAGGCCCCCGGCCTGAAGGTCACCGAACTCAAGGGGAGCTGACCCGGAAACCGGCCCCGCCCGCCGGCTCGCGGATCAGGGCCGGCGGGCCGCCCCGTCCAGGACGTACTCCAGTCCCTGGACGAACGCGGCGTCCCACTCGCCGCCGCGCAGATGGCCGTGCGCGGCGAGATGCGGATACCGGTCGCGGTTGCGGACGAGGTGCTCCCCAGCGGCGTTCTCCGTCTCGGCCCCCTCGTCGCGCCGGGCCCCGACCTCCATGAGCGCCGAGCCGATGACGTAGTTCGCGATCGCGTAGGCGGCGCCGGCCAGGTGCGGGCCGGTCAGCCCCGTCGTGGCCAGGGCTCCGTACAGGAAGTCGGTGCGGGCCAGGACGTTGGGACCGAGGAGCGGCCGCCCGCCGAGCACCGCCGCCGACCAGGGATGGTCGAGCATCGCGGCCCGCCATCCCGACATGAGCGTGATCACGCCGGTGCGCCACTCCGTTCCGCTCTCGGGAATCGGGACGTCTCCGAAGATCGCGTCAAGCGCCAGTTCGAGCACGTCGTCCTTCGTCTTGACGTGCCAGTACAGGGTCGTGGACCCCGTGTCGAGCCGCTCGGCGAGCCGGCGCATCGTCAGGCGCCCGGCGCCCTCCTCGTCCAGCAACGCCACGGCCTCCGTGACGATCCGCTCCCGCGTCAGGGGCGGCCCCTCGCGCCGGGGGCGGCCCTGACGCAGCCACACGCTCTCACTCATGCGCCTCACGCTAGTACATTGGACGAGTACTAGACCATTGATCCGGTCACTCGAACAACGTACGAGAGGGCGTCATGGGGCATATCGAGGTGAGCCGGCTGACCTACGCGCTCCCCGACGGCCGGCTCCTCCTGGACGACGTGTCGTTCCGCGTCGGAGACGGGGTGACCGCGGCGCTCGTCGGCCCTAACGGCGCCGGCAAGACGACGCTGCTGCGCCTGATCGCGGGAGATGTCCAGCCCTTGTCGGGTGCCGTGACGGGCTCCGGCGGTGTCGGCGTCATGCGCCAGTTCATCGGCGGCCTCCGCGACGGGCGGACCGTCCACGACCTCCTGCTGTCGGTGGCGCCCGGGAGCGTCCAGGCCGCGGCGGAGCGGCTGGTGCGCGCCGAGCGGGCCTTGGACGACGGCGAACAGAGCCAGATCGCCTACGCACAAGCCATCACCGACTACACCGACGCGGGCGGCTACGACATCGAGGTCGTCTGGGACACCTGTACGACCGCGGCGCTGGGCCTGCCCTTCGACGAGGTGAAGGTCCGCGGCGTTGCCACCCTCTCGGGCGGCGAACAGAAGCGCCTCGTCCTGGAGGCCCTGCTGCGCGGCCCCGACGAGGTCCTCCTGCTCGACGAACCCGACAACTACCTGGACGTCCCCGCCAAGGAGTGGCTGGCCGCGAAGCTCCGTGCGACGAGCAAGACCGTCCTGCTGGTCTCCCATGACCGGCGGTTGCTCGCCGACGCGGCCGACCGCATCGTCACGGTGGAGTCGCGGGACGTCTGGGTCCACGGCGGCGGGTTCGCGGGCTACGCGCAGGCCCGCCGCGATCGCACCGACCGCCTCCACGAACTGCGCCGCCGCTGGGACGAGGAGCAGAAGCGGCTCAAGCAGCTGGTCCACACACTCCGACAGCGCGCGGCCAACAACGACGCTGTCGCCTCCTCCTACCAGGCCGCCCGCACCCGCCTGCGGCGCTTCGAGGAAGCAGGGCCGCCCCAGAGCGCCCCGAAGGAGCAGAACGTGCGCATGCGCCTGCGCGGCGGCCGCACCGGCAAGCGCGCCCTCCTCTGCGAGTCCCTCGAACTGACCGGCATGACCGACCCGTTCGACACCGAGGTCTGGTACGGCGAACGCGTCGCGGTCCTGGGCTCCAACGGCTCCGGCAAATCGACGTTCTTGCGCCTGCTGGCCGGCGACGAGGTCCCGCACGGCGGCGCGTTCCGCCTCGGCGCCAGGGTCGTCCCCGGCCACTTCGTCCAGACCCACGCCCGTCCGGACCTGCAGGGCCGCACGCCCGCGGAGATCGTCATGTCGGACAACGCGCTGACCCGCAACGACGCCATGGCCGCCCTCGCCCGCTACGAGCTGGCCCCCGCCGGCTCCCGCCCCTTCGAGACCCTCTCCGGAGGCCAGCAGGCACGCCTGCAGATCCTCCTGCTGGAACTGTCGGGCGCGACCCTGCTCCTCCTGGACGAGCCCACCGACAACCTCGACCTGGCCAGCGCCGAAGCCCTCCAGGAAGGCCTGGCCTCCTACTCGGGAACCGTCCTGGCCGTCACGCACGACCGCTGGTTCGCCGCCGACTTCGACCGCTACCTGATCTTCACGGCCGCCGGCGCCGTCCACGACTCGGACACCCCGCACTGGAGCGCGCCGTGAGTGACGTGGCCAGTGCGGGCCGGCGGGCTCAGTTGCCCGCGCCGAGGTCGGCCATGAACGCCGACGGGTACCGGTCGCCGCGCGCCGAACCCGGCGGCACGGCCTTCTCGATCTCGGCGAGGTCGTCCGCGGTGAGGTCCAGCCCGATCGCGGGCAGTGCCTCGTCCAGCCGCTCGCGGGTGCGGGCGCCGACCAGGGGCACGATGTCCGCGCCCTGCGCGGCCACCCAGGCGATGGCCAGCTGCGCGACCGTGCACCCCTTGGCCTCGGCGACGCGGCGCAGAGCGTCGACGAGGGCGAGGTTGTGTTCCACGTTCTGGCTGGAGAACCGCGGCATCATGAGACTGCGGCCGTCGCCCGGTCCGGTGTTCCTGCCAGCGGTCCAGTGCCCGGAGATGAGGCCGCGGCTCAGGACGCCGTACGCGGTCATGCCGATGCCGAGCTCCCGCAGCGTCGGCAGGATGTCCTCCTCCACCGCGCGGGAGATCAGCCCGTACTCGATCTGCAGGTCGGCGATCGGGTGCACGGCGTGCGCCCGGCGGACCGTCTCGGCGTCGACCTCCGAGAGGCCGATGTGCCGCACGTGACCGGCGTCGACCATCTCCTTGATCGCGCCGACCGTCTCCTCGATCGGCACCGCCGGGTCGAGCCGGGCGGGGCGGTAGATGTCGATGTGGTCGACGCCCAGCCGGGTCAGCGAGTACGCGAGGAAGTTCTTCACCGCCTCGGGGCGGGCGTCGTGCCCGCCCATGCCGGGGCCGGGCCCCCGCATCATGCCGAACTTGACGCTCAGCCGGTAACCGTCGCGGTCCCGGCCGCGCAGCGCCTCGGCGAGCAGCAGCTCGTTGTGGCCCATGCCGTAGAAGTCGCCGGTGTCGATCAGCGTGACGCCGGCGTCCAGCGCGGCGTGCACGGTGGCGATGCTCTCCGCGCGGTCGGTCGGGCCGTAGGCGTCCGACATGCCCATCGCACCCAGCCCCAGCGCGGAAACGGCCGGCCCGGTCTTCCCCAGGATTCGTGTCTGCATCAGGTTCTCCCTCTTTCCGAAGTCGCCTCCCACCATGGGCCCGGACGGAGACGCCCGAAAGCGGAGCGTTCATCGTGGGAGAGCCCCTCCCTGGATGAGCATGTCCGCCGCGAGGCAGGATGGAGTCATGCGACGTGACGAGCTCGCCGACTTCCTGCGCCGCCGCCGCGAGGCGATCCGCCCCGCCGAGGTGGGCCTCGCCGACGGCCCCCGCCGCCGCACCGCGGGGCTGCGCCGTGAGGAGGTGGCGATGCTCGCCGGCATGTCGGTGGACTATGTCGTCCGCCTCGAGCAGGCCCGCAGCAGCCAGCCCTCGACCCAGCTCCTCGGTGCGCTGGCCAGGGCGCTGCGCCTGTCCGACGACGAACGCGACCACCTGTTCCACCTGGCCGGGCACCGGCCCCCGCCCGCCGAGGGGGTGGCCCGCCTGGCCCGCGCCGGCCTGATTCGCATGCTCGACCTGCTCGGCGACACCCCTGCCGTGGTGCTGTCCGACCTGGGCGAGGTCCTCGCGCAGAACCGGGCCGCCCTCCTGCTGATGGGCGACCACACCGGCTTCACCGGAGACCGCCGCTACCTCGTGTACCGGTGGTTCACCGAGCCGGACGCCCGCGACGTCCATCCGTCCGAGGAGCAGGAGCACCACGGCCGCCAGTTCGTGGCCGACCTGCGCGCCGCCTACGGCCGCCGCCCCGGCGACCCGGTGGTGACGGGGCTCGTCGAGCGCCTGCGGGCCGCGAGCCCCGAATTCCGCCGCCGCTGGGCCGAGCACGAGGTGGCCGTCCGCCGCGCCGACCGCAAGACCCTGGTGCACCGCCGGGTGGGCGCCCTCCTGATGGACTGCGAAACCCTCGTGACCCCCGACCAGGGCCAGCAGCTCCTCGTCCTCACCCCGGCGGACGACGAGGCCCGCGAACGCCTGGACCTCCTGCGAGTCCTGGGCACCGAGGAGTTCCCCGCGGATTCCCCAGGCGCCCCCCGCAGCGAGACCCCCTGACCACCGGGGACACGTTCGACGCTGTTCGATCGCAAGGGAGGCGGAAGGTGGGGCCGGTGGACGAATGGCCTGGGCGCGGACTGAGCGACGAGGAGCTCGACGTCGCCTACAACGTGCGGCGGAAGGCGGGGGAGGAGCTTTTCGCGCGGCATATGGCGCGATATCGGGAGGAGTCTGTG
>NZ_SMKH01000237.1 GCF_004348515.1 Actinomadura sp. KC345 | reverse complement strand
GGTTCGTCGGCAGCGTAAGATGTGTTATAAGAGACAGCCCCACAGGGAACCGGGCTGTTCCGGGGGGGTGTGGGGGGTCGTCCCCCCACGAGGCACCGGGCCGTCCATGGTCATCGCCTGGCCGGACGGACGACAAGCGCGCTGCCGCCGCCCCGCCGCACCGGCTCCGCCACCGCCTGCACGAGCCCGGGCCGCAGGATCTCCAGGCCCGTCGCGGCGCCGATCACGCCTTCCGGCGGGCCGGGGAAGACCTCCAGCCGGTGCCCCCGCGCGGCCAGGTCCCGGCCGTGGGCGCCGATGAAGGGCCGCTCGGCGAACACCTGCGGGGTGTTGCGCTGCGTCGCGCGCGGGGCGTTGAGCGCGGCCGGCAGGTCCATGCCGAGGTCGATGCGGTTCATCAGGATCTGCAGGACGGTCGTGATGATGGTCGATCCGCCGGGCGTTCCGAGGGCCAGTTTCGGGCTCCCGTCCTGGAGCACGAGCGTCGGGGACATGCTGCTGCGCGGGCGCTTGTGCGGGCCCGGGAGGTTCGGGTCGGGCGCCTGCCCCGGCTCCGGCGGCTCGAACGAAAAGTCGGTCAGCTGGTTGTTGAGCAGGAAGCCGCGTCCGGGGACGGTGATGCCGCTGCCGCCGAACTGCTCGATCGAGAGCGTGTAGGAGACGACGTTGCCCCATTTGTCCGCGACGACGAGATGGGTGGTCTGCGGGCCCTCGGGCGCCAACAGCCCGGTCCGGGTCCCGGGCGGGGGGCACCCGCCGTAGTCGCCGTCGGGCGAGCCGGCGGGGACGGGCGCGGCGGCGGCCCGGTCCGGCTTGATCAGGCAGGCGCGCTCGCGGGCGAACCCGGGCGACAGCAGTTCGGCGACGGGGACGTCCACCTTGTCGGCGTCGCCCAGGTAGCGGCCCCGGTCGGCGTAGGCGAGCTTGGACGCCTCCAGGAAGTAGTGCAGGGCCGTGGCCGGGTCGCGCCGGTCGAGCCGGAAGTTGCCCAGAATGTTGAGCGCCTCCCCCACCGTCGTGCCGCCGGACGAGGACGGCGGCATGCCGTACACGTCCGTCCCCCGGTAGGAGACACGCGTGGGCTTGCGCACCAGGGCGCGGTAGGCGTCCAGGTCGCCCGGCTCCATCAGGCCGGGACGGACGTCGCGGGTCGCGTCCGGATCCACCGGCGGGTCGGCGACGGTCCGCGCGATCTCCCGGCCGAGCCGCCCCTCGTAGAACCAGTCCGTGCCGCGCCTGGCCAGCTCGCGGTAGGTGCGGGCGAGGTCGGGGTTGCGGAAGACGGAGCCGACGGCGGGGACCCGCCCGCCCGGCAGGAACAGCTCGCGGGTGGGGACGATGTCGCGGAAGCGCTCGGCGTTCACCGCCGTCTGGTCGTGGAACTCCTGGTCCACCACGAACCCCCGGTCGGCGACCCCGATCGCCGGGCGCAGCAGGCGGCCGAGGTCGCGGGTGCCGAACCGGCGCAGGGCGAGGTCCCACTGCGCGAGCGTGCCGGGCACGCCGACGCCGAGCCCGCTGGTGACGGCCTGGTCGAACGGGAGCGGCTCCCCGGTGGCGGGGTCGATGAAGGCGTCCTCCCCCATACGCTCCGGCGCGGTCTCACGGCCGTCGAGCGCGTGCACGCGGCGCGTCTTCGCGTCGTAGTAGGTGAGGTAGCCCCCGCCGCCGATCGCCGCCACGTAGGGCTCGGTGACGCCGAGGGTGGCCCCGGCCGCGACGGCCGCGTCCATCGCGTTGCCGCCGCGCCGGAGCACCTCCAGGGCGGTCCGGCTGGCGTACGGGTCGACCGTCGAGACCGCGCCGCCGTAGCCGGTCGCGACCGGCTGCCTGCCCGGCGGGCGCCCGTCCCCGGCGGCGGGCGCGGCGGCGGCGGGGACGGCGGGGACGGTCAGGGACGCGGCGGTGGCGAGCGCCACGACCGCCGTGCGGCGTGGTGATGGGGAGCGGGACACCGGACCTCCTGAAGAACGCGGCGTCCCCACGGTGTCACCGATCTTCGTCCGACGCCAGCAACAAAGATCGTAAAGCGCTTTCTGTATTAAAAACCCGGGGCATTCGGCGGGAGCGTTCCCTTTCGGAGACCGAATCGGCGTGCGCCCAGCGTGAGTAAAGCACTGCTCCACGTCGCCACCGGGCCGCCACCAGGAGGTTCGCCACTTTCCGCCAACAGATCGGGGCCACCGATCCACGCCGGAACGTTGCGATTATGGTGCCACCTGGTGAATTCTTGGGGACTTCGGCAAACCATCTCGCGATCAGCGGCGCGGGTTCGGCGCCCCCGGCCCATGTCCGGGGGGAGATGACCAGTGACGTGGGACATGCGCATGCGCAACAACATGTTCCGGCGCCTGCCGGTGGAGCGGGCGACCGGAAGGCTCTACGGCGGCAGGCACCGGCTCCGCGTGGTCTACCGCACCCGGGACCTCGTCGTGCTCGGCCTCGGCGTGATGATCGGCTCCGGCATATTCAAGATCGCCGGTGAGCAGGCGGCCGCGACCGCCGGTCCCGGCGTGCTCGTCTCCTTCCTGATCGCCGGGGGCGTGTGCCTGCTGGTCGCGCTCGCCTACGCCGAGCTCTCCTCGATCATCCCGGTGGCGGGCAGCTCCTACTCGTTCAGCTATGTCGCGTTCGGCGAGGTGTGGGCGTGGATCGTCGGCTGGGCGCTGGTGCTGGAGCTGCTGCTGGCGGCGTCGGTGCTGGCCCGGGTCTGGTCGCTGTACGCGACGCAGGCGCTGAACGGCTTCAGCGTGCCGATCCCGGGGTGGCTCGGCGACCTGGTCGGGCAGCAGAAGGGCCCCGACCTCTTCGCCCTCCTCATCCTGCTGCTCGTCGTGCTGATGCTGGCCACCGGCAGCAGGATGAGCCTGAAGACGCTGTGGTTCATGGTGATGGCCAAGGTCATCGTGATCGGGCTGGTCATCGCCACCGGGCTGAGGTTCTTCAGCCCCGGCAACCTCACCCCGTTCCTGCCGCCGGCGCGGCCGGCGCCCGAGGGCGACCACACGGTGCTGGACGCCCTGCTCGGCCTGGCCGGCGGCGGCACCCCCGAGGTGTTCGGGGTCTGGGGCCTGATCGCTGCCGCGCCCGCCATCGCCTTCGCCTACATCGGGTTCGACCTCATCGCGACCGCCTCCGAGGAGACCGAGGACGCGCCCCGCAAGGTGCCGCGGGGCATCCTCACCGCCCTGCTCACCGCCGTCGTGCTGTACGCGGCCGTGGCGGTCGCGCTGGTCGGCATGGTCGGCATGGACGGGTTCGCCGGCCTCGATCCGGACAAGCTGCTGATCGCCGCGGCGTTCGACTCGGTCGGCGCGGGCGCGATGGGCAAGGTCGTCGACGTGGGCGTGGTGCTCGCCCTGACGACCGTCATCCTGGTCGTGCTGATCAGCCTGACCCGGGTGATCTTCTCGATGTCGCGCGACGGGCTGCTGCCGCGCCCGCTGGCGTCCATGAGCCGCTACCGGGTGCCGTCCCGCGCCACGCTGCTGGCGGGCGGCGCGGCGGTCGTGACGTCGCAGACGATCGACGTGCTCACGCTGGAGCAGCTCGTGGTGATGGGGACGCTGTTCACGTTCCTGTTCGTCCCGGCCGCCGTGCTGGTGATGCGCCAGTCCCAGCCCGACCTGCACCGGCCGTTCCGGGTGCCCGCGGCGCCGCTCACCGCCATGCTGACGATGTTCGCGGTCGGCTGGCTGATGGTGAACCTCAAGGTCCAGACGTGGGGCTACTTCGCGATCTGGATGGTCGCCGGCCTGCTGCTCTACCTGGTCTACGGGCGCCGCAAGAGCCAGATGAAGGCGCTGCTGGACGAGCCGCCGCCCGAGCGGCCGGTCGCGGCGCGGCTGACCGCCCCGCCGCCGGGGGGCGGTCCCCCCGGCGGCCCGCCTCCTCCCGGGCCGTACGGGACGGGCCCCTGGACGGTCGACGCGCGTCCCGGGCCGGTGAACCCGGAGAGCCCGTATCCGACGGGCCGGTACTCGGCCGGGCGGCAGCCGGGCGGGCAGTTCGCCGCCGAGCCCGCCCCCGCCGGCGACCCGTACGGCCCCTACGGCACACCTCCTCACGGTTCGGACGCGTACGACCCGGAGCCCTACGGCCCGGAGCCGCACGAGGGGCGGCGCCCCCAGGGCGGGGAGCACCAGGAACCGCCACCGGGCGGGCGCCACCGCCGCTGAGGCCCGTCTTCCCAAGGGCGCCGCTCCCCTCCCGGGGCGGCGCCCTCGCTCGTGTCCGGAAACGGGTCTGGACAACGGCCGCCGCCCCGGGTTAAGTTAACCTCATATCGAGACAAACTCACCCTGAGACTTACTCAGCATGAGATCTACAGGAGCGGCGCGGATGACCCCGGACCCGAAGCGCGACGAGACCGAGTTCCTCGCGAACTACGACCCGCGCGACTACGACCCGGTCGCCGTGACCGTCGACGTCGTGGCCCTCACCATCCGCGACGGCGCGCTCCACGTGCTGCTGGTGCGGCGCGGAGGCGCCCCCTACGCGGGAATGTGGGCGCTGCCCGGCGGATTCGTCCAGGCGGGCGGGCCGCTTCAGGGCACCGACGCCGAGGACCTGCCCGACGCGGCCGTCCGGGAGCTGGCCGAGGAGACCGGGCTCAGCGCCAAGGGCGGCGTCCTCGGCCGCGTCCATCTGGAGCAGCTCGGGACCTACGGCTCCCCCGGCCGCGACCCGCGCATGCGCGTCATCTCCGTCGCCCACCTGGCGTTCGCGCCGGAGCTGCCCGACCCCGAGGCCGGTGGCGACGCCGCCGACGCGGCGTGGGTCCCGGTGGGCGCGCTCGGCCTGGCCGAGTCCGGCGACCAGCGTCCGGGCACCACCCGCCGCCTGGCGTTCGACCACGCGCGGATCCTGTCGGACGGCCTGGAGCGGGCGCGCGGAAAGCTGGAGTACACCCCGCTCGCCACGGCCTTCTGCGGAGGCGAGTTCACCATCCCCGAACTGCGCGCGGTCTACGAGGCGGTGTGGGGCGAGGAACTGCACGCCGGCAACTTCCACCGGAAGGTGCTGTCGGTCCCCGGGTTCGTGGAGAGCACGGGCGCCACGTCCGACCGCGGCGGCCGGCGCGGCGGCCCCCGCCCCAAGCTCTACCGGGCCGGCGACGCCCGCCTCCTGCATCCCGCGCTGCTGCGGCCCGGCAGGGAGGAGGAGATCAGATGAGCGAAGCGAACCGGGGGGTGGGGGTCGGCCCCCCACAAGAGGCAGAGCCGAGCGGTGACGGACTGCGCGAGGCACTGGCGCGGCTCGACCGGGCGCGCGTCCCCGCGGACCTGTTCGGCGACGACGAGGCCGGGGCGGCTCGGCGGTACCGGCGGCTGGCCCGGGTCCTGCACCCGGACGCCACCGGCGGGCGCACCCGCGACGCGTTCATCAGGCTGAACGAGCTCTGGCGCACCTACAACCGGGACGACGCCGCCCTGATCACGACGCGCCGCCACGCGTACCGGCTCGGCGGCGACGCGATCGGCGGCGACCTCGCCGAGCTGTACAGGGCGAGCCGGGGGGACGGCGGGCGTGACGTCGTGCTGAAGATGCCGCGCGACCCCCACGACGGCGACCTGCTCGAACGCGAGGCGGTGGCGCTCCGCCAGCTCCCCAGGGACGGCGACCGGAAGTTCCTGCCGTACGTCCCGCGGCTGGTCGAGTCGTTCCGGCACCGGGACGCCGGGACGGGTGCGCAGCGGCAGGTCAACGCGATCGCCGCGCTGGACGGGTTCCGCACCTTGGCCACGGTGGCGAAGGCGTTCCCGGACGGTGTCGACCCCCGCGACGTGGCGTGGATGTGGCGGCGGCTCCTGGTCGGCCTGGGCTTCGCGCACCGCGCGGGCGTCCTGCACGGCGCAATCCTTCCCGAGCACGTGATGATCCACCCGGAGAAGCACGGCCTGGTCCTGGTCGACTGGTGCTACTCCGTCCCCGGCTGCTACGCGCACGTCGACTCGTCCGGCCGTGTGCCGGCGATGGTCGCACGCCACGCGGACCGGTACCCGCCCGAGGTGCCGGGGCGGCGGCCCGCGAGCCCTGCGACCGACATCTTCATGGCCACCCGCTGCATGACCGACCTCATGGGCGACAAGGCGCCCAAGGCGATGCGCACGTTCGCGCGCGGCTGCACGCTGCCCGCGCAGAACCGGCGTCCCTCCGACGCCTGGCGCCTGCTGGCCGACCTGGACGAGCTGCTGGAGAAGCTCTACGGCCGGCGGCGCTTCCGCCCGTTCCACCTGCCCGACCACCGTTGAAGGAGAAGATCCATGGGAAGCGGAAACTGGTCCACCGACGTCTACGCCGCCAGGGCGAGCTACCAGGCGGCCAACGGCGTCAGCGCGTTCGCCTACTCCGACGGCGGCGCCACCACCGTCCACTCCGACCTCGACCCGCGCGGCGTGACCGTCCGGGAGAGCCGGGACTCCGACGACCACCCCGAATCGCTCGCGATCGGCGTCCTGTTCGACGTGACCGGCTCGATGGGGCACGTGCCGCGGACGCTGCAGACCAAGCTCCCCGACCTGCTCGGCCTGCTGCTGCGCAAGGGCTACGTGGAGCACCCCCACATCATGTTCGGCGCGGTCGGCGACGCGACCTGCGACCGGGCGCCGCTGCAGGTCGGCCAGTTCGAGGCCGACAACCGGATGGACGACGACCTCGGCAAGATCCTCCTCGAAGGCGGGGGCGGAGGCCAGATGCGCGAGTCCTACGAGCTGGCCATGTACTTCATGGCCCGGCACACCGCGATCGACTGCTTCGAGAAGCGGGGCAGGCGCGGCTACCTGTTCATGATCGGTGACGAGCTGGCCTACCCGAAGACCAAGCGGCGCGAGGTCGCCAAGGTCATCGGGGACGAGCTCGACGAGGACGTCCCGGCCGCCGAGATCGTCCGCGAGCTGCAGCGCATGTACGAGGTGTACTTCATCATCCCGGAGGGCGCCTACCACTCCGGCAGCCGCGAGCTGGCGGACTTCTGGCGGGGGCTCCTCGGCCAGAACGTCCTCTACCTGGACGATCTCGACGCGGTCTGCGAGACGATCGCGCTGACCATCGGGCTCGCCGAGGACGCCATCGACCTCGACGAGGGCCTGGAGCACCTGGCCGAGGCGGGCTCGGGGGCGGGCGCGTCGGTGTCGCGGGCCCTCGCCCGGCTGGACGGGTCCCGCGCGCCGGTCGCGGTGTCGTCCGCGCCTCCCGGCCTGGACGCCGCCGGGTCGTCCGCGACGACCCGTCTCTGAGCCCATGGGACACGTGATCGTCGTCGACCTCGGCTTCGGGGACGCGGGCAAGGGCACGGTCGTCGACCACCTGTGCTCCGCGGCGTCCGGTACCACGAGCCCGGTGGCCGCGGTGGTCCGGTTCAACGGCGGCGCGCAGGCCGCGCACAACGTCGTCGCGGCGGACGGGCGGCACCACACGTTCGCGCAGTTCGGCTCGGGGACGTTCACGCCCGGCGTCCGCACGCACCTGTCGAGGTCCATGCTCGTCGATCCCCTGGCCCTCGCCGCCGAGGCCGACCATCTGCGGGCGCTGGGCGTGCACGACGCGCTCGACCGCCTGACCGTCGACCGGGACGCGCTGCTGACGACGCCGTACCACCGGGCCGCCAACCGCGCGCGGGAGTCGGCGCGCGGCGCGGCCCGGCACGGGTCGTGCGGGATGGGCATCGGCGAGACGGCGTCGTACGCCCTGGCGCACGACGAGGCGCCGCGCGTGGGCGACTGCCTGTCGCCCGCGCGGCTGCGGCGCCGGCTCACGGCGCTGCGCGACTGGTACCAGGACACCTTTCCTTCCGGCGGGGAAGTCCCGGACGTCGGCGCCTGCGCCGACGCCTTCACCGCGTTCGCCGAGCGGGTCGAGATCGTGAGCAGCAGCCACCTGCACGGGCTCCTCCGGACCGGGAACGTCGTGTTCGAAGGCGCCCAGGGCGTCCTTCTGGACGAGTGGCACGGCTTCCACCCGTACACGACCTGGTCGACGACCACGTTCGTCAACGCCGAGACGCTGCTTGCCGAGGCGGGCGAGTCCGCGGCGCGGCTCGGGGTGCTGCGCGCGTACGCGACCCGCCACGGCCCCGGCCCGTTCGTCACCGAGGACCCGGCGCTCACGGCGGACCTGCCCGACCGGCACAACGGCACCGGCCGCTGGCAGGGCGCGTTCCGCGTCGGCCACCTCGACGCCGTCGCGCTCCGCTACGCGCTGGACGTGTCGGGCGGCGTGGACGGCCTGGCGGTCACACATCTGGACGTAGCGGGGGCACGTCCAGACCTGCGCGTCTGCCTGGCCTACGAGATGGACGGCGAACGGGTCGGGCGCCTGGAGACGGGACCGCCCGACCTGGACCGCCAGGCCGCCCTCACCCGCCGCCTGCTCAGGGCGCGTCCCGTCTACGCGCCGCTCGGCCGCGCGGCGGAGACGATCGAGGACGTCCTCCGAGCCCCGGTCGTCCTGCGGTCCCACGGGCCGACCGCGGCCGCCAAACGTCCTGGCCGCCTCCGGACGGCCATTGACCTCGGCGGCCGCTGAGCTCAAGATCGGTTGAACGCCGCCGATCTTCCGGAGGTGGACGATGCGTCTCCCCCAGCGCATCCCCTCGGCCTTCACGGCGCTCGTCGCGTCGCTCGCGCTGCTCGCCGTCCCGCCCGCGGTGACGTCCGCCGCGGCCGGCGCCGGGCCGGGCTGCGACCCCATCGACCCGGCCGCCTGCCTGCTGCCGTTCCCGAACGACTGGTACACGGTGCGCGACCCCGGCACGCCGACGGGCCGCCGCGTCCACCTGCGCACGACGCTCACGAACGCCGCCGGCCTCCCGGTACGGCCGGACGAGTGGAACCGCGCCGACGGCTTCTCCCCCGGATCGATGCTGCTCAGCCGCGTCCCCGGGATCGACCTGACCCGCACCGGCGCGGCGCCGGTCACCGACATCGGCTCCTCGCTCCGCGACGACGCCCCGATCGTCATCGTGGACACCCGGACCGGAGAGCGCATCCCGTACTGGGCGGAACTGGACGCGAACGCGCCCGCCGACCGCGAGGCGCTGATCGTCCGCCCCGCGAGGAACCTCCGCGAGGGACGTCACTACGCCGTCGCGCTGCGCCGTCTGCGGGACGGATCCGGGAACCTGATCCTGCCGAACGACGCGTTCGGCAGGATCCTCGGACCGGCCCTGCCGTCCGGTGACCCGCTCCACCGGCGGCAGCGGGACACCCGGAAGGTGCTCGCGGCCCTCGATCGCCACGGGGTGGGACGCGACGGCCTCTACCTCGCCTGGGACTTCACGGTCGCGAGCCGCCGGAGCCTCGCCGGGCCCGTGCTCCACATGCGCGACGAGGCGCTCCGGAGGCTCGGCGGCCGCTCGCCGTCGTTCTTCGTGACGCAGGTGACCGACGACGTCGACGACCGGATCGCCCGCGAGGTCAAGGGGATCGTGTGGGCGCCGAGCTACCTCGACCAGTACGGCGGGCTGCCCGGATCGGCGCTGCACCGCGGCCGGGACGGGAAGCCGGCGCGGCTGCCGGGCAACTCCCAGGCCGTCCCGTTCCAGTGCGAGATCCCGAGATCGGCGTTCAGGGAACCGGCCCGCCCCGCGCTCTACGGGCACGGCCTGCTCGGCGGCGAGGACGAGGTCGACGCCGGCAACGTCAAGGCCATGGCCGACGAGCACGGCTTCGTCTTCTGCGCCACCAGGTGGATCGGCATGTCGGAGGAGGACGTCCCGAACGTCGTGTCGGCGCTCGCCGACCTCACCCGCTTCCGGACGGTCGCGGACCGCACGCAGCAGGGCCTGCTGAACTTCATCTTCCTCGGCCGCGCCATGACCCGCGGCTTCGCCGGTCACCAGGCCTTCCAGGACGACTCGGGCGCGTCCCTGATCGACACCCGCGCCGAGCTGACCTTCGACGGCAACAGCCAGGGCGGCATCATGGGCGGCGCGCTCACCGCCGTGTCCCCCGACATCCGCCGCGCCGTCCTCGGCGTCCCGGCGATGAACTACAGCACGCTGCTCAACCGCAGCTCCGACTTCCCCCAATACGGGCAGGTCCTCGACCTGTTCTACCCGGACAAGCTCGACCAGCAGATCGGCATCGCGCTGATCCAGATGCTCTGGGACCGCGGCGAGGCCAACGGCTACGCCTGGCACATGACGGACGATCCGCTCCCGGGCACGCCGGAGCACCGCGTCCTGATGCACGTCGCGTTCGGCGACCACCAGGTCGCGCCGGTGGCCGCCGAGGTGCAGGCCCGCACGATCGGCGCCCGCCTGCACGCTCCGGCCGTCAGGCCGGGCCGCAAACCCGACAAGGTCCCGTACTGGGGCATCCCCACGTTCGGCTCCTCCCACGAGGGGTCGGCGATGGTCGTCTGGGACAGCGGCTCCCCGCACCCGCCGCTGACCAACACGCCGCCGACCGAGGGCCGGGACCCGCACTCGGATCCACGCAACGACGCCGACGCCCGCAGGCAGAAGGCGGTCTTCCTCAAGACCGGTACCGTACGGGACGTGTGCGGGGGCGGACCCTGCGTCATCACGCCGTGACCCGCACTGAGATGATCGGAGCATGCTCCAGGTCTGCCCGAACGGAAGCCGGGCCGAGGGCGTTCCGGTCTCACCCGAGGAGATCGCCTCTGCGGTCCGCGCCGCCACCGACGTCGGCGCGCAGGACGCGCACGTCCACCCGAGGGACGACGCCGGCGCCGACACCCTGGACTCCTTCCACGTCGCCGCGACCGTCGCCGCCGTCCGCGCGTCCACCCCGTCGATCGGCGTGGGCGTCACCACCGGCGCGTGGACGGCGCCCGACCCGGGCGAGCGCGCCGCGCTGATCCGCTCCTGGACGGTCGTGCCCGACCACGCGTCGGTGAACTTCCACGAGATGGGCGCCGAGCTGGTCGCCGAGGCCCTCTTCGAGCGCGGCGTCGCCGTCGAGGCGGGCATCCTCTCGGGCACCGACGCCGCCGACCGCTTCCTGCGCTGGCCGCACGCCCATCACGTCCTGCGGATCCTCGCCGAGGTCGCCGACGGCGACCCGCGGACCGCGACCGCCACCGCCCAGGCGCTCCTGCACGATCTCGGCACGCGGCTCGGCCGCCCGATCCTCCTGCACGGCGAGGACGGCGGCACATGGCCCGTCCTGCGCCTCGCCGCGCGGCTGAACCTGGACGTCCGCATCGGCCTGGAGGACACCCTCACGCTCCCCGACGGCGCCCCCGCCGCCGACAACGCCGTCCTGGTCCAGACCGCCCGCGCGCTCACCGCCCCGTAGGCGCCGCCGGGTCAGGAGCGGGGGTTCGCGTCGGCGTCCATGCGGGCCCAGTCGGCCTCCCACAGGTCGTAGCGGTGGCGGTCGCAGCCGCGGCGGACCAGCGCGTACACCAGCAGGAGGGGCAGCCCGCAGCCGAGGACGGCGGCGGCGCCCGCGTAGGCGGCGTCGGTCACCGTGCGGCTGTGCGGGCGGGGCCGGACCGTCGGGTCGCCCTCGCGGTCGACCCAGATCCTCCGCTGCGCCCCGATCTTGGCGTTCTTCCAGCTCGGCAGGGTCCCGGCGCGCGGCTCGCCGCCCGCGACGGGCCAGGTGGCCCGGACGGTCTCGTGAATGTAGCGGTCGCCGGACGAGCCGTTCGCGCCGGTCGCGGTGACCGTGGCGACGACCAGCCGGCGGTCCGCCCGCTCGGCCTCCTCGGCGCGGACCCCGGCGTCGTAGGACCAGGACGCCGCCCAGGCGGCCAGCGGCGGCGCGATGCCCAGCAGGAGCACGAGCAGCCCGAGGGCGATCGTCCGCTGGACGCGGTCCACCCGGCGGCGGAGCTCGTTGCGTTCCAGACCGAGCCGCCGCCGCAGCCTGGTGACCGGCCCGCATCCGCGGCCGGGGCCGGACCTGCGCATCTGTGTCACCTCCCCGGAGAGCCCTCCCGGCAAGATGCCTTCAGCCATCGTCTCCCAGGATATTCCGGCGCCCGCCGGCGGGCACGTGGCCCGTGGCCGAATCGTTTCCGGAATCCCGTCCGGTATGCCGGGTCGTCGGCCGGTTCCGGTCACCGCCGGGCTCCCCGTCCCGGTCCCGGCCGCCGTCACGGCCGCCGGCGGCGAGCGCGAGCAGCGCCCCGAGGACGCACATCCCGGCGGTGATCCAGAAGATCTCCTGGTACTCGGTGCGCAGCGCGTCCTGCACGGCCGCGTTGTAGATCTTCATCTGCCGCGCGAACTCGTCCTCCGACATCAGGAACGGCAGCGGCGGCTTCAGGTCGGCGGTCAGCGCGTGGAAACGGTAGAAGCCCCACGCCGACAACGCGGAGATCCCGAGGAGCATCCCCATCATCCGCGCCACGACGACGGCGGCCGAGGCGACGCCGTGCCGCGCCGCCGGGACGAACCCCAGCACCGCCGACGACACCGGCGCGATCACCAGCCCGAGGCCGAGCCCGGTGATCACGAGGTCGGTGTCCATCCTCGGCAGCGGCCCGTACGAGGCGTTCGCCAGGTCCGCGGGCCAGGCCGCGATCAGGAGGTAGCCCGCCGCCGACACCGCCATGCCCGCCGCCATCGGCCACCGCTCGCCGAACCGCCGGGCGATCATCCCCCCGGCCACGGCCGCGACCGGAAGCGCGACGAGGAACCTGGTGAGCAGCAGGGCGCCCTCCGTGGTGTCCTTGCCCAGGACGGTCTGCGCCACCAGCACCACGTCCACGAGGGTCACCATCAGCGCCGCACCGGACAGCAGGCTCACGCCCAGCGTGGCCAGCAGAGGCCCGCGGCGCACGCCCGACAGGTCGAACAGCCTCGTCCTCGCCTTGATCTCCCAGAGCACGAACACCACGAGGACCACCGCACCCGCGGCCAGGACGGGCGGGCCCCACGACGGCAGCGCCGACTCCTGCGGCTCGGGGTTGTAGACGCCGGCGACCAGCAGCCCCAGTCCGAGCGCCAGCAGCAGCCCGCCCGCCACGTC
>NZ_SMKH01000236.1 GCF_004348515.1 Actinomadura sp. KC345 | reverse complement strand
CTTTTCAGCGGGTGTCGAGGAAGCGGTCCAGGACGCGGGTTCCGAAGGCCAGGCCGTCCAGGGGAACCCGCTCGTCCACGCCGTGGAACATGCCGAGGTAGTCCAGGTCCGGCCCGAGCAGCAGCGGCGCGAAGCCGAAACTGGTGATCCCGATCCGGTCGAACGACTTCGCGTCGGTGCCGCCCGCCATCACGTACGGGACGGGCCGGGCGGCCGGGTCCTCGGCGCGCAGCGCGTCCGCGAGCGCCGCGAACGTGGGGCCCGCGGGGTCGGCGGCCGGGGCCTCCTCGTGGTTGATGAACTCGCGGGCGACCTCCGGGCCGAGGAGCCGGTCGATGGTGGCGAAGAACTCCTCGCCGGTACCGGGCAGGTAGCGGCCGTCGACCTGCGCGGTGGCCGTGCCCGGTACGACGTTGACCTTGTAGCCGGCGTCGAGCCGGGTCGGGTTGGCCGAGTTGCGGATCGTCCCGGCGAACAGCCGGCCGACGCCCCCGAGGCGGGCGGCCTCCTCGTCGAGCCGGTCGTGGTCGATCGCGGTGCCGAGCGCCCCGGCGAGGCCGTCCAGCAGGGCGCGGACCCCCGGGGTCAGCCGGACCGGCCACTCGTGCGAGGCGAGCCGGGACACCGCGTGCGCGATCTCGGCGACGGCGTTGGCGGGCGCGGGCTTGGACCCGTGCCCGGGGACGCCGCGCGCCGTCAGCCTCATCCAGGCCGTGCCGCGCTCGCCGGTCGCGATCGGGTAGACGCGCGTGCCGCCCGCGTCCACGCTGAAGCCGCCGGACTCGCTGATCGCCTCGGTGCAGCCGTCGAAGAAGTCCCGGTGCTCGCGCGCGACGTACCGGGAACCGAGGTCGCCGGTGCACTCCTCGTCGGCGAGGAACGCCAGCACGAGGTCGCCGCGCGTGCGCCGCCCCTCGCGCAGCCGCCGCCGGACGGTGGCGAGCGTCATCGCCACGCTGCCCTTCATGTCGACCGCGCCGCGCCCCCACACGCACCCGTCCCGCACCTCGCCCGCGAACGGCGGGACGGTCCACTCGGACGGGTCGGCGGGCACCACGTCCAGATGCCCGTGGATCAGGAACGCGGGGTGCGCGGGGTCGGTGCCGGGGAGGCGGGCCAGGACGCTGGCGCGTCCGGGCGCGGACTCGACGATCTCCGGCTCGGCGCCCGCCTCGTCCAGCAGCCCGGCGACGTGCTCGGCGGCCGGACGCTCCAGGCGCGCCACGCCCTCGCCCTGGTTCGTCGTGTCGAAGCGGATGAGGTCGGCACATATCTCCGCCGCCTCGCCGCCGGCGGTGTCGTCGCGCATCCCCACTACCGAGAGCCCCTTCTGTAACAAACCTTTATTTTCCTCCCTTTCTGACCTCTGTCAACGTCGATCAAGATGTCTCGATCCGGTTTCGACTCGGTGAGCGCCGTATCCAAACCGTCACCGCGAGTACGACCCTGCGAGCAATCTAGGTGCCGCGGGTGGCCAAGCACCCGCGGCGCGAAGCGGCGACCGGGTCGAGGAGGACCATGACAAGCCTGAGGGGTGCCGGGAGGGGTGTCCGCGGGAAGGCCGCGGGGATCGCCGCGGTGGCGCTGGCCGCGTCGCTCGGCTTGTCGGCCTGCGGCGGCGACAGCGCGGGGGCGAGTGACGGCACGTTCACCGTGGGCCATCCCGAGCCCGACCACCTGATGCCCGCCAACACGACGAGCAGCTACTCCTTCGACGTCATCAGCGAGGTGTTCGACAACCTGATGACGCTCGACCAGAACGGCAAGGCCGTCCCGCTGGCCGCCGAGTCGGTCGACTCCGGCGACCAGGAGGTCTGGACGATCAAGGTGAGGCCGGGGCAGAAGTTCCACAACGGCGAGCCGGTGACCGCGCAGAGCTTCGCCGACGCCTGGAACCACGCCGCCTACGGGCCGAACGGCATGAGCGCCAACGACTACTTCTCCGACATCGAGGGGTACGAGGCGATGAACCCCGAGGACGAGAACGCCGAGCCGGAGGCCGACACGCTGTCCGGCGTCGAGGTCACCGGCCAGAACACGCTCAAGGTCACGCTGAACGCCCCGTTCAGCCAGTTCCCGCAGCTGCTCACCTACCCGGCCTACGCGCCGATGCCGAAGGCCGGGCTCAAGGATCCCAAGGCGTTCGACGACCACCCGATCGGCAACGGCCCGTACATGATGGACGGGGACTGGGAGCGCAACAAGCAGATCAAGCTCGTCGCGTTCCCCGGCTACACCGGGGCGCGCAAGCCGAAGAACAAGGGCATGACCTGGAAGAGCTACTCCAGCGCCGACACGGCCTACACCGACCTTCGGGCGGGCCGGATCGACGTCCTCCAGACCATCCCGTCCGGCAAGGTTCCGGAGGCCGAGAAGGTGCTGGGCGACCGGTTCATCACGGGCGAGATGGGCACGATCGACTACCTGGGCTTCCCGCTGTTCGACAAGCGGTTCGCCGACCCCGACCTGCGCCGGGCCATCTCGATGGTGATCGACCGGGAGGGCATCAACAAGGCGGTCTACAACGGCGACTACTTCCCCGCGGACTCGCTGCTCCCGTCCATCATCGAGGGCCACCGCGACAACGCCTGCGGCGAGCTGTGCACCTATGACCCGGGCAAGGCCAAGCAGTTGTTCGACAAGGCCGGCGGGTTCGAGGGGACGATGGAGCTGTACTTCTCCAACGCTCAGCCCACCTACGCCCAGTGGATGCGGATCGTCGCGAACTCGCTGCGCGACAACCTGGGCATCCAGGACATCGAGTTCCGGCAGGTCCCCGCGTCCGACTACTTCTCCATGCTGCGGGCGCGCGAGGAGAAGGGCCCCTACCGGCAGAACTGGGAGGCCGACTACCCGAGCGCGCAGAACTACCTGGAGAACATGTGGCACTCCAGCGACAACCGGATGGGCTGGAAGAACGAGGAGTTCGACGACCTCATCGCCAAGGCGAACCGGACGGCCGACCAGCAGGAGGCCGTCAAGCTCTACAACCAGGCCGAGGACATCGCCATCCGGGAGATGCCGATGATCCCGCTGTGGACGTGGGCCCGCCAGGGCGGACGCTCCGACGACGTCGAGAACGTCACCATCACGCCGTACTCCACCGGCCTGCTCGGCCACGAAGTGACGGTGAAGTAGCCCGCGATGTGGCGATTCGTCGTTCGGCGGCTCCTCCAGGCTGTCCCGGTCTTCTTCGGCACCACGCTGCTCATCTACGCGATGGTGTTCGCGCTGCCGGGCGATCCGATCCAGGCGCTCGCCGGTGACAAGCCGGTCCCGGACAACGTCCTGCAGGAGCTCCGGGACCGGTACAACCTGAACGACCCGCTGCTCGTGCAGTACGCGAAGTACATGCTGGGGCTCGTCCAGGGCGACCTGGGCGAGAACTACACCGGCCAGAGCGTCTCGGAGATGCTGTCCGGACGCTGGGCGGTGACCGCGCAGCTCGCGCTCACCGCCTGGATCTTCGAGCTGGTCATCGGCATCGCGCTCGGCGTGTGGGCGGGCCTGCGCCGCGGCAGGCTCGCCGACACCCTGGTCCTCGGCGGGACGACGCTGGTGATCGCGGTGCCGGTGTTCGTGCTCGGCTACATCGCGCAGATCGTGTTCGGCCTGCACTGGCAGATCTTCCCGACGGCCGGGACGGACGACGGGTGGCCGCTGAGCTACCTGCTGCCCGGCATCGTCCTCGGATCGCTCGGCCTGTCGTACGTGGCGCGGCTGACCCGGACGAGCCTGTCGGAGAACCTGCGCGCCGACTACGTCCGCACGGCCAGGGCGAAGGGGCTGTCGAAGGCGCGGGTCATCGGGCGGCACACGCTGCGCAACTCGCTGATCCCGGTCGTGACCTACCTCGGCGTCGACTTCGGCAACCTGATGGGCGGCGCGATCGTGACCGAGGGGATCTTCAACCTTCCCGGCGTCGGCCAGCAGGTGTTCCAGTCGATCCAGCTCAAGGAGGGGCCCGTCGTGGTCGGCGCCGTCACGGTCCTGGTGCTGATCTTCCTCCTGGTGAACCTGATCGTGGACCTGCTGTACGGGGTCCTCGACCCGCGGATCAGGTACGAGTAGGGGGCCGGCGACGATGACGACGAGGGAACCGGACACCCGGGCCGCCGGGGCCGTCGCGGCCGCGGGCGGCGAGATCGGCGCGGCGGCCGAGGCCGGCGAGGCGTCGCTGTGGGGCGACGCCTGGCGCGACCTGCGGCGCCGCTGGATCTTCTGGGGATCGGTGTCGGTCCTCGCCGTGGTGTCGGTCATGGCGGCCTTCCCGGGCCTGTTCACCCGGACGGCGGCCAACGAGGGCTGCGACCCGAACCTGTCCAGGCTCGGCCCGTCCGGCGAGCACTGGTTCGGCACCGACATGGCGGGCTGCGACTACTACGCGCACGTCGTGCACGGCGCCCGGCCCACCCTGCTGATCGGCGTCGCGGTCACGCTGTGCGCGCTGCTGATCGCGATGGTGTTCGGCATGCTCGGGGGCTACTACGGCGGGTTCGTGGACGCCCTGATCGCCCGGGTCACCGACGTGTTCTTCGGGCTGCCGTTCGTGCTGGGCGGCACGGTGATCCTCGTCGCCTTCCCCGGGCACGGCATCGCCGCGATGACGCTGGTGCTGATCCTGCTCGGCTGGACGACGATGATCCGGATCATGCGGGGGCAGGTCATCTCCGTCCGCGACGCCGACTACGTGCAGGCGGCGCGGCTGCTCGGCGCGTCCGACCGGCGGATCATGACCAGGCACGTCCTGCCGAACGCGATCGCCCCGGTGATCGTGGTCGCCACCCTCAACGTCGGCAACGTGATCGTGGGGGAGGCGACGCTGGACTTTCTCGGCGTCGGCCTCCAGTACCCGCAGGTCTCCTGGGGGCTCCAGCTCGGCCAGGCCAAGGACGTCTTCATGACCAGCCCGCACCTGCTGATCTTCCCCGCGGCGTTCCTGTCGGCCACGGTGCTGAGCTTCCTGCTGCTCGGCGACGCCGTCCGCGACGCCCTCGACCCGAAGCTGCGGTGAGATGACGAGCGAACGTGACGGACGAGCGAACGTGAAAGACGACCCGGTCCCGGCGCCGCGCCCGGCCGAGCCGCTGCTGGCCGTCGGCGACCTGCACGTCCGCTTCCGGGTGCGGGGCCAGGACGTGCACGCGGTGAACGGGCTGTCCTACACCCTCGCGGAGGGGGAGACGGTCGCGATCCTCGGCGAGTCGGGGTCGGGCAAGAGCGTTGCGGCGCAGGCGGTCATGGGCATCCTCGACGTCCCGCCCGCCCGCGTCGAGCGCGGCTCGGTGCGGCTGCGCGGCGAGGAGCTGTTGGGCCTGCCCGAGCGGCGCCGCCGCGAGTACCGCGGCGAGCGCATCGCGATGATCTTCCAGGACGCGCTGACCGCGCTGAACCCGGTGTTCACGGTCGGCGACCAGCTCCGCGAGATGTACCGGGTGCACCGCGGTCTCGGCCGCCGGGAGTCCAGGGACCGGGCCGTCGAGCTGATGGACCGGGTGCGCATCCCGTCGGCGGCGCGCCGGCTCGGCGACTACCCGCACCAGTTCTCCGGCGGCATGCGCCAGCGCATCATGATCGCGATGGCCCTGGCGCTGGAGCCGGACGTGCTGATCGCCGACGAGCCGACCACCGCCCTCGACGTGACCGTGCAGGCGCAGATCATGCGGCTGCTGGCCGGGTTCCAGGACGAGCTCGGCATGGGCATGGTCCTGATCACGCACGATCTCGGCGTCGTCGCGGGCGTCGCCGACCGGATCGTCGTCATGTACGCCGGGTCGGTCGCCGAGCAGGCGCCCGCCCGGGAGCTGTACGCGCGGCCCGCCCATCCCTACACGCGCGGGCTGCTCGCGTCGGTGCCGCGGCTCGACCGGCGCGGCGAGCCGCTCGTCCCGATCAGGGGCACGCCGCCGAACCCGGCCGCGCTGCCGCCCGGCTGCCCGTTCCGGCCGCGCTGCCCCCGCGCGGAGGCGGTCTGCGCGGCCGAGGCGCCGCCGCCCGTCACCGTCGCGCCGGGCCACACCGCCGCGTGCCATTTCGCCGAGGAGGTCCACCATGCCGGACCCGAATGAGGCCGCGCCCCCGCAGGACGGCCCGATCCTCCAGGTGGAGGGGCTCGTCAAGCACTACCCGGTGACCCGGGGGATCGTGCTCAAACGCACGGTAGGTCTGGTCAAGGCCGTGGACGGCGTCGGCCTGGAACTGCGCCGCGGCGAGACCCTCGGCGTCGTCGGCGAGTCCGGATGCGGGAAGTCGACGCTCGCCCGGCTGCTGCTCGCCGCCGAACGTCCCACGGCCGGGACGGTCCGCTTCGACGGGCGCGACATCTTCGCGCTGCCGAAGCCCGAGCTGCGGGCGCTGCGCCGCCGCATCCAGATGGTGCTCCAGGACCCCTACTCGTCCCTCAACCCCCGCATGACGGTCGGCGACATCGTCGGGGAGCCGTTCGCGATCCACCCGGAGGCGGCGCCGAAGGGGGAGCGGCGGGCGCGCGTGCGGGAGCTGCTGGAACTCGTCGGCCTCGATCCGGGCCACGTCAGCCGGTACCCGCACCAGTTCTCCGGCGGGCAGCGCCAGCGCGTGGGGATCGCCCGCGCGCTCGCGCTGCGCCCCGACGTGCTCGTGTGCGACGAGCCGGTGTCGGCGCTGGACGTCTCCGTCCAGGCGCAGGTCATGAACCTGCTCGCCGAGCTGCGCCGGGAGCTGGGCCTGGCGCAGGTGTTCATCGCGCACGACCTGGCCGCCGTCCGCCACGTCTCCGACCGCGTCGCCGTCATGTACCTGGGCAAGGTCGTCGAGACCGGCGACGAGACCCAGATCTACGAGCACCCGACGCATCCCTACACTCAGGCGCTGCTGTCGGCCGTTCCCGTGCCGGACCCGGACGCCTCCGGCTGGGCGGGCCAGATCCGGCTCGAGGGGGAGCCGCCGTCGCCGCTGGACCCGCCGTCCGGCTGCCGCTTCCGGACCCGCTGCTGGAAGGCGCGGGACGTGTGCGCCGAGCGCGAACCCGCCCTTGAGGTGCGGGACGGGTCCGACCACCCCAGCGCGTGCCATTTCGCGGCGGAGGAGGCCTTCACCGAGCAGACCTGACGTTCCGCGGGCCCCTCGCAAGGGGTTCCGTAGGGTGGGGGCATGGCGCGCAAGGGCAGGCACGGTCCCCGGCCGAACGTCTACAGGATCGACGGCGGGGAGGCCGAGCTGCTGCGGGACGCCGACCGCGACGGCGGCTGGATGCTGCTCGTCGGGGGCGTCCCCCAGTCGTACGTGCACCTGTCCGACCCCACCTACCTCGACTTCGAGTACATGCGGCTGATGGGCGACGTGGTCGACTCCCTCGGGGCGGACGGGCAGGCGTTCGACGCCGTCCACATCGGCGGGGCCGGCTGCACCCTGCCCCGCTACATCGCCGCGACGCGGCCCGGGTCCCGGCAGGTCGTGCTGGAACCGGACGCCGAGCTGGTGCGGCTCGTCCGCGAGCAGCTCCCCGTCAAGGGGATCGCGGGCCTGCGCATCCGGATCACCGACGGCCGGGCGGGCGTCGCCGCGCTCGCCGACGAGGCCGACGACCTCGTCGTCATGGACGCGTTCTCCGAGGCGTCCATGCCGGCCGAGCTCGCGACCCGCGAGTTCGTGCTGGACGCCGCGCGGGTGCTGCGGCCCCGGGGGGTCTACATGGTCAACGTCGCCGACGGGTTCCGGCTGCCGTTCGCCCGCCGGGTCGCCGCGACCGTGCGCTCGGTGTTCCGGCACACGCTGCTGATGGGCGACCCGGGCGTGCTGCGCGGCCGCCGGTTCGGCAACCTCATCGTGGCCGGGTCGCGCGAGCCGCTGCCGGTGGCGGAGCTGACCCGCCGCGCGGCGGGCGGCGCCGTCCGGGCCCGGCTGCTGGAGGGCGGCGACCTCGCCGCGTTCTGCGCGGGGGCCGCGCCGCTGCGCGACGGCGAGGAGATCGTCGCGCCCGTCCCGCCGCCGCAGGTCTTCGGGAAGTCCTGAGAAGGAGCACGATGAATCGGAGAACGCCATGATCCTCGTGACCGGAGCGAGCGGCACGCTGGGCCGCCCCCTCACCCGCCTGCTGGCCGAGGCCGGGGCGGACGTGCACGGGCTGAGCCGGCGCGCCAGGGAGCCGGAGGACGGCGTCACCTGGCACAAGGGCGACCTGTCCACCGGCGAGGGCGTCGACGCGGCCCTCGAAGGTGCCGAGACGGTCGTGCACTGCGCCAGCGACCCGTTCCACACCAGGCGGGACCTGCCGGCCGCCAAGAGGCTGATCGAGGCCGCGCGCCGCCGGGGCGCGCCGCACCTGATCTACATCTCGATCGTGGGCGTGGACAAGATCCCTTACAGCTACTACCGGACGAAGTACGCGGTGGAGCGGCTCGTCGAGCGCTCCGGGCTGCCGTACACGATCCTGCGGACCACGCAGTTCCACACGCTCCCGGACATGGTGTTCAACGTCCTCACCAAGGTCCCCGGGGTCGTCGCGCTGCCGAAGGGCCTGCGCGACCAGCCGATCGACGTCGGCGAGGTGGCCGAGCGGCTCGCGCGGCTGGCGCTCGCCGGCGACCCCGCGCGGCGGGTAGACGACATGGGGGGCCCGGAGGTGCTGACGGCCGAGGAGATGGTGCGGACGTACCTGGAGGCCCGGGGGCTGCGGCGGCCCGTCCGGGTGCCGCTGCCGCTGCCCGGCAGGGCGGGCCGCGGATTCCGGGACGGGCACCACCTGACGCCCGGCAACGCCGTCGGGAAGCGCACCTGGCGGCAGTTCCTGGACGAGCGCCATGCGCGAACGTGAACTCGATTCCCGGCCGGATTCCCCTGCCGTATAGGCCGCACGCGGCGCGCCTATGTCCCATAATCGAGCGATGGAGTCGTCCACCCGAATTCTGATTCTCGGCATGGATTCGTCGGGGAGAATACTCCAGTTCGACCGCACCGCCGCCGCCGTTCTCGCCCCGGACGGCGACGACCTGCAGGGGGCCGACCTCGACGAGGTCATCCCCGGCGCCCGGGAGCCGCTGCTGGAGGCGGTCAAGGCCGGGCGGGAGCGCACCGCGATGCTCGCCGTGGACAACCCGGAGGGCGGGATGCTCGACGCGGTCGTCACCGTCCACCCCATGAGCGGCGGGACGCCCGACGTCGTGGCGCTCGCCGTCGTGCGGGTGCCGGTGCCGCTCGCCGACCGGTTCGTCGACCCCGCGGTGATCCGCCGGGCGCTGCTGGACGACGCGCTCCCGCGGATCGGCTCCACCCTCGACCTCGAGATGCTGGCGCGCGGCCTGATGGACGTGCTCGTCCCGCATTTCTGCAATTCCGGCGCCCTGCTCCTGCTGGAGAGCCACATCGACGCCGACGAGCCGCCCGACGGCCCGGACGGCCCGCAGATGCGCCGCATGGCGATCGGTTTCGACGACGACGATCCGGCCTGGGACGCGACGTTCCCTACCGGAGAGTCCCTCGTCTACCCGGAGGGGACGCCGCACGCGCTGTGCATGGAGTCGGGCGAGCCGATCCTGCGGGCCCTCGGCGGCGAGGGCGCCGCGAAGCTCGCCGCCGCCTGGCGCCGGCCGCCGGTCGCGGACCTGCTCAAGGGCGCCTCGATGCTGCTGCTGCCGATCACGTCCGCGGCCGGCCTGCTCGGGTTCTTCGCCTGCACCCGCAACGTCGCGCACCGCCCGTTCGACGCCTACGACGTCGAGATCGGCATGGAGTTCGCGACGCGGGCCTCCATCTTCGTCGAGAGCGCCCGCCAGTACTCGCGGGAGCGGGCCACCGCGCTCACCCTCCAGCGGAGCCTCCTGCCGACCGGGCTGTCGGCGCCGTCTCCCGTCGAGGTGCACCACCGCTACCTGCCGGGCAGCCGCCTCATCGAGGTCGGCGGCGACTGGTACGAGTCGATCGCGCTGCCCGGCGCCCGGGTCGCGCTGGTGGTCGGGGACGTGGCGGGGCACGGCGTGAAGGCCGCCGTCACGATGGGGCGCCTCCGCACCGCCATCCACACGCTCGCCGGCCTCGAACTGCCGCCCGCCGAGGCCCTGGAGCGGCTCGACTCGCTGATGCGCACGCTCGGCGAGCGGGAGCCGCACTTCGCCACCTGCGCCTACGTGGTCTACGACGCGGTCAGCGGCCGGTGCGAGGTCGCCAGCGCGGGGCACCTGCCGCCGCTGCTCGCCCCGCCCGGCGCCGACTCGGAGTACCTGCCGGTGCCGCCCGCCCCGCCGCTCGGCGTCGGCGGCGACGGCCCGATCGTCAGCCGCGAGTTCACCGTCGAGGACGGGACGCTGCTGTTCCTCTACACCGACGGGCTGGTGGAGAACCGGGCCCGCGACATCGACGACGGGCTGGCGCGGCTGCAGGCGACCTTCGGTCCCGGCGCCGCCGCCCGCCCCCTGGAGGACCTGTGCCAGGCGGCGCTCGACGGCGTCTACGACGACCAGCACCGCGACGACATCGCGATGCTCGTGGCCCGGCTGGCGCGCATCCCGGCCGACCACCACGCCACCTGGGACCTGCCCGCCGATCCCGCCGCCGTCCGCCGGGCCCGCGGCCTCATCCGCGACCGGCTCGCCCGCTGGGGCCTGGAGGACATGGCCCACTCGACGATGCTGCTGGCCTCCGAGCTGGTCACCAACGCGATCCGGCACGCGGGCGGGCGGATCACGCTGCGGCTGGTGCGGGAGGGCGGCCTGGTCTGCGAGGTCTTCGACTCCTCCGACGGCCGTCCCCGGATCCACCACGACGACGAGGAGGACGACATGCTGGAGACGGGCCGGGGGCTGCACGTGGTGGGGCGGCTGGCCCAGCGGTGGGGCGTCCGCCGCACCCTCGGAGGCAAGGTCGTCTGGTGCGAGCAGGAACTGCACTGACCCCCTGACCCCTGGAGCGCGCGGGGAGGGGGCGCGGGATCAGCGCAGTACCGAGACGTGTATGTGGTCGTAGTGGTTCTGCGTGATGCTTCCGCGGTCCTCCATCGGGCGCCAGCCGCCGCCCCGCACGTTCCAGATGTGCTGCTTCCAGATGACGTAGGAGACCCCGAGCCGCCGTGCGTGCTCGACGAGGTACGCCGCGACCTGGTCGCCGTGCCGCAGCGCGCTCTCGCTCGGCATGCGTCCGCCGGTGCTCTCCATGAAGTCGCAGGCGCGGCCGTCGCCGTGGTCCTGCGCATCGGCCGTGGAGCGGTAGCAGCCGATCGTCGGGAACGGGCCGAACAGCCTGGCGATCTCCAGCACCAGGGCCCGCATCGTGGGCGTCATCCTGTTGCCGGTGATCGGGCTCGAGGCGCCCGCGACCCCGTCGGGGCGGCCGGTCACCCGTGGGCCTTCGCGCCGTGCGGCCGGCTCTCGCGAGGTCTGCTCCGCCGTCAGCGCCGCCACCTTCGTGCCGCGGGGCAGGATCTTCTCCAGCCGCGCCGACAGCTTCTTCACGTCGGCCTTCGGGGCGCTGACGACCAGGCCGTTCCCGTCCGGCATGCCGAGCGCCCTGGCCTGCTCGCGGGACACGACGGCGTCGATGTCGCCGATGCCCATCGAGGCGTAGGCGCCGACGCGTACGCGGCCGCGTCCCTCCGTGCTGCCCGCCGGGACGACCGCGCCGAGCGGCAGCGTCCCCTCGCGGCTCTGCTCGAACGACACCGCCAGGCCGCCGGACGCGACCGTCCGCCACAGCTGGTCGGACTCGGCCGTCGCCTTGGGCGCGAAGGCCCGGAACTTCGACGGGTCCACGCCGAGCAGGCCCATCCGGCGGCCGCCGACGTTGGCCCGCGCGGCGTCCACGACCGTCACCCCGGCGACGCCCTTCAGCTTCCGTGCGCGCTCGACGGCCCGGGGCGGGAGCGGGGACCTCCCGGCGACCAGCAGGTGCGGGGTGTGGCGGCGGGTCAGCGGCGCCACCTCCGGAGTCCGGGGCGCGGAACCGCGGTCCACCGACACCAGGTCCTCCGCCTGGGGGGTGGTCTCCTCGTCCAGGTGCCCCGATACGAGGACGGTCACGTCGGCCGCCAAGGTGAGCCCGATCGCCACCGCGACGACCGCGGGAAGCGCCCTCCGGCGCGAGGTCAGTCCCACCAGAACGTCCAGTGGGTCTTGCCGCGGATCTCGTCGGCGTAGCCGGCGAGGTTCCCGGGGCCCTGGAACAGGATGTCGGGGCAGAACGTCCAGTGCTCCGCCGCGACGTGGACGGCGTGCCGGGTCGTGACGGGCGGCGCCGCGACGCTGAGCTCCAGGGTGTTGAAGCCGAGCCCGACGACGCGGGCGCCGAAGCGGTCCTCCCAGCTCCGCAGGACGGCCGCGAGCGGCGCCGTCCACTCGTTGTGGTTGAGCGCGCCCTGCCAGCCGGCGGCGGCCAGGGCGTCGGCGCCGCGCTCCACCGCGGCGAGGCCCAGCGGCACGCCGCGGCGGGCGAGCACGCGGGCGTACCGGTCGGCCATGGCGTCCGGGTCGTCGACCGGCACGCCGGGCGGGGCGGGCCCCGGGCAGTGGCGCCCGAAGGGGGCGAGTTCGTCGAGGTCCTCGTCGGCCGCCCGCTCCGACCAGTCGGCCCACACCTCGGACATGAACGCGTGGGGAAGGTAGTTGCCGATCTCGGACACCGGCTCGGGCGCGATCTGGCCGGACGCCCAGGGCTGGTCGGTCTCGTCCATCAGCAGCGGCCAGAGCCCCGACCGGGGGTGCTCGGCCCGCAGTTCGCACCACACCTCCCCGGGCACGGGCTCGTCGCTCAGCCAGAACGCGGGGCGCAGGAGCTGCCGCCGCTGCGGGTAGCCGGGATCGGGCCAGATCAGGTCGCCCTCGGGCAGCGGCACCGAGAGCGTCCGCTCGGCCGCGCCGCCGAACCCGCCGTCGCCGTCGTCGAACAGCCGCGGCAGGTCGCCCGGCAGGTGCCGGACCTCCACATCATCCATTTCACGCCGTTCCGGTACAGAGCATGCCAGTGGCGATCGTAACGGCGGTCGGCCCGCCCCGGGGGACGAGCCGTACGGTTCGGTCGTCCCGGGGC
>NZ_SMKH01000235.1 GCF_004348515.1 Actinomadura sp. KC345 | reverse complement strand
GTTCCGGGAACCGCGGGGCCGCCCTTTAGCGTTCGGCTGGCCTTGTGCGTTCGGCAGGCGCGTGCGTTCGGCAGGCGCGTGCGTTCGGCAGGCGCGTGCGATCGGCAGGCGCGTGCGATCGGCAGGCGCGTGCGATCGGCAGGCGCGTGCGATCGGCAGGCGCGTGCGATCGGCAGGCGCGAAGCCTCAGCCGGCGCGCTTGGTGCGGGCGCGCGTGCGCTCGCGCTCCTTGGCGTCCAGGACGACCTTGCGGATGCGCACGGCGGCCGGGGTGACCTCGACGCACTCGTCCTCGCGGCAGAACTCCAGCGCCTCCTCCAGCGACAGCAGCCGCGGCGGCGTGAGCCGCTCCAGCTCGTCACCGGTGGACGACCGCATGTTCGTGAGCTTCTTCTCCTTGGTGATGTTGACATCCATGTCGTCGGCCCGGGCGTTCTCCCCGACGATCATGCCCTCGTACACCTCGGTCGTCGGCCCGACGAAGAACGTGCCGCGGTCCTGGAGGTTGGTGATCGCGTACGCGGTGGCGGCGCCGGAGCGGTCGGCGACCAGGGACCCGGACGGACGGGTGCGCAGCTCGCCGAACCAGGGCTCGTACTCCTCGAACACGTGGTGCAGCATGCCGGTGCCGCGGGTCTCGGTCAGGAACTCGGTGCGGAACCCGATCAGGGCGCGCGCCGGGACCAGGAACTCCATCCGGATCCAGCCGGTGCCGTGGTTCGTCATCTGCTCCATGCGGCCCTTGCGGATCGCGAGCAGCTGCGTGACGGCGCCGAGGTGCTCCTCGGGGATGTCGACGGTGAGGCGCTCGACCGGCTCGTGCTTCTTGCCGTCGACGACCTTGGCGACCACCTGCGGCTTGCCGACGGTCAGCTCGTAGCCCTCGCGGCGCATGTTCTCGACGAGGATCGCCAGCGCCAGCTCACCGCGTCCCTGCACCTCCCACGCGTCCGGACGCTCGGTCGGCAGCACCCTGATCGACACGTTGCCGACCAGTTCCCGGTCGAGCCGGTCCTTGACCATCCGGGCGGTGACCTTGGTGCCCTTCTCGCGTCCGGCCATCGGCCCGGTGTTGGTGCCGATCGTCATGGAGATCGCCGGCTCGTCCACGGTGATCAGCGGCAGCGGGCGCGGGTCGTCGGGATCGGCGATGGTGTCGCCGATCATGATGTCGGGGATGCCGGCGATCGCGATGATGTCGCCCGGCCCCGCCTCCTCGGCGGGCTTGCGGGTGAGCGCCTCCGTCATCAGCAGCTCGGTGATCTTCACCCGCTCGACGCTGCCGTCGCGGCGGCACCAGGCGACCTGCTGGCCCTTCTTGATCGTCCCCGCGTGCACCCGGCACAGCGCGATACGGCCGAGGTAGCTGGAGGCGTCCAGGTTCGTGACGTGCGCCCGCAGCGGGACGTCCGGGTCGTAGGACGGCGCCGGGATCGTCTCGCTGATGACCGTGAACAGCGGCTCCAGGTCCTCGCTGCCGGGCATGGTGCCGTCGGCGGGCTGGTCCAGCGAGGCCCGGCCGGCGCGTCCCGACGCGTACACGATCGGGAAGTCGATCTGGTCCTCGTCGGCGTCGAGGTCCATGAACAGCTCGTAGGTCTCGTCCACGACCTCGGCGATGCGGGCGTCGGGACGGTCGGTCTTGTTCACGACCAGGATCACCGGGAGCCGGGCGGCGAGCGCCTTGCGCAGCACGAACCGGGTCTGCGGGAGCGGGCCCTCGCTGGCGTCCACCAGCAGGACGACGCCGTCCACCATGGACAGCCCGCGCTCCACCTCCCCGCCGAAGTCGGCGTGTCCGGGGGTGTCGATGATGTTGATCGTCAGCCCGTTGTGCCGGACGGCGGTGTTCTTGGCGAGGATCGTGATCCCCTTCTCGCGCTCCAGGTCGTCGGAGTCCATCACCCGGTCGTCGACGGTCTGGTTCTCGCGGAAGGCCCCGGACTGCCAGAGCATGGCGTCGACCAGCGTCGTCTTTCCGTGGTCGACGTGGGCGACGATCGCGACGTTCCGGAGGTCGTCGCGCGTGGAAATGGGCATGCGGGGCTCGCCTTGGGTGAGAGTTCGGGGATCGCCGCAGACGCGCGGCGCCTTCTATTCTACTTGCCCGCGCCCGCACCCCGCCCTGTCCGTCCCGTGTAGCGCTCGCACCATCGGTCACAGGGACCCCGATTCGCCAACTTTGCACGTTCTTTGTAATCTGCCCGAGATCCGGTCGTCCGGAGTCCCGTCCCGGGGACTGCGGCCGGTGCGCCGAATCTCCCGCGTACGGGAGAGCCGGGGACCCACGTCCCTGGGGTGAATCGACGCGAGTCGTAGGGCGGCTCCTGGCCCGAACCCGTCAGCTAACCCGGCAGGCGCGCGAGGAGAGGAGAACACCGGCTTGGCACCGGCACCCCGCAGGTGGCGGCGCATCACGCCCGCCGCCACGGCCACGATGCTCCTGATCGGCCTCGGCACCACCGCGCCCGTCGCCGCCCATGCCTCGTCGCCGTTCCGGCTCGCCGCCTCGGCGGCCTCCCCGACGCCCATGCCGACGACGGAGGAGGGGCTGCGCAAGAGCCTCGACAAGCTGAACGAAGAGGCCGAGATCCTCACCGAGAAGTACAACAAGACCCGCGTGGACCTGGGCAACGCCAAGAAGGCCGAGCAGGCCGCCGCCCGGCAGGCGGCGACGCTGCGCGCCCAGGCCATCCCGGCCCGCGAGCAGCTCGGGCGGCTCGCCGCGGCGAACTACATGGCCGGGACACCCGATCTGATCTTCGGCGCCGAGGGCTCCCCGGAGGGCCTGTCCGAACGCGCCTACCTCACCCAGAGCCAGACCATCGCCATCCAGGCGCTGCAGAAGCAGATCGAGGCGGCCGAGTCCGCGCAGCGCAACGCGGAGGCCAAGACCGCCCAGGTCGAGAAGGCGACCGAGGCGGCCAAGAAGGCCCGCGAGACGGCCAGGAAAAAGGTCGCCGAGGTGATGAAGCGGCTGGACAAGCTCACCACCACGCGCGTCAGCGACCCCCGCAGCGGCCTCCGCGCCACCGTGAAGGGATCGGGGCTGCCGGCCGACATGGCCCGCAAGGCGCTCAGCAAGCTCGGCTCGCCCTACGTATGGGCCGCCTCCGGCCCCAACAGCTTCGACTGCTCAGGGCTCGTCGTCTGGGCCTACGGCCAGGTCGGCAAGCCCGGCCTGCCGCACTACACCGGCGCCCTGTACGGCGAGGGCACCAAGGTGTCGCGCGGCCAGCTCCGGTCCGGTGACCTGGTCTACTTCGGCGGCAGCCTCCACCACATGGGCATCTACCTCAGTGACGGCAAGTACGTCCACGCCCCGCAGACCGGCGATGTGGTGAAGATCTCCAAGCTGTCGGACCGCTCCGACTACGCGGGCGCCAACCGCATCTCCTGAGAAAAGACGTACGAGGGCTTCCCGCGGCGCGGCGGGAAGCCCTTGTATTTTCTCGTTCCGGGCTAGGAGAGACCCTGGCGGGCCAGGACGTCGATGACGGGGAGATCGCCCGGGAGCCAGTCCACGTCGTACAGCTCGTGCGGCGAGAGCCAGCGGAGCGCCAGGTGTTCCAGGGCGCGGGGTTCGCCTTCGAGGATCTCGGCCGTCCACACCCGGAGGAGGCTCCGCTCGCTCAGGCGCCAGTCGGCGCCGACCCGGTGCCGCAGCCGTATCTTGACGGCCAGTTCCTCATGGCACTCACGGACGAGCGCGTCCTCGTCGGACTCACCGGGGTCGACCTTCCCGCCGGGCAGCTCCCAGCCGCCCGCCATGTGCGGCGGCTCGGCCCGCTGGGCACTCAGCAGGCGGCCGTCCGAGATGATCGCGGCGCCCACCACCACGAGATCTATGAGGACCAACTCCTCCCGGTATCGCTTCCGGACCCCACCAGGCGGGTGGCGTCCTCGACGATCCTCTCAAGGTGGTCGCCGTGCGCGCCGCGCCAGTACACCTGGCCGCAGTCCCCGCAGCGGCCGTAGACGTCGTAGCTGCGGCGGGTGCCCGCCTCGATGTCGTCCTCGACCTCGTGCTTGTCGACCGGGATCAGGTCGCCGTTGCAGGCGGTGCAGCGGGTCCACGGACGCAGGGCGGGCGCGAAACGGTCCAGCACGTCGCGGAGCTGGGCGTCCGGGCGGGAGCCCCGGACGTAGGCGCCGAACCACAGCGCGCGGCGGCGCAGGAGGCCGCGGTCCTGGGTGAGCAGGACGCGGCGCTCCTCGTTGGCCTGGACGACCAGCGCCGGGTCGTCCATGTCGTTGTGGTAGGCGGTGTCGAGGCCGAGCAGGCGCATCCGGCGCGCCAGCGTGCCCAGGTGGACGTCCAGGACGAAGCGGGGGGCGGTCTGGCCCGGCTCCAGCGGGACGCGCTGCGGGCGCGGCACCGCCGCCACGTGCACGTCGGCTCCGGCGTCCGGACGGGCCGAGGGGCCCGCAGCCTCGCCCCCGACCGTCATCGGTCCCGCCTCGGGCAACGGCACCCCGAGCGACTCCACGAGGTGGCCCAGCGTCGAGGTCCCGTCGTGGGGGACGCGGCTCACGCGCTCCCGCCGCGCGGCCGGCAGGAACATCAGGAGTTCGTCGGCGACTCGGATCGTTATCTCGGGCTCCACGCCGATCAGCATGCCACGCGCCCCGGAATGTCCCACCGCATTTTCGGGCCGCGCCGGCGCCCGGGGACGGGCGCCGAGTGCCGCCGGCGCGCTTCCGGTGGCCGGGGGTCAGTCGCCCGACCGGCCGGCGGCCAGTTCGCCGACCTTCTTCTGGAAGTCGGGGCGCGCGAGGGGCCGCGTCACGCCCGTCCAGTCGGAGCGCTTGTAGGGCTTCACCCCGATCGCCGGGACGCACGTCGAGCAGCTCGCCACGATCATCTTGTTGTCGGCGATCACCATCCCGACATGGCCGGGGTTGTTCGGCGACGTCCCCGGCCCGGAGTTGAAGAACACCAGGTCGCCAGGTCGCTCCTTGCCCTTGTCGATCTTCACTCCGAACGGCCACTGCTCGAAGGTCGTGCGCGGGATGTCCAGCCCGACCTGCCGGTAGGCGGCCTGGAGGAGGCTGGAGCAGTCCCACGCGTCCGGGCCGTTCGCACCGAACACGTAGGGCTTGCCGCGCTGCGCCATCGCGAACTTGATGATCTTCTGCACGACCTCGCCGACGTTGGCGGGGAGCTCGTTGTCCTCGCACTCGACGCCGTTCGACTGGACGACCTGGAAGTCGCCGCCCACGTACCGCTTCGCCCAGTCCAGGACGAGGTTCACGTAGTCCCAGGAATGGTTGTAGGCGAAGATCGCGCTCCGCATCCGGTCCGGGGCGCCGGAGTGCTTGAGGTAGTTGGCCGCGGACGGGATCGCGTCCTCCGGGTCGTAGCGGTCCTTGCGGCCGTCCTTGTTGCCGTCCACCGCGAACGCCTTGAACGTCGCGGCGAGGAACTGCATGGGGCCGCCAGCGCCCGCGTAGTTCTCGCCGCTGCCCACACCGGGCAGGTTCGACCTGCCGTGGTCGGTCTCGACCTTGCCGACGGCGGCCAGCACGTTCCACGGGATGCCGTACTTCTCGCCCGCCTCCTTGTAGAGGGTGAGGTAGTTCGCGGGGATGGCCTGCGCGTCGTCGGCGGCCTCCGGCTGGGCCCCGGCCTTCGAGACGTCCACGCAGTTGGCCGCGCTCCTGAACATCAGCTGGCCGCCGCCCAGCAGGATCGGAATGAAGACCAGACCGGCGAAGAGCACCGCGGCGACGCCGAGCGCCCCGGCGAACAGGAGTCGGCGGGCGGTCACCCCGTATCACCCGCCTGCCCCACGTCCGCCGGCTGGAAGGCGTACACCCTCAGTGAGCCGCCCTCCCGCGCCACGGTCACCGCGTACCGCTTGCTCTCGCTGCTCTCGCCGCCGCCCTCGGTGACCTTCTGCCGGCCCGACACCACGAAGACGATCGAGTTCGCCTCGATGTTGCGCACCTGGTCGAGCGTCGCCGTGCTCTCCGCGACGACCTGCTCCCGGCGCCTCTCCTCCAGGATCCCGGGCGTCGCCGCGTCCCGTTCGAGCTGTCCCATCAGCTCCTCGGTGACCAGGCCCGAGAGGCGTCCCGTGTAGGTCTGGGGCGGCTCGTCGAAGCGGTAGGTCCCGTAGGCGGCGACGAACCGGCGTGCCAGGTCGCCCGCGTTGGCGAACTCCTCCCGGTTGAACGGCAGCAGGCGGTAGATGTCGAACTCGCCGGGGTCGATCGTGCCCTCGATCCCCGGCGGCGGGGACGCCGGGGCGGACGTGGCGGGCGCGCCCTCCGGGCGGGCGTCGGGGCGGTCCGGCTCGCCACCGGGCGCGGCGATCGTCAGGTAGACGCCGATGGCGGCGAGCACCACCACGAGTCCTCCGAAGAGAAGCTTGCGCTGGCGGTCGTTCAGGTTCATCGCTGGATCTTCTTCATCCCTGGGAGGCCTGCTGGGTGCGGCTCACTCGTCCCGCTCCCCCTCGCCCGGCGGGCGCTCCGGTGGACGCAGCCAGAACGGGATCGGCGGGGCCTCCTGCGAACTGCGCCTGCCCCACAGCGGCGGGGGCTGCTGCTCCCGGTCGCGCTGCGGCCGGGACCCCGGAGCACCGCCCGCGCCGCCGCGCGGCCTGGGGACGTCCCCTCCGGAACCGCGGCCGGAACCGCCGCCGGACCCTCTGCCGGATCCACCACCGGAACCGCCCGAGCCGCCGCCGGAACCGCCGCCCGCGCGTCCACGGCCGCGGTCGCCGGGACCGGACGAACGTCCGCTGCCGCCGAACCAGCCGCCGCCTCCGCCGCGGGCGCCGTTCCCTGAGCCGTTGCCCCCGGAACCACCGCCCGAGCCGCCGCCCGAGCCACCGCCCGAGCCACCGGAACCGCCACCTCGGCCACCGGAACCGCCCGAGCCGCCGTTGCCGCCGGAGCCGCCACCGCCTCTGCCGCCGCCGGTGACACCGCCGCCGGTTCCGCCGCGTCCCGTCCACGAGGTCGGGCGTGCGCTGCCCGTACCGGAGCCCCCGCCGGACGACTTCTTCCCGCCGCCCGCTCTCGCTCCGGCCACCCCGCCCGCGACACCGCCCGCCGTACCGCCGGCGGCACCGTCCGCGGCACCCGCCGCGGCTCCGTCCAGGCGCCGGTCGCCGAGCGCGCGGGACGGCAGGTTCAGCGGAGGGGCGCCCTTCCGGGAACGTCCCTGCTGCGCCGCCGTGCCGCCCCCGCCGCGCGGCTTGGCGGCGAGCACCGGCGCGTCCTCCGGCGAGGGGCCGTCGCCCGTGCCCGACCCCCGCCTGTCGGCCGCGATCGTGGTCCCGGGCGTGCCGTCGGCCTGCGTCGCCGGGGCGACGGCCTCGGAGGTCGCCTCGCGCCTGGCCCATCGGGCGAACCCGACTCCGGCCCCGGTCGGTACCGCCGTCGCGGCCGCCAGCGTGCTCCGGCGCGCCTCGGAGATCGACCTGTTGAGCGATGTCTCGCTCTTCTCCCGCGCTCCCACGGCGCCGTAGCCCACGGCGGAGAACAGATGCTGGAACGGTCTTCGGTAGACGAACGCCGCGCCCGTCACGAGCGCGATGAGCAGGATCTGCAGCCCCCACGGCAGGGTCTCACTGAGGATCAGCCCATACGCCCACAACAGGAGCGACAGCACACCGATCAGCGCCGCCTGTTTGAGCAGCATGGACAGCAGCAGCTCCAGCCAGCGCATGGCGATCACCCGTCCGATGCCCGGATGGATCCCGATCCCGAGGAAGATCGGCCCCGCCACCAGCAGAAGGAGGAACGCGATCTTCACCACGATCAGCGCGATCGCGATGACCATGATGAGGATTCCCGCGATGAGCGCCGCGAACAGCCCGCCGAACGCGATCGCCAGCCGGTTCCCCCAGTTCTTGCCCTGGAAGAGCGGATACGCCGCGGGATGCTCCTCCTTGATGTTCGCGGCGACGTCCTTGTAGGCGTCGGCCTTCCTATCGAGGTCGGGCTCGTTGTTGGAACCGTGCGTCTCCGGCAGGTCGACCGCCTGAGACCAGAGCAGCTTGTCGGCGTTCTGCTTGACGATCGCGGCGTTGGGATCGGTGGTGCCGAACTGGCCCTGCAGCCACGGCTTGCAGACCAGCGCCACCCACAGCCGGTTCGCGTTCCGGGCCGTCTCGTCCATGTCCTTCGACGCCGCCGGATCCGGTTCGCCTTCGGGTTTCGGGATGCACACCCCGCCCGCCGTGCCGCTCTCCGGCAACGCGGCGTCGAACGCGGCGCTCGTCGCCTCCGACGTCTGCGTACCGAGCGTGGTGAAGTCCGAGGGCCGCGCGATCAGCCAGACCAGCGCCACCATGGCGACGACCATCCAGATCACGCCCTCGGTGACCTTGCTCGCACGCTTGCGCACCAGGCCCCACCAGGCCAGCCACATCGCCCCGAGGATGACCACCCAGGACCAGTAGCGCGCGTTGAACGTCTCCCCCATGTTGCTGATGACGCCGTCGACGGTGTCCTTCAGCCAGTCGAGCAGCGACGGGGACGCGGCCGACTGGTAGACGCTGATCGTGGTCCGGTCGATCGCCCGGACGAGCGTGAACACGGTGTTGGCGACGGAGTTGCCCATCATCGCCATCGCGTCCGTGCAGCCCATGTCGACCGCGTACCAGTACTGCCCGGCCATGCCGTAACGGTCGTAGTAGGTCAGGTTCTCGACCGGCGTCTTCCGCAGATCCTCGTCCGGATAGTTCGGCGGCTTGATCATGTCGTCCGTCCCCGAACCGTACTGCTCGGGGGCCGGATTCGCCGCCGGGCTGCAGATATCGTTCGGTGACAGGACGTCCGGCCTCGGAATCGACGCCGACGCCGGGGACAGCGGCCCCAGCATGATCAGCGCCATCATGGCCAGCAGGACCGCCGAGCGGCGGCGGCCCCGGCGACGGGGCCGGGGGCGGTCGCTTCGGCGGGGCCGGGAGGCGAGAACCGCGCGGTCGAGCCCTTCGCCGGGCGAGCGCTGGAGGCGCGCGGCCGGCTGCCGGAAGCCCATCATCCAGTGACCTCCTCGACCTCGGCCCCCGCCACGGTGAGTTCGGAGCCCGGACGGGACCGGGTCGGGTTGGTGTCCAGCCAACGCTGCAGTTCCTCGGAGATCAGGTCGACGCCGATGCGCCCCGCTCGGCCGTCGAGATCGCGGAAGATGCATTCGCCGTTGCCGAGGTTGCGCAGCACGGCCATGTGCTCGTCGGACGCCTCCACGCCGAGCAGCGACATCACGTTGCCGACCTCGACACGTTCGCTGGAACGGAAGGAGAACACCGACGACAGGCAGTTGGTCACCTGCTCGTTCAGCAGGTCGCCCGCGTTCTGGGAGACCAGGATCAGCGCGGTGTTGCGGGACCGCCCCATCCGCGAGACCTCGGGGATCAGCTTGGCGCCCTCGGGGGTCGAGGTGATGGCCCACGCCTCGTCGAGGAAGATCGCCTTGGGGAGCCGCCGGTCGAGGCCGTGCATGAGCCGCCGCGCGAACTGCGACACCAGGTACATCAGCGCCACCGAGAGCCGCTGCTCGTAGGAGTAGTCCTCCCGCAGGATCGTGACGTCCGGCAGGGTCAGGCCGCCGAGCGTGAACACGGTCGTCCAGCCCTCGGTGTCGATGCGGTCGCCGCCGGACGGGTCGAAGCACAGCCGCGCGAGATGCATCTCCGACATCGAGCGCAGCACCGCGCCGAGGTTCTTGGACGCCGGATCGTCGGTGCCTTCGAGACGGTCGACGACGCGTCCGAGCGAGGGCTTCTCCGCGTTCGCGACCGCGGTGACCGCCTGGATCATCGCGGACTCGCGCTCCTCCGACATCCGCGGCAGCAGCAGCCGCAGCGTCTCGGTCGCCATCATCTTCTTGGTCGCGAGGTCGTCGCCGAACGAGAACGGGTCGAGCAGGCCCGGCGCCGCCGACCCCAGCGGGAGGATCCGCGCCTTGCGGCCCCGCGCCTTGAGCAGCTCCACCAGAGTCTCGGCGTCGCCCTTCGGGTCGATCGCCGCGATCGTCACCCCGCGCAGCGCCATCTGGTAGATCAGCAGCAGCGCGAGCGTGGTCTTCCCGCCGCCGGGCTCGCCGGTGATCGCCACGGCGGTCGGGCGGTTCCGGGCCGCGGCGACGAGCGGGTCGAAGTGCACGATGGCGCGGGCCCGGCCGAGCGTCTCGCCGATGTAGGGGCCGATCCAGCCCTCGTCGTTCTCGTCCGGGCGGTCGCCCAGATCGACCGTCGCGATCGGCATCCCGCCCGAGATCGTCCGCAGCGGCTGGCGCTGCGCGTAGGCGTTCAGCCGGATCTGGTCGCCGGGCAGCGATTCGAGGAACAGCGAGAACTGGTCGCCGGTCGAGTTGACCACGTCGATGCCGATGTCGCGGTAGTGCTCCACGACCGCGTCCACCCGCTGGCCGAGCAGGTCCTCGGTGGGCGCGGACACGATCAGCCGGTGCCACCCGTACACGAACGGCAGCCGCTCCTTGGCGATGCCGTGCTCCAGCATCCGCGCCGCGTCGATCTGCTCCGCGAGCGCGATCGGCGCCTCCGCGCCCGCCTCCCGGATGTGCTGGTCCATGTCCCGGGCGTGCGCCAGCTTCCGCGAGACGTCCTTGGACGCCTTCGCCGGCGGGATCAGCTTCATCCGCGCGCTGATCTCCACGGGGAACGCGAGGGCGTCGGCGTAGTGCAGCCACGGCTCGCCGTCCGGGAACGGCATCATGTCGGGGAACCGCGCGAACGACAGGTACGCGACGTACGACTCGGCGGTGGCGCCGCCGCCCGCACCGGTGTAGTTCGGCTGCTCCACCTTCAGGTACGAGCGCCCGTTGTGGATGGCGCCCTCGACGAGCGACTCGATCTCGCCCTTGCCCCACGTCCTGCGCTGGACGGCGGACGGCGGCGGATCGGCCAGCGACCCCGTCACCGCGTGCTGGAACAGCCACGCCACCTCGGTGGAGGTCGCGTGCCTGGCGTACAGGGCCGACCCGCCGAGTGCGCGCCCGACCCGCTCGGCCTGCTCGGTCCAGCGCGCGATCTCCTTCTTGTCGATCGCGTCGTCGTGGACGCCGAGGACGTTCTCGCTGCGCTTGTAGAAGCTCATGAGCTGCGACAGCACACCGCCTGACAGATGCGCGCCCATGCCGCGCTGACCGAGCCGGACCCCGAGGTAGACCTCCTTGGTCCAGAAGTCTTTGGCCCACACGTGCGCGTAGGTCTCCTCCAGGTACTCCCGCCACCCGGGCCCGGCGTCGGACGTCCGGTCCAGCGACAGCGCCCAGTCCGCCGCCGGGTACGTCCGGTGCGCGATCCGCAGGTGGACCTCGGCGTCCTGCATGCGGATGCCCGCGAGGGCGATGGTGATGTTCGTGGCGAGCGCCTCGCGCTCCTCCCCGGTGGTGAACTCGTAAGACACCGTGGGCAACCGGAAGTACGCCCAAGCCGAGGCGTCCGTGAACAGCACGCGGTCGTCGAAGTACCGCACCGCCAGCCGACTGGACTTGCTCACACGCTCACCCCCGCACCGCATTGTCCCGGTACACCGGCGACCGCGCTGGGTTGCCGGGGAGAGTGTTTCCCGTCCGGGCGGTCATCCGGATGAGGCGCGCCCGCCAGCAACGCCAGGTCCGTCCCGGTCTCCGCTCGATGCCCGCGAGGGGCGCTCATCGGGTGGCCTCCTGCTCCTGCTGAAGCTCCTGGTAACGCTCGGGCATGACGCTGAAACCACCGGCGACCACGCCGGCGAGGGCAAGATAGGCACGCCGCGTCGGCGTCCGCAACGACTTCAGCTCGTTGCGCGGGGCGCGGTCCATGCTCAGGTGATCATCCCACGGAATGCGCACCAGCGCCCGGCAACGCCCCCGGGCCACGGCCTCGGCCTGCTCGACGTCGTCCATGCTGCGCCGGCTCACCCCGTTGATGACCGTCACGGCGCGGGACCGCAGCTCCTCGTAGCCGTGACCGTCCAGCCACTCGAACGTCATCGCGACCGCGCGCGGCGCGTCGGCGCTGGCCGGCGCGACGAGCACGATCTGGTCGGCGTACGGCAGGACCCGCGCGACCACCGCGGCCGCCGCGTCCAGCATCGTCACCGAGTAGAACTTGTCGATGGTGCGGATCGCCAGGGCGTAGTCACGGTCGTCGAGCGCCTGCAGCGGGTTCTTGCCCGCGGCGATCACGTCGAGGCCCGACTTGGCCTGCGAGGTGTACCGGCGCATCGCGGTCAGGCTGCCGACCTGGTCGGCGCGCGTGATGAGCCCGGTCAGCGTCTCGTTCGTGTCGCTGCGCGTCCGCCGCGCCAGCGCGCCCGGCCCGGGGTTCACGTCGATGGCGACGACCGGCTCCCCGTTGTGCTGCGCGAACGTGTGCCCGAGCATCAGCGCGGTCACGGTCTGCCCAGCGCCCCCGGTGCACCCGAGCACGACGACGTGCCGTGTCCCGTGGAACGGCTGCTGCAGGCGCTGCTGGTAGTCGGCGTCGACGTCACCGTGCCCGCCGCCGACGGCGTGGAACAGCCGCCGCAGTCCGCCGCCGCTGACCTCGTGCTCGGGATCGGGCGGCGTGATCGCCGGACCGGACGGCGGCGGCGCCGGCGGTGGCGGCAGCGGCCGCGGCCGCACGGGCGACGCCGGCTGCGACCGGACGTCCCGCGGCGGCGCCTCCTCCTCCGGAACCTGCTCGACCGGGGCGGGCCCCGCCTCCGCAGCGGCGGGCCACGCGGTCCCCTCCGGCTCGGGACGCTGCGGCTTGGACAGCCCCTCCGACCACGGCCGCGGCGCCTCCATCCGAGGCACCTCGGCGTGCGGCGGCTCGGCCGTCTCCCCCTGCCGCGCCCCGAAGGCTCCGGGCACCATGGGGATGTCCGGCCGCGTCGCCGGCGGCCGTCCGGCCTCCCGCTGCGGCGGCGCCCAGGGCCGCGGCACATCCCGCCGCGTCTCCCGCACACCCGGCTCCCCGGCGGCCCCTCCAGCCGCCGCAGGCGAAACCCCGCGCTCCGGCTTCCGCTCCCCGGCGACCTTCCGATC
>NZ_SMKH01000234.1 GCF_004348515.1 Actinomadura sp. KC345 | reverse complement strand
GGCTTGGCGGGGGCGGGGCGCGGGTCGGTGTGTGAGGCGGTCTTCTGCCGGATGTCCGGGACTTCGGAGGCGGAGGCCGAGTCGGTGAGGGCGGCCAGGGCTATCCAGCCCGCCAGGGCGAAACCGGCGATGGCGACCAGGCGTACGAGATGGACGGCATGCCGCTTGCGACCCCGGGGGCGAATCGCCCCGCTTCGGATCGGTGCGGGCTCCACTGCCGTTCTCTCCCTCGCATTCGGGTCCGGTGCTCTCCGGTCGCATGAACCTAGCACCGGGGAACACGCAATCAGGAGCCATTCTTTCATCCGGGCGTGTCTTCGGATCATTTACCGGTGCATGAATGCTCTTTTGGCGTGGCCGGTTTTCCGGGAGGGGGTGATGTCCAATATAAGGCGTTTATGTTTTTGGCTGGATTTGTCCGCGTGAATTCGGGAGAAGCATGGTGCACGGTATCCGGGGCACTACACTCGGTGAGCGGACGGCCACGGAGGCCGCCCGCCCGAGGAGCAGCCCGATGCCCCGCACTTCGTCCGCGATCGCGCGGCTGCGGCCGGCCCGCAAACGGCGCCGGCTCGTCACCCGCACGGAGGTCCGCCTCATCGTGGCCTCCAGCGTTCCCGCCGCGCAGAGCAGCCGCTCGGAGAGGATCCGGGACGGCGTCTGGACGCTGTACTTTCGCTGGGAGTGGGCGACGGCCAAGGCCCGTGCCGAGCGCGCGCGCCGGAGGGCTCGCGCGTCCTGGCGGTAGCCCAGCCGGCGGGCACCCGCCCGCCGGCTGGAGGAAGATCCTTCACCGCACGTCCGGCTCCAGAACGCGCCCGGCGGACGGCCGCGCGCGGGGCGTCCGCCGGATGACGTGGTGCGCGATCCGCCGCGCGGCGAAGTCGGCGCCGTGGACGAAGCGCATCACCGGCCCGAACGTCGGCGCCGCGGCCAGCCCCGCGAAGTAGAGGCCGGGCACGGACGCCTCGAAGTCGCGGCTGAGCACCGGCGCCCCGAGCCGGGTGGCGACGCGGGCGCGCAGCTCGGGAGAGAGCATCGTGAGCCGTTCCACGTCCGGGACGAACCCCGTCGCGGCGATCACGTGCTCCACCTCGGTCACCAGGCGCCGGCCCGTGCGGTCGGTGGTGGTGAGGGCGACGCCGTCGTCGTGCTCCACCGCCTTCCCGAGGTGCCGGTCCGTCGAGACGCGGACGCGCTCGTCCAGGCGGTCGCGCAGCCACCACGCGCCGGCGGGCGGCATCGTCTCGCGGACGAGCCGCAGCCGCGTCCCCTCCGGCAGGTGCCGGACGAGACCGGGCTTCTCCGCCCACAGCCACGTCCGGTAGCCGGTGCCCAGCCCGGAGCGGGGGCCGCCGCCCGCCTTCTCCCAGAGGGACCGCTTCTCCTTGGGCACCGTGTTCCAGTCGAGTTCGGCCCTGCGCGCGAGCACGTGAGGGTGGGCTCCGGCGTCGGCCAGCAGCACCGCGGTCTCCAGCGCGGACTGCCCGGCGCCGAGCACGGCGACCTCCTTGCCCGCGAACAGGCCGAGGTCGCGGTGGGCGCTGCTGTGCGAGACGAGCCAGGACGGCAGGCCCGCCAGCTCGTCCGGGATGTGGGCGAACGGCCCGACGCCCACGGCCATGACCACGGTGCGCGTCGCGACCGTCTCGCCCGTGGACAGCGTCACGAGGTACCCGTGCGGGCCGCCGCGGTCGACGGTCAGGACCTGCGCGTCCTCGGTGCCGGGGATCGCCACGGCGGCGAACCAGCGTCCGTAGCTCACGAACGTGTCGAGCGGGATCGGCTGCCCCACGCGCCAGTCCGGGTGTCGGTCGGTGAAGCGCAGCCCCCGGTGCGGTGCGCCCAGGCTGGACGCGAACGGCTCGGACTTCAGGAACATGCCCTCCGGCATGTTCTCCGTCCAGAACCGCATCGGCTGCCCGATGATCCGGACGGCGAGCCCGATGTTCTGCAGGTGGGCGGCCGTCGACAGGCCGTAGGGCCCGGCGCCCGCGATGACGACGTCGCTGGCCGAGTCGCTCATTGTTCGTTCCCCCCGTGTGAGTGTGGTGTTACCTGGTGCGGATCCGCTCGACGGCGCGAAGCACGCTCTGCCGCCCCATCGCGAGGAAGGGCGGCAGGTCGTCGCCGGCGTACCAGGCGAACTCGTCGGCCTCTCGCAGTGGGCGAAGCGTCTCCCGCAGCGGGCGGCGCGCTTCGCGCGGCGGATGCGGGGTCTCGCGCAGGGGGCGGCGCAGTGGCAGGCCGGCGGACTGCTGGAGGTAGTGGTTCTCCACGAGCAGGTTCCGGCCGTACGCGGGACGCGCGTCGGGGACGCGGCGGCCCGACTGGTGCAGGTGCAGGACGCGGGCGAGGTCGAGGCCGTCCCGGTCGGCGAACAGCCGGAACTGCGCGCCGATCCGGGGGTTGAAGTCCAGCAGGTGGTAGACGTCCTCGTCCGCGTCGTGCCGGAAGTCGAGGTCGACGAGGCCGCGGCAGCCCAGCAGCCGGACGATCCGGACGGCGAGCCGGTGGAGTTCGGGGTTGGCGACCCATTCCCCGGCGACGGTGTGCCCGGCCTGCGGCGGATGGGCGAGGTGCTTGCGGCCGGTCGCGCCGAACAGGCAGCCGAGGGTCTCGTCGAAGTACCCCTGGAAGAACCAGTCGCCGGTGCCGGGCGGGATGCGCCGCTGGAGGATCAGAGGGCCGGCGTCGCCGTCCGGGTCGCGGTCGCGGGTGGCGGCGAAGATCCGGTGCGCCTCGCCGAGGGTGTGGACCACGGTGGTGCTCCGCATGCCGCGGCCGAGCCGCCAGGGCCGCGCCCATTTGGCGATCAGCGGGAGGCCCAGCTCTTCGGCGGCCTCGTCCACCTCGTGGGCGGACGCGGGCACCCGGCTGGGCGGGCAGGCGATGCCGTACAGGGCGCACGCCTCCAGCAGCCGCGCCTTGTCGGCGACGCGGCGGGGGACGTCGTGGTCCTGGTGGGGGAAGACGAAGTGGGGGGCCAGCGCGTCCGCGTGCTCGGCGACGAAGATCGCTCCGGCGTCGTCCAGCGGGACGAGCAGCGCCCGGCCGCCGACCCGCTCGCCGACCACCCGCAGGTGGCTCAGCAGCGCGGACGGCCGTTCGGCGGGCGGCGCCCACGGGTGCCCGCACGAGAGGTAGCGGGAGCGGGACGCGGGGTTGCCGCGCCCCTCCAGGATGGCGTGCACCGGAACCCCGGCGCGCCCCAGGCTCCTGATCGCCCCGAGCGTGCCGTGGTGGAAGACGTTGCGGTCGGTGCGCAGCAGCAGGACGGGCAGTCCGCCGTCCAGGCGCGTTTCCGGCGGGGCCGGTGTGTCGATGAGCATGCGGTCGGCGGTCCCATTCCAGCGGGTCGAACCCTTTTCCTCCGGCCCGTCGGCGCCGCTGCCCGGCGCGTCCGGCGCGGAGGAAAATCGTTCACGGTGGCGCACGGCGGCCTTTCTTCGTGCGATGAGCAATTCGCCCGGATTCTCCGGTGGCCGCATCACCGAGCGCACCGGGGACGAAAAGACTCGAACGTAAAATTTGGCGTCGTCCGCCCGGTATATTTGTTCGACGGCGGACACCCAGGGCATACGATACGCATGCGAGCTGCCGATATCCATTCAGCCGGGCGGTCGTCCGGGCGCCCGAGGAAAAGGCCGGTACCGTTCTGTCCGCTCCCTCCTATTCTGGGGGCATCGGTCATGCTGTTCGCGCTCATCGCGTCGGCATTGGCGACCTGGAAGCAGGCGGGACCGCAAGGGCGGACGCAAGCGAGGCCGCAGACCCAGGCGGTAGAGGAACCGCAGCGATATGTGCCCTTGGGGGCGTTTCTGGGTTCAGGCGCGGAGGGCGTCGCCCGGGTGGGCCCCTTCCAGCGCTGGCTCGGCTCCACGGTGACGGTCGGGCGGACCTACCTGCCGGGCGACGACTGGCACGAGATCGAGGGCCCGCCGCGGATGCTCACGGCGTGGGCGCGGTGGAAGGCCGCCGACCCGCGCCGGATGCTGGTCGTCAACGTGCCGATGATGGCGCCCAACGAGACCGGGCTGCCGCCCCCCGTCCTGCGCTCGCTGCTGCGCAGCGGCGCGGCGGGAACGTTCGACCACCACTACCGGATCCTGTCCGAGCGGCTGGTCTCCGTCGGGGCCCGCGACGCGGTCATCGTTCTCGGCTGGGAGATGAACGGGGAGACCTACAGCGGTCGCTGCGCCCCCGATCCGGGCGCGTGGAAGGCGTACTGGCGGCGGATCGTCACCACCATGCGCGGGGTGCCCGGCGCGCGTTTCCGTTTCGATTTCGCGCCCACGCGGGGCCGGGACGCGATTCCCTGGACGGAGTGCTATCCGGGCGACGACGTCGTCGACATCATCGGGTCCGACAGCTACGACCAGCCCGCGGGCAAGTCGTTCGAGTACTTCGTCAACGAGCCGTACGGGTTGCGGGCGCAGGCCGAATTCGCCGCCGCGCGCGGCAAGCCGCTCTCATTCCCCGAATGGGGTTTGTTCCGCAACTCCGACAACCCGGAATATATCCAGGGAATGCACGACTGGATCATGTCGCATGACGTCGTGTACCAGTCGATCACGGACTACTGCCCGCACGGCGTCTGGGCCTGCGGGGGCAACCCGCGGTCCTCCCGCCTCTACCGCGAGCTGTTCGGCGGGGTGACGGCGCCGGCGCCGTCCCCGAAGGCGCCGGCCACGCCGACGACCTCGGCCCCGCCCTCCGCGCCCCAGGAGGCCGGACCGTCCGCGACGCCGGAGGCGACACCGTCCGCGACACCGGAGGCGACACCGTCCGCGACGCCGTCCAAGACGCCGGAGGCCACGCCGTCCGCGACGCCTTCGTCGAGTCCGGCGAGGCCGACGCCGCCGGCGCCGAGCAGGCCGCCGGCCACGGCCCGCACGTCGACGAGGGCCTCCTCGGGCGTGTCGCCGCGCCCGGCGGCGTCGCGGGTGACGGCGGCCAGCAGCGCCACCGTCCGGGACATGTCGTAGGCGGCGGACGCGGCGGCCGCCTCCCGTCCCTCCCGCTCGGCGATCCCGGGGACGAGCAGCCGCCCGGCGACCTCGGCGGAGAGGGAGGCGGGGTCGTCCACGGGCACGAGGGCGCCGACGCCGGGACGGACGACCTCCGTGATGCCGGGGACATCCGTCCCGACGATGGGCCGGCCGGTGGCGAGGGCCTCCAGCGCGGTCAGCGGCAACCCCTCCCACCGGGACGGCAGGACGATGACGTTCGACGCCGACAGCCAGTCCCGCGGGTCCTGCACGGCGGGCACGAACAGCACGCCCGCGACGGGCTCGCGGCTCAGCGCGTCCAGATCCTCGCCGTCTCCGACGACGGCGAGGAGGGCGGACGGGCATCGCGCGGTGACGTCCGGCCATGCCGCGACGAGCACGTCCTGCCCCTTCTGCCGGGTGAGGCGGCCGATGCAGACGGCGAGCGGCGCGGCGGCGGGCAGGCCGAGGCGGGTGCGCGCGGCCAGCCGGGCGGCGCCGTCGGCGGGCCGGAACCGGCGCCGGTCCACGCCGTTGCGGACGAGCCGGTAGGGGCCGCGCACGCCCGCGCGCATCCCCGCGCGCAGCTCGCCGATCCCGACGCAGACGAGCGCGTCGCTCCAGCGCGCCGCGATCCGCTCCCAGCGCCGGCTGACGACGTCCTGCCGCCCGGTGGCTGCGAGCCACGACCAGCCGTGCGGCTGGAAGATCGTGGGGGTGCCGCACGGCCGGCGCAGCAGCCGTCCCGCCAGCCCCGCCTTCGACGAGTGCAGATGGACGACGTCTGGCGCGAACCCCTTCACCAGGCGGCGGAGGCGGAGCGACTCCAACAGCGTCCGGGGTCCCGGTGCGCGCCCGGCGGGCCAGTTGAACCAGGGCACGCCGGCCGCCGCGCACCGTGCGGGCAGGTCGCCGCCCGCGGGGCAGGCCACCGCCACCTCCCAGCCGCGCCTGCGCTGGTCGCCGGCCGCCTGCCCGACGTAGACGGCGACTCCGCCCGCGTTCGGCTGGCTGACGTGCAGCACCCGCAGCGGCGCGGGCTCCCCGCTCATGGACGCGGCCTCAGCCATGGCCTCCCCGCCGACGGTGCCGCCGGTCCGAGAGGTGCGCGCGGGTCCGGGCCATGCCGGCGAACGCGGCGGCGGACACGGTCCGGCCGAGGATGACGCGCTGGTTCTGGACGGGGGTCGGGCGCCATTTCAGCTTGTACGGCTCGTCGCCGCGCAGCAGGCTGACGCCCTGCCGGTTGCGGTCCCGGGCGATGGCGAGGTCCTCGCGGAGCAGCATCAGCGAGACGTCCACGCAGCCGCGCAGGTCGGGGATCGCCCCGTACAGGTAGGCGCCGACGTAGCGGTGGCCGATCAGGACGAGGTCGCTGGCGACGAGCCGGTCGTCCCACCGGTACTGCAGGACGGCCGCGCGCCCGTCGCGGACCATGCCGCTCGCGGCCTCGGCCAGGTGGCGCCGGAACCGCTGGCGGGTGTGCTCGGGGTTGATGGGACGCCCCCGCCACTGCCGGACGTGCAGGTCGAGCAGCGCGTGGACGGCGTCGGACGCGCGCTCCGGCGGAACCGGCTCCACCGTGATGCCGCGAACGTCGATCTTGCGGAGCTTCGCGCGCATCTTCCCCGCGGTGCGGCGCGGCAGCCGTCCGAGGACGTCGTCGATGCCGGCGGCGGGCAGTTCGAGGCACACCGACGACGGCATGCGCCACGCCCGGCGCGGCCACTCGGCGGCCACCAGGTGCGCGGCCGAGCCGGGCCGGACCTCGCGGAGGTCGAGCGCGCACCATCCGTGCTCGTCCAGCAGCGCCCGGGTCAGGTGCCGGACGGCGCCGTCGGCGTACACGGGGTCGAGGAGGAAGTCGGTGAAGTCGCTCTGCTCGCCCGCCAGCGGGAGCAGCACCGGGAACCCGTGCCGCACCCCCGCCGTCAGCGGCGCCGCCGCGACGAGCCGGCCGCGGCACCGGACCAGGAAGAGCCGGAGCCGGCCGCTCGTCCCGTACCAGCCCCACCAGGCCTTCAGCCACTCGTACGTCTGGAACGGCGTCGCGGCCGGGCTGCGGTCGTAGAGGTCGCGGAGCTCGTCCGCCAGGGCGACGAGCGCCTGCTCCTCCCGGTGCACCTCCACCGACCACTCGACGGCCGACGGGAGCGACAGGCGGGGCGCGACGTCCCCGGGCGTGAGGCTGGACAGCGTCATCTCCCCACCCCCGCGCTCTCGGTGCCGGTCGTCGCGGCCGTCCCGGCGCGGGCCGGGCCGGGCACGGCGGCGTCCGGGCGGCGGGAGGCGGTGCCTCGGCCGCGCCGCCCGCCGGCGACGGCGGCGCTGAGCCCGGCGAGCAGGACGCCGGACGCGGTCCCGACGGCGACGCCCAGCGGCAGGTTCGGCGACGACGGCGTCTCCGGCGGCGCCGCGACCGTCATCATCGCGACCCGGACCCCGGTGTCGGAGCGGTGCGACGCCCCGTACCGGACGAGCGCGTCGGCGGCGGCGTTGGCGAACGCGGCGGCGTCCTTCGCGGTGCGCGCCGTGCCGGCGAGCCGGATCAGCGGCGTGTCCGGCGAGGTGGACGCCTGGATGTGCTCGCGCGTGGAGCCCGGCGCGGCCTCGGGCAGCGGCCGCGTGGAGTAGTCGAGCGTCTCCGGCAGCGGGGCGAGCCGCCCGTAGGCCTGCGCGAAGTTCACCGCCGCGGGGCCCGTCCGGCCGCCCTGCCCCTCGTCCACGACCAGCACGAACGCGGCCGCGGTGTAGGTGGTGGGCGCGAGCAGCGCGTACCCGAGCCCGCCGAGGAACCCGGCGAGGACGAACGCGATGGGCAGCGCGTACCTCCTGAGCAGCGCACCGCCCCGTCCGCGCGCCCGCCCGGCGGCCACCGCGACCGCGCGCCTCGGGCGGCGGCGCAGGCGCGGACCGGGCGGCCGGACCTGTCTCACCCTGGGTCTCTGAGCTTCACGTTGCGGCATCATGAACCCTTTCTCGAGGACGCTGGGCGGTGCTCGTCGCTTGGTCGGTGCTCGTCGCTTGGTCGGTGCTCGTCGCTTGGTCGGTGCTCGTCGCTTGGTCGGTGCTCGTCGTTTGGTCGGTGCCGGACAGGGGCCGGAGGCCGTGTTCGTAGAGCCGGGCGAGTTTCGCCGCCTGCTCGGTGATGGCGTAGTGGCCGACGACCGGTGGGACGGGCGTCCGGTCGCGCGGCCCCTTCGCGACCCGCTCGATCTCCGCGCTCCAGGCGGGCGCGTCGGTGGGGAGGCGGCGGGCGTGGGGCGCTTCGCCGGGCGGGCGGTCGTCGAGGGCCGGGCAGGTCGTGTAGCGGACGGGGAGCCCGGCGGCCAGGGCCTCCAGCACGCCGAGACCGAACGACTCCTGGACGGACGGGGCGGCCAGGGCGTCCATCGCCGCGAGGACGCCCGCGACGTCCGACGTCCCGCCGGCGAAGATCACCCGGCCGGAGGCGCCGAGGTCGCGGGTGAGCCGTTCGAGCCGCCCGCGCTCCGGCCCGGCGCCGACGAGCAGCAGCCGGACGCCGTCCAGCGGCGCGATCGCCTCGATCAGCAGGTCGAACCGCTTGGTGGGGACGAGCCGCCCGACGGCGCCGACGACCGGCTCGTCCGGGAGGATGCCGAGCCGCCGCCGGGTCGAGGCGCGCCGCGCGGCGTCGAACGCGAACGCGCTGGCGTCGATGCCGTTCGGGATCGTGACGATCCGGCCGGGCGGCACGCCCCAGCCGCGCAGGCGCGCCGCGACGGTCGGCGACACCGCGACCGTGGCCGATCCGAGCCGCTCGGTGGCCCGGTACAGCTCCCGCACGGCGCGCGTCGTGGCGCGTCCCTCGATGTGGCCGTCGCCCAGCGAGTGCTCGGTGGCGATGACGCGGGGCGTCCCGGCCATGCGGGCGGCGACGCGGCCGTACACGCACGCCCGGTACAGGTGCGTGTGGACGACGTCGTACCGCCCCCGGCGGATCAGCCGCGCGAGGCGGGGCAGCGCGGCGACGTCCCGGTTGCCGCGCATGCCGATCTCGTGGACGGGGACGCCCGTGCTCCGGATCTGCGCGCCCAGCGTCCCGGTCCGGGTGAGCGTCGCCACCTCGCAGGAGACGGCGGCGGCGGACACGGCGGGCAGGTGGCGCAGCAGCAGCGCGAGCTGGCGTTCGGCGCCGCCGTGCTCCAGCCCGGTGATGACGTGCAGGACTCGGGTCACACACGGCTCCTGCGGCGCAGTTCGTGCCGGACGAGCTTGGCCCGCATCCGCAGCGGCCCGTCCCGGTCGCCGATGTAGACGCGGGACAGCGCGTGGCGCGACGGCTCGTCCGGCTTGATGTGGCAGGCGTAGTCGTATCCGGCGGCGCGCACCGCCTCGATCTCGCGCGCCGTCGCGTGCCCGTAGGGGTAGGCGAAGCCGGCGACGGGCCCTTCGATGGTCTCCTCCAGCCCCGCGCGGCTCTCCTCCAGTTCCTCGCGGAGCTCGGTGTCGTCGGTTCCGGGCAGCGAGACGTGGTGCCTGCCGTGCGAGCCGATCTCGATGCCCGCGTCCGCGATCGTGCGGATCTGCTCGTCGGTCATGAGGGGTTTGCGGGGGCCGTCGTCCCACGCGTTGTAGGTTCCGGTCCGTCCGGACACGATGAACGCCGTCGCGCCGAACCCGTACCGCAGCAGCACCGGGACGGCCCTGGTCGCGAAGTCGGCGTACCCGTCGTCGAACGTGAGTCCGACGAGACCGCCCGCCCGGCCGTCGGCGTGCGCGTCCAGCAGCTCGGCCATGCCGACGCCGCGCAGGCCCCGCGCCCGCAGCCACGCCATCTGGCGCTCGAACCGCGCCGGCGACACCGTCACCAGGTGCGGGTCCTCATGGAAGTGGTCGACCGAGTGGTACATCAGGACCAGCGGCGCCGGCCGGATCTCCTCCGCCGGACGCGGCCCCGGCACCGGGGCCGGTTCCGCCGGTTCGGTCACGTGTGTCGGTTCGGTCGGCTGGCTCACTGCTCTCCCCCGATTCGGTTCGGCCGCGGCGCACGAGCGCGCCGAGCGGCCCCACGGCGATCCATGAAGCGACCCACGAAACGATGGGGCCGGGTCCCGCCACGATGGTCAGGACGGCGAAGGCCGCGGCGGTCACGGCACCGCCGGCGGCCAGCTGGACGATCGCGGGCGTCCCCGCGCCGAGCGCGGCGGCCGTGACGAGGCCGGCCGCGCAGGCCCCGGCCGCGGCGAGCACGAGCCGGACCACGTCCGCGGCGATCCGGCGCAGCGGGACCGGCGCGACGCCCGGCCGCAGCCCGGCCAGCAGCAGGACGGCGGCGAGCGTGATCCCGGCCGCGTTCGCCACGGCGAGCGCCGGCGTCCCGGCGGACGGGGCGAACGCGCCCCCGATCGCGGCGGTGACGGCCAGGCCCAGGGCGAGGACGGCGGCGGGACGCCACGTCGGGCGCTTCTGCGCGAAGAACGCGCGGGCGGCCAGGCCGACCGCCGACTGCCCCCACAGCCCGAGCGCGTACACGCGCAGGATGGCCGCGGTGCTCCGCGTGTCGTCCTCCGTGAACTCGCCGTGCTCGAACAGCACCTTGATGACGGCCGGCGCGAACGCGACGAGGAACGCCGCCGCGGCCAGGACCATCGCGCTCGCGACCGCGAGGTCCTGCCGGATGCGGCGGGCGACCTGCGCGGTGTCCCCGTCCGCCGACGCGCGGGCGAGCCTCGGGAACGTCACCGTCACGATCAGCAGCGACAGCACCATCGGCACCTGCGCGACCTTCTGCGCGTAGTTGAGGTGCGAGATCGACCCGGCGGCCAGTTCGGACCCGAAGAACCGCTCGACGAACACCTGCGCCTGCCGCGTGACGGTGTAGACGACGATCGGCGCGACGGCCGCGACACCGATCCGCAGGTCGAGGTCGTGGCCGCGCGGGGCGGGCGCCTCGCGGAGGCAGCGGAGGAACGCGGGGGCCTGGACCGCGATCATCAGGACGCTCCCGCACGCGACGCCCATCGCCGCGCTGGTGATGCCGACGACCCCCGAGAAGCCCGCGATCAGCGCGAGGATGCCCGCGTTGTAGGCGAGGTAGATGGCGGCGGGCGGCCCGAACCGGTGGTGGGCGCGCAGCGTCGCGCTCATGAACCCCGCGACGCCGAACGTCACGACGGTGATCGCCGTCAGCCGGACGCACTGGACGGCCGGGCCGGTGTCGGTGAGGCCGGGCGCGAGGACGTCCACCACGAGGGGCGCGGCGGCCGCGAGGGCGAGCGTGACCGCCGACAGCCCGACGACGATGCGCGGCAGCGCGGTCGCCACGAGCGGGCGCGGGCCGTCGCCCCGCGCGAGGAGCCGGGTGACGACCGGGACCATGAGCAGGGCCATGGCGTCCTCGATGAGCAGCGGCGAGACGGTCTCGGGGATCGTCCACGCGACGAGGAACGCGTCGGTGCCGGCGCTCGCGCCGAACAGGTGCGCCAGGGCCAGGTCGCGGACGAACCCGAGCCCGGTGCCGGCGCCGATCAGCACGCCCGACAGCGCGGCGGCCCGCCCGACCGAGGTCATGCGCGTGCCCTCCCCGGCGGGACGCCGCCGAACGAGCGCGCCGCCACCAGCCCGAGGACGACCGCGACGAACGCGCAGGTCGGCCCGCCCAGGTCGGCGTACAGGAAGTTGACCAGCAGGAACGCCCCGAGCGCGAGGCTCGCGAGCCAGAAGGGGTCGCGGACGTCGCGGCGCGTCCACAGCCCGGCGACGACCACGGCGATCAGCGCCGCGAGCCCGGCGAGCCCGACCACGCCCTGCTCGGACAGGAACAGCAGGTACTCGTTGTGCGGCGACAGGAGCGGCTGCCGGACGTACCCGTTGACGGGGTCGGAGGTCGCGCTGCCCGACGACAGCTCGATCCCGGCGTAGGAGTCGCGGTAGGCGGGGAAGTTCTTCACGCCGACGCCGGTGACGGGGTTGTCCTGCCAGATCCGGACGGCGGCGCCCCACAGGTTGTACCGGTCCTCGACCGAGCGGTCGGGGTCGCTGATCGACCCGGCCATCGACGTGGCCCGCTCGACGACGGCCTGCGACCCGCCGCCCGCGCCGGCGAGCGCCACGACCGCGAGCGCGGCGCAGCAGGCCAGCACCTTCACGGCCGTCCACCGGTTGAAGACCACCAGGGTGAGGACGGCGGCGGCGCCGAGCGCGAGCCACGTGCCGCGGCTGAGGGCGAGCGCGAGCGCGACGGCCAGCACGCCGAGCCCGAGGAGCGCGGACGGCACGGCGGCGATCCCGCGTCCGGGCGCCGACAGCGCGAACGCGGTCAGCACGAGGAACGCGATCCCGACCACGACGGACATCGCCATCACGTCGACCGCACCGAACGTGCCGACCGCGCGGATGCCGTCCTCGCCCATCGACGCGCCGTTCCCGGTGGCCGACTGCCAGATCCCGTACACGGCCTCCGCGAACCCGAGCGCCAGCACCGACGAGCAGACGATCGCGAGATCGCGGCGGTCCCGGACGAGCAGGACGACCGCCAGCGGCACCAGCACGAATATCTGGAGGCCGCGCACGAACCCGGGCAGGCTGGCCGCGACATCGGCCGAGCACACGGTGCTGACCCCGAGCCCGGCCACCAGCGGCCCGAACGCCGGGAGCGCCGCCCGCGGCATCTCGACCCGCCGCGTGAGCAGCAGCAGCGCCGCGACGGCCACCAGCAGGACACTGGCGACGTCCCCGGCGGTGACCTGCACCCCCGGCCCGAACGCCTCCGCCCCGGGCGGAATCCCGACACTCAGCACGACCCCGGCGACCAGCCAGCTGGGCCGCCTGAAGGCCGCCGTGGCCGCCTTGGCGGCCCTGGCCGCCCTGGTCACCGCCGTCCTGTTCGCCGCCGCGCCGGCGGGGCGGACCTCTTCGGACGCTGGGGTCACTCCTGGCGCCTGCGCCACCTCGCCCCTTCCGTTCGCCTCCACCGCATCAACCACCGCACCCGCCTCGCGCGCCCACGCCGTCCCGGACTCGCCGGCCCCGGCCCGTTCGAGTGC
>NZ_SMKH01000233.1 GCF_004348515.1 Actinomadura sp. KC345 | reverse complement strand
GGGCAGCGCGGTGACCGCGGCCTGGTATTCCATCGACTCGCGTTCCGGGCGGAAGCCGAGTTCCTCGTTCACGGCGAGCATGTGGGCGTTGTCGCCCGCGTTCTCGGTCTCGATCTCGCGGACGCCGGGCCGCGCCTCGGCCAGCCAGTCGAGCATGGCCGCCTTCACCCAGATGCCGAGGCGCCTGCCGCGGTGCTCGGGGACGACGGCGGTGTCGTACTGGGCGGCGCGGCCGCCACAGCCGTACGGGACGACGACCTCGGTGAACCCGGCGATGTCGCCGCCGGACAGGGCGGCGACGGTGTAGAGGTCGTCGCCGCGCTCGGCGACGGCCTCGGCCATCTCGCGCACGCGGCAGGCGTCCCACAGCGCCCCCTCGTACTCGGCGGGATCCGCCATCGCGCGCTTCGCGCGGGCGAGCGCGTCGGCGTGCTCGCCCGGGACGGCCCCCTCCCAGCGGAAGAGGCGGTACCCCTCGGGGGCCTCGGCCAGGAGGCGGGCCACGCGCCCGGCCGGGACGTCGTCCAGGCGGAGCAGCATGCCGCGCAGGGTCAGGACGCACTCGAAGCCGTGCGACTCCAGGAACGGGACGGCGGGCGTCCCCGCGAGCACCTGCGCGATCACGCTGGTCCGGCCGTCGGCGCGCAGCTCTCCGGCGGCCGCGGTGAGCAGGCGGCCGCCGAGGCCGCGGCGCCGGTGCCCGGGACGGACCTGGATGTCGATCTCGCCGGGACGGCCCGTCCCCGGATCGCCGGGCAGCCGGAGCGCGGCGACCGCGGCGAACCGGTCCGGCCGACCGGGCTCGGCCGCGGCCCACAGCCGCCGCCGGGACCCGGTCTCGACGCCGAGCAGCCCCCGGGCCGTCTGCTCGGGGTCGGGCGCGGGCTCGGCCGCCGGGTCGGCGGCGTGCACGGCGGCGAGCACGTCGTGCCAGCCCCGGATCTGCGCGTCCGTCGGATCGTCGAGCTCGATGACGTCCATCCGACTGTTGTACCTGATCGTCGCGCGGCGCCGCCGGGACCCTCGGCAACCCGGGTCCACGGTCGGCGGGAGCGGGGGTCAGCGGCCGCGCGAGAACGCCTCCAGGATGCGCTCGGCGGCGAGGGCGGGGGTGAGCGCGCCGCCGGCGACCTCGTGCTCCAGCCCCGGCGCGAGCCTCCGGACCTCCGGGTGCGCGTCCAGGTCGGCGAGCAGGCGCTCGCGGACCATCGCCCACGTCCAGCCGACCTGCTGCCGCCGGCGCCGGGTCTCCAGCTCGCCGGACTCGCGCAGCCGCTCCTGGTGCCCGACCAGCTCGTCCCACACCTCGTCCAGGCCGGTGCCGTCCTTGGCGCTGCAGGTCAGGACGGGGGTGTCGCGGAGCCGCTCGTCGCTGCGCAGCAGCCGCAGCGCCCCCGACAGCTCCCGGGCGGCGCGCTTGGCCGCCATCCGGTGCTCGCCGTCGGCCTTGTTGACCGCGATGACGTCGGCCAGTTCGAGGACGCCCTTCTTGATGCCCTGGAGCTGGTCGCCGGTGCGGGCGAGGGTGAGGAACAGGAACGAGTCGACCATCTCGGCCACGGCGGTCTCGGACTGGCCGACACCCACCGTCTCGACGAGGACGACGCCGTACCCGGCGGCCTCCATGACGACCATCGCCTCGCGGGTGGCCTTGGCGACGCCGCCGAGCGTCCCGGCGGTGGGCGAGGGCCGGATGAACGCCTTCGGGTCGGCGGCGAGGCGCTGCATGCGGGTCTTGTCGCCGAGGATGCTGCCGCCCGTGCGGGTCGAGGACGGGTCCACGGCGAGGACCGCGACCTTGTGCCCCTCCTCCGTGAGGCGGGTGCCGAGCGCGTCGATGAACGTGGACTTGCCGACGCCCGGCACGCCGGTGATCCCGACACGGCGGGCGTTCCCGGCGTGCGGGGTCAGCTCGACCAGGAGCTTCTGCGCCAGCTCCCGGTGATCGGGACGGGCCGACTCCACGAGGGTGATCGCCCGGGCGATCCACGCCCGCGACCCGTCCCGGACGCCGGCGGCGTACTCGTCGAGGCCGGGCTTCACGTGTCCCCGTGGCCCAGCGCGGCGGTCAGCTCCTCCAGCAGGCCGAGCGCCGCGTCCGCGAGGACGGTACCCGGCGGGAAGATCGCCGACGCGCCGGCGGCGCGCAGCTCGTCGAAGTCCCCCGGCGGGATGACCCCGCCGACGACGATCATGATGTCGCCGCGGCCGAGCGCGGACAGCTCCTCGCGCAGCGCGGGCACCAGCGTGAGGTGGCCCGCGGCGAGGGAGTTGACGCCGACGATGTGCACGTCGGCCTCGACGGCCTGCAGGGCGACCTCGGCCGGGGTCTGGAACAGCGGGCCGACGTCGACGTCGAAGCCGAGGTCGGCGAACCCGGTCGCGATGACCTTCTGGCCGCGGTCGTGGCCGTCCTGACCCATCTTGGCGACGAGGATGCGGGGGCGGCGCCCCTCGGCCTCCTCGAACGCGGCCGTGGCCGCACGCGCCTTCTCGATGACGGTCACCCGCCCGGCCTCCTCCCGGTACACACCGGAGATCGTACGGACCTGGGCGGCATGGCGCCCGTACGCCTTCTCCAGTGCGTCCGAGATCTCGCCGACGGTCGCCTTGGCGCGGGCGGCCTCGATGGCGAGCGCGAGGAGGTTGTGCTCCAGGCCGGGGGGGCGGGTGCCGTTCTCGGCCGCCCCGGCCGCGCGGGTCAGCGCCTCCAGCGCCGACGCCGCCGCGGTCTCGTCGCGCTCCTCGCGCAGCCGGCGCAGCTTGTCGAGCTGCTGGGCGCGGACGGAGGCGTTGTCGACCTTGAGGACCTCGACCTCCAGCTCGCTGTCCGGGCGGTACTTGTTGACGCCGATGACGGGCTGCCTGCCGGAGTCGATGCGCGCCTGGGTGCGGGCGGCGGCCTCCTCGATGCGCAGCTTGGGCAGCCCCTCGTCGATCGCCTTGGCCATGCCGCCGGCCTGCTCGACCTCGGTGATGTGGTCCCACGCGCGGAGGGCCAGGTCGTGGGTGAGCCGCTCGACGTAGGCGCTGCCGCCCCACGGGTCGATGGTGCGGGTCGTCCCGGACTCCTGCTGGAGGAGCAGCTGGGTGTTGCGGGCGATGCGGGCCGAGAAGTCGGTCGGGAGCGCGAGCGCCTCGTCCAGCGCGTTGGTGTGCAGCGACTGGGTGTGGCCCTGCGTGGCGGCCATGGCCTCGATGCAGGTGCGGGCGACGTTGTTGTAGACGTCCTGGGCGGTCAGGGACCAGCCGGAGGTCTGCGAGTGCGTGCGCAGCGACAGCGACTTGGGGTTCCGCGGGCCGAACTCCTTCACCAGCCGCGCCCAGAGCAGGCGGGCGGCGCGCAGCTTGGCGACCTCCATGAAGAAGTTCATGCCGATCGCCCAGAAGAACGACAGGCGGGGCGCGAACGCGTCGATGTCCAGGCCGGCCTCGCGCCCCGCGCGGATGTACTCGACGCCGTCGGCGAGGGTGTAGGCCAGCTCCAGGTCGGCCGTGGCCCCGGCCTCCTGGATGTGGTAGCCGGAGATCGAGATGGAGTTGTATTTCGGCATCCGCCGCGAGGTGAACGCGAAGATGTCGGAGATGATCCGCATCGACGGCTGCGGCGGGTAGATGTAGGTGTTGCGGACCATGAACTCCTTGAGGATGTCGTTCTGGATGGTCCCGGCCAGGGCCTCCGGCTCCACCCCCTGCTCCTGCGCGGCGGCGATGTAGAGCGCGAGGACGGGGAGCACCGCGCCGTTCATGGTCATCGACACGCTCATCCTGTCCAGCGGGATGCCGTCGAAGAGTTGCCGCATGTCGTAGATGGAGTCGATCGCCACACCGGCCATGCCGACGTCCCCGGAGACGCGCGGGTGGTCGGAGTCGTAGCCGCGGTGGGTCGCGAGGTCGAACGCGACCGACAGGCCCTTCTGCCCGGCCGCGAGGTTGCGCCGGTAGAAGGCGTTGGACTCCTCGGCGGTGGAGAAGCCGGCGTACTGCCGGATCGTCCACGGCTGCGTCGCGTACATCGCGGGGTACGGGCCGCGCAGATACGGCGCGATCCCGGGATAGGTGTCGAGGAAGTCGAGCCCGGCCAGGTCGTCGGCGGTGTAGAGGGGGCGGACGCCGATGCCCTCGGGGGTGTCCCAGGTCTGGGCGTCGGGGTCGGCCCCGGTGGCCTCGGCCGCCGCGGCGCGCCACCGCTTGGCGGCCTCCTCGGCGGGGGGCGCCGTCCCGAGCTCGATCTCGCTGAAGTCGGGGATCATTCGTTCACTCCCAGATCGTGGAGGGTGGTCTCCAGCACCCCGATCGCGTCGCATCCCGCGTACACGCCGGTGTCGACCCCCTCGTAGGTTCCCTTACCCGCGAGCCAGACCTTCACCGCACCCGTTTCGCGCAGCATCCGCGCCGCCTCCGCGGCCTGCTCGCCGTACACCGTGTCGCTGGAGCAGATGCAGGCGACGGTCGTGCCGGAGGTCCCGAACTCCTCGGGCGCGCCGGCGACCGTCTCGATCCCGCCCGCCTGGAACAGGTTGGCGGCGAACGAGGCGCGGGCCGTGTGGACGGCGATGGGCCCGAGCGTCGCGAGGAACACCCGGGGACGCGCGCCCGTCGCCTCCGCGTGGGCGTCGGAGCGGTCGCGGAGCGCCTCGAAGTCCTGCGCGTACGTGACGACGGGAAGGCCGCCGCGCGGTTCGCCCCGGCCCCGCCCTTCCGGCGCCGGCTCCCGCTCGGGCAGGGTCTCGGCGAGGTTGGGGAACTCGCTGACGCCGGTGAGCGGCGCCTTGCGCCGGGCGATGTCCTCGCGGCGCCGCGCCCAGGTCGCGGCGATCCGCTCGGCGACGATGCCCGATTCGAGGGCGGCGGCGAGGCCCCCGGCCCTCTCGATCTCGGTGAACCGGGCCCAGGCCGCCTGGGCGACCCCTTCGGTGAGGCTCTCGGCGTACCAGGACCCGCCGGCCGGGTCGACGACGCGGGCCAGGCTCGACTCCTCCAGCAGGAGCGTCTGGGTGTTGCGGGCGATGCGGCGGGCGAAGTCGTCCGGAAGCCCGAGGCGGGCGTCGAACGGCTGGACCGTGACCGCGTCGGCGCCGCCGGTCCCCGCGGCGAACGCCGCGATCGTGGTGCGGAGCATGTTCACCCACGGGTCCCGGCGCGTCATCATCGCCGACGAGGTCACCGCATGGACGCGCGCGGCCGTTCCCTCGGCCGCCCCGCTGACCTCGGCGACCCGCGCCCAGAGGCGGCGCAGCGCGCGGAGCTTGGCGATCGAGGAGAACTGGTCGGCGTTCACGGCGAGCCGGAACTCGATCTGCCCGAACGCCTCGTCCACGCTCAGCCCGGCGCCGGTCAGGGCGCGCAGGTAGGCGACGCCGGCCGCGACGGCCGCCCCGAGCTCCTCGGCGTCACCGCCGCCCGCGTCGTGGTACGGGGTCCCGTCGGCGACGACGGCGCGCACCTTCGGGACCTCGCGGACGCAGCGGACGGCCAGTGCGGCGGCCTCGTCCAGGGAGCCGGGCGCACCGGTGCGCGCCGCGAGCCCGAGCGGGTCGGCGCCGAGGGAGCCGGACGCGTCCGCCGCGTTCCCGCGCTCGGTGACCAGGGAGAGGAACGCCTCCGCGGCCTGGGCCGTCCGCGCCCCCGCGTCCAGCGCGACCGGCGCGAGATCGAGCAGGACGCCGCGCAGCGCCTCGGAGAGCCCGGTCACGGGCAGCCCGCCGTCGCCGAGCCCCAGCCATACGGAGGTGGCTCCGTTCTCCAGGTCGGCGAGGACGGCCTCCCGGGTGACGGCCGGGTCGGGGTGCGCGTGCCGCTGCCGGACGTCCCACCCGGCGACGCCCTCGCCGTCCGGCCGGACCTCGCGGACGTACGGAGCCAGGCCGGGGCGGCCGGGCGGGGCGTCGTCGCGCGTGTAGAGGGCGGCGATCGGCACCCCGTCGCAGGATTCGCGGGTCAGCAGACCCTCGATCTCGTCGAGGGGGGTGTCCTCCGTCGCCGCGCCGGACTTGCGCAGCACCCCCTTCACCATCTCCCGCCACCGGTCGCGCTCGGCCGGGGGGAAGGCGGCGGCCAGTTCGAGTTCCTCAGGCGGCACCGTCATGCCTGGATCGTAGGCGAGCGACCGAATACCCCTCGGAACCGGGGTCCCGCCGTCCGGGATCCGAGCCTCCGCCCGGAGCCGCGCCGGTGCGCAGGTTAACGGTGCGGTGTCCGGGAAGGGAGGGCTCATGACCTTGGATTCCCTCCCCGGTGACCTCTACCACATGCAGGAACTGCTCGATGATCGGGAACAGGAGATCGTCGGGCGGGTGCGCGCCTTCCTCGAGTCGAAGGTCGCGCCGATCGCGAACGACTGCTGGGCGCGGGCGGAGTTCCCGTTCGACCTGATCCCCGGGTTCGGGGAGCTCGGCATCGCGGGGCTGCCCCACGACGAGTGCCCGGGCGAGAAGCCGAGCAGCCTGCTGACCGGGTTCTTGGCGATGGACATGGCCCGGGTCGACCCGTCCATGTCCACGTTCTTCGGCGTCCACAGCGGGCTCGCGATGGGCAGCATCGGGCGGTGCGGCTCGAAGGAGCAGCGCGAGCGGTGGCTGCCCGCGATGGGGCGGATGGAGACGATCGGCGCGTTCGCGCTCACCGAGCCCGAGGGCGGGTCGGACGTGGCGCTCGGGTTGCGCACCACGGCGCGCCGCGACGGCGACGAGTGGGTGCTGAACGGCGCAAAGCGCTGGATCGGCAACGCCACGTTCGCCGACCACACCATCGTGTGGGCCAGGGACGTGGCGGACGACCAGGTGAAGGGGTTCGTCGTCGGCAAGGACACGCCGGGGTTCACGGCCACCCGCATCGAGAACAAGATCGCCCTGCGGACCGTGCAGAACGCCGACATCGTCCTGGAGGACTGCCGCGTCCCCGAAGCGGACCGGCTCGCGGGGGCGAACGGCTTCAAGGACACGGCGGCGATCCTGCGCCGGACGCGCAGCGGCGTCGCCTGGCAGGCCGTCGGGGTCATGCTCGCCGCCTATGAGATCGCCCGCGACTACGCGGTGGAGCGCGAGCAGTTCGGGCGCCCGATCGCCCGGTTCCAGCTCGTCCAGGACCTGCTGGTCAAGATGCTCGGCAACACCACGGCGGCGCTCGGCATGGTGGTCCGGCTCGCCCAGCTCCAGGACGGGGGCCGCTACCGCGACGAGCACTCGGCGCTCGCCAAGGCGCACTGCACCACCCGCATGCGGGAGGTGGTCGGCTGGGCGCGCGAGCTGATGGCCGGCAACGGGATCGTGCTCGACTACGACATCGGGCGGTTCGTCGCCGACGCCGAGGCGCTCTACTCCTACGAGGGCACCAGGGAGATCAACACGCTGATCGTCGGGCGCGCGGCGACCGGGCACGGCGCGTTCGTCTGACGCCTCCCGCGGGCGTCCGCCCCGCAGCGGCCACGGCGTACCCCGAAGGGGCCTCTGGCTAGGGGCATTGCTAGAGTTCGGCGTCGTATCCCCGACCGAGCCTGTGAGGAAGACGAACGCATGTCGACTGGCCACCACGCCGGACGCCCCAAGTCCTGGGTCGCCGTGAGCATCATCTTCATCGGGTTCACCATCGGCGGCGCCGGCATCGTCATGGGCCCCGACTGGATCGTCTTCGGGATCGGGGCGGCGGTGACCGTGCTCGGCGGCATCGTGGCGCTGGCCGTCGACATCATGGCCGACGTCGTCATCGACGAGCCCCAGCAGTAGCGTTGTTCGGCCGTCCTCCCATCGAGGAGCGGATCGCCGCACGGCAGCGTGAGCGCGGGCCGCTCAAGCCGGGAAGGGTCTTCCCGCACGCCCCCGCCAAGATGCTGTTCTTCGTCAGCCTCGGCGTGGTCGTGCTCACCCACCTCGTCGCGCTTTCGCTGTACTTCTTCGATACCGGCCCCTGACCCTCCGGCGGGTGACGAACGGGACGGCGACCACGTACGGTCGAGAAGAGTGGCCGTTGCGTCGCCCCCGAGCCCGAGGTGGTGGGAACGCCCTGCGTTTCGGAATCGAGGAAGAGTACTTCGTCGTCGATCCCGTCTCCCGGGAGGTCGTCCCCCGGGGCGCCGCCGTCGTGCGGCGCGCGACCGCCGCGCTGGGCGAGCGCGCCTCCACCGAACTCGTCGGCTTCCTCACCGAGGCCAAGACGCCGCCGTGCGACGACCTGGACAAACTCGACGAGCAGGTCCGGTCGATGCGGTCGGCGATGGCGGCGGCCGCCGCGGCCGAGGGCTTCCGCCTCGCCGCGACCGGGACGCCCGTGCTGGGCGAGGTGACCCCCGCCCCGATCAGCGGCGGCCTCCGCTACGCCGAGGGCCTCGCGATGTACCGGGGCCTGGACGACGAGCAGAGCATCTGCTCGTGCCACGTCCACGTCGAGATGCCCGACCGGGAGCGCGCGATCCAGGTCGGCAACCACCTGCGCCCCTGGCTGCCGACGCTGCTGGCCCTGACGGCGAACTCGCCGTACTGGGCCGGGCGCGACACCGGCCACTCCTGCTGGCGGGCGATGGCGTGGGCGCGGTGGCCGGTGGCGGGCCCGCCGCCGTTCTTCGAGTCGTCGGCGCACTACGACGACCTCGTGGGGTCCCTGCTGGACTGCGGCGCCCTGCTGGACACCGGCACGATCTTCTGGGACGTGCGGCCGTCGGCGCGCCTGCCCACCGTCGAGATCCGGCTCGCCGACGTCGCCCCGACCGCCGGCGACGCGGCCGCGTTCGCCGCGCTGGTCCGGGCGCTGGTGCGGGTCTCGTCCGCGGCGGTGGACGCGGGAGAACGGGCCCCCGACCCCTCCCAGGAGATGCTGCGCGCGGCGTACTGGCTGGCCGCGCGGGACGGCCTGAACGGGACCGGCGTGGACGTGCGCACGGGCCGGCCCGCCGGTTTCCGGGAGCTGGCGGGCGACCTGCTGGCGCACGTGCTGCCCGCGCTGCGCGAGAGCGGGGACCTCGGCGCCGCCGCCCGCGGCGTCCGCCGCCTCCTGACGGGCGGGACCGGCGCCGAGCGGCAGCGCCGCGCCTACCGCAGGCGCGGTCTGCTGACCGATGTGGTCGACGCCGCGATCCTGCGGGACCCGTGATCACGGCGGAAGCGATTCGACGGCGCGCGGAGGCGATTCGACGGCAAGCCGGGGTGATTTTACGGTCTTGACCCGGTTTTCGGCGGTCATCAGCGGGTAATCGTGGTAGTGGCGGGAAATGTCGTTCGACCTCGGGGGATACGCGTGCAGGTTGCTCTCGCGCGAGCGTCGCCCGCGGCGTACGCTCGACCCGATGCACGTGCATTCGACCTCGTCCCGAACGGAGTGACCGCGCGATGAGCCTCAGGCCCGGGGGGCCGGGCGCGCCACCGCGCGACACGTTCGTCCACCCCGCGCTCTTCTACCGGGGCGATGAGGAGTACCTCGCCGGCACCGTGCCGTTCATCCGCACCGGCCGCGAGTCCGGCGAACCGGTGGCCGTGGCGGTGCCGGGCGCCCGCCTCCGCACGCTGCGCACGGCGCTCGGCCGGGCAGCGGACGAGGTGACGTGGCTGGACATGTCCGAGGCGGGGCGCAACCCGGGCCGGATCATCCCCGGCGTCCTGCGCGAGTTCGCCGACCGGCACACCGGCGGCCGCGTGCGGATCATCGGCGAGCCCATCTGGCCGGGCCGGTCGGCCGCCGAGTACCCGGCCTGCGCCCAGCACGAGGCGCTGATCAACCTCGCGTTCGAGGGACGCGGCGTGTCGATCCTGTGCCCGTACGACGTGGCGGGTCTGCCGCCCGCCGCCATCGCCGACGCCCGCGCCACCCACCCGGTCGTGATCGACGGCCACGGCGAGCGGGCGAGCGCCGAGTACGCGCCCGACCGGATCGTGCGCGCCTACAACCGACCGCTGCCGGAGCCGGCCGGCGCGGTCGCGATGAGCTTCGACCTCGACGCGCTGCCGCTCGTCCGCGAGTTCGCCTGCCGGCACGCGGCGCGCCTCGGCCTCGGGCCCGACGCGGTGGACGACCTGGAGCTCGCCGTGAACGAGCTGGCGGCCAACTCCTGCCTGCACGGCGGCGGGTCGGGCACCGTGCGGCTGTGGGCGGAGGACGGCCACGTCCTCTGCGAGATCCGTGACGCCGGGACGATCACCGACCCGCTCGCCGGCCGCCGCCCCTCCGACATGGCTCCCAACGGCGGCCGGGGGATCCTCATGGTGAACCATCTGGCCGACCTCGTCCGCGTCCACACGGGCCCGGACGGCACCACCGTCCGCGTCTACATGCGCAGGTGAGTCGGGCCGCCCGGGGACCGGGCCGTTCATGAGCCGGAGCGGCCCATGCGGCGGCGCGGCTTGTACACCGACAGCGCCGTGGCGGTCAGGAGCATGGCCGCCTGGGCGGAGACGACCGCGACCTGCGTCCACTGCCGCCCCCCGGACGGGCTCGCCCCGCCGGCGGTGGCGTCCGCCATGGCCTCGGGGGTGAACAGCAGCATCCCCGCGAGGATCACCCCGATCAGCAGCAGCAGCTTGGCGAACACCCAGTAGTGGCGGGCGATGCCCCACCGGCTGCCGAGCCCGAGCGCGATTCCGCTGGCCAGCGAGATCATGCTGAGCGGGATGCCGCCGCCGAACACCAGCACGCCCATGAGCCGGTAGGCGGCGTGCGCGAGCGCTCCGTCCGAGGTCAGCGTCGCGGTGAGGTTGAGCACCACCAGGACCCACACCTCCCCCAGCAGTGCGACCGACGAGGCCACGTGCACGACCGTGAGCAGCTTGCGGGTGGACCGCCTCGGCCGCCACCACTGCCGGTCGGCGGCGGGGAGACCGGACCGCGCCCGCGGCCCGGCGGTCTGCTGTGACTGGGTGACCGACATCTCAACGCTCCTGACTTCTGCGACGACAGCCAGATCGTCCAGCGGCGGTACCGGGGCCGTCGTCGGGCCGCCGGAGGCACCGGGCCTGCTCCCGGCGGCGCAGCGCCGCTCCCCGTCTCTGCTCCCGGCGTGGTAGGCGCGGGCGCATGGCGAGAATTGACGGAGCCATCAGGTGTAGCGGACGCACGTCGGGAATGATCCGTGCGGCCGCTCACTCTCGATCGTTGATGGGGAACAATGCGTATTCTCGCTCGCGCTCACCAGATGCCCGTCAGGGTGATCGTCGGCGCTTTCGTGCTGAACTCCGGACTGACGAAGCTCAAAGGCGCCGAAGAGGCGGCCGAGCCGACCCACGGCATGGCGAAGACCGCCTACCCGTTCCTCGACAAGCAGGAACCGCGCGACTTCATCCGCAGGCTCGGCACCGTCGAGGTCGCGCTCGGCGCCGCCCTCATCGCGCCGGTGGTCCCCTCGGCCCTCGCCGGCGCGGCGCTCACCGCGTTCGCGGGCGGGCTGACCGGCCTTTACCTGCGGATCCCCGGCATGCGGGAGCCGGGCGGGCTGCGTCCCACCGAACAGGGCATCGGGCTCGCCAAGGACTCCTGGCTCGTCGGCATCGGCTCCGCCCTCGTGCTGGAGGAACTCGGCCGGGCCCGCGCCGAGCGCCGCGCCCGCTGCTGAACCGGGCGCCGGCGGGTGTGGAGTTGCTCACAGCGAGCGATGCCGCGACTCCCTTCCGCCACCGCCGCCGTCCTGGCGGGAGCCCTGCTCTCTCCGGTTCTGCGGCCTTGCGCACCCGTCCCGCCGCGCGTGTGTCGCGTCAGGACGGTTCGGGTCCGCCCGTCAGAGACGGCCGTCGCCCGCACCTATGGTGGCGCGGATGGCGGCGAACACCCTCACCACTCCGCGACAAGGACAGATCGGCTCCCGCACGGAGCGGCAGGCGCCCCGGATGGGCTGGCTCGACGCCCTGCGCGGCCTCGCCGCCCTGGTGGTGGTGTTCGAGCACTCCCTGGACGTGCTGCTCCCCGAGGTCCGCCGGACGGCGAGTCCCTGGTTCGACTTCGGCCGGTACGGGGTGTTCGTGTTCTTCATCGTCAGCGGCTACGTCGTGCCGTTCTCGCTGGAGCGGCGGGGAAGCGTCCGGCGGTTCTGGGCCGGGCGGTTCTTCCGGCTGTACCCGGCCTGGTTCGCGGCCGTGGCGCTCGCACTGGTGCTCGGCGCGGCCGGGGCGTCCTACGGGCTGCCGGGCGGGCTCGCCGACCGCCCCTGGGCGTCCGCCGTCGCGCACCTCACCATGCTCCAGGACCTGCTCGGCGTGCCGAACGTCGTCAACGTCTTCTGGACGCTCACCTACGAGATGGTCTTCTACCTGCTGGTGACGGCGATGTTCGTCGCCGGCGTCCACCGTGCCAGCGGCCGGGTGGCCCTGGGGTTCGGCGTCGGCGCGGCCATCCTGGGCGTGGCGCTGCCGTCCGGCCTGCTGGTCTCCCGGTGGCCGGACGGGACGATCCTCGCCACCGTGCTGCTGCTGGCCGGCGGGGCGGCCGCGATGGTCAGCGGGCGGCGCGGGGCGCGCCGGGCCGGGGTCGCGGTCGTGGCGACGCTGGCGCTGACCCTGCTCGTCCTCAACAGCCGCATCGGCGCGATCGAGAGCCTGTGCATCATCGCCACAATGTTCGCCGGCACCGCCGTCCGGGGCGTCCACGAGGGGCGCCTGCGGACCTGGCCCGCCATCGCGATGATCGCGGTCGTCCCCGTCTGCACGCTGGCGGCGGGCCTGCGCACCCCGACCACGTGGGCGCTGCACGCCAACCCGGACCCGCTGGGCGCGGACTGGTCCATCGCCGTGGGCGCCGCGTGGCTGACGTTCCTCGGGGCGCTGGCGCTGCGCCGCCGCCGGATGCCCCGGTTCCTCGTGTGGTCCGGTCTGATCAGCTACTCGCTCTACCTGCTGCACCCGCTGGTCATCCAGGGGATCTGGCACGCCGCCGGACGCGATCCGGGCCACCTTCCCGGGGTCGTCCGGCTGGGCTGGGGGGTGGTGCTGGTCGCCGGGGTGCTCGTCTCCGCGGCGCTGGCGCACCGGTACGTCGAGCGTCCGGCCCAGCGCCTCGGACGCCGCGTGACCTCCCGGTCGTCGCCCCCGCGCCGCGCCCCGCCGGAGCCCGCCCGGTCCTGAGC
>NZ_SMKH01000232.1 GCF_004348515.1 Actinomadura sp. KC345 | reverse complement strand
CCGGAAGACCGCGCGTCCGGGGGCTGCCAGCCGCCGTCCGACGGCCGGGGAGTGTGGGGCGGTTCGCTCATGAACCCCAAGTGTGCCCGTTACCGGGTCCGGTGGGTCACAGGTTGCCGCGGCGCTCCTGCTCGCGCTCGATCGCCTCGAACAGCGCCTTGAAGTTGCCCTTGCCGAAGCCCAGCGAACCGTGGCGCTCGATCATCTCGAAGAACACCGTCGGGCGGTCCTGGACGGGCTTGGTGAAGATCTGCAGCAGGTAGCCGTCCTCGTCCCGGTCCACGAGGATCCGGCGCCTCTGCAGCTCCTCGATCGGGACCCGCACCTCGCCGATGCGCTCGCGCAGCTCCGGGTCCTCGTAGTAGGAGTCGGGGCTCTCCAGGAACTCGACGCCGGCGGCGCGCATCCGGTCGACGGTCGCGACGATGTCGTTGGTGGCGAGCGCGATGTGCTGGACGCCCGGCCCGCCGTAGAACTCCAGGTACTCCTCGATCTGCGACTTGCGCGTACTCCGCGCCGGCTCGTTCAGCGGGAACTTCACCTTGCGCTTCCCGTCGGCGACGACCTTGGACATCAGCGCCGAGTACTCGGTCGCGATGTCGTCGCCGACGAACTCGGCCATGTCGGTGAACCCCATGACCCGGTGGTAGAACTCCGCCCACTCGTCCATGCGCTCGACGTTGCCGACGCAGTGGTCGATCGCCTGGAAGTACCGCTTCTCCGGCGGCTCGACGATCGGGCCCGCCGGCGCGAACCCCGGCAGGTACGGGCCGGTGTAGTTCGACCGGTCGACCAGGGAGTGGCGGGTCTCACCGTAGGTGGCGATCGCCGCGACCGTCACCTTGCCGTGCTCGTCCTCCATGACGTGCGGTTCCTGCACGCCGGTCGCGCCCTTCGCGAGCGCGTGCCGGTACGCGGCCTCGACGTCCGGTACCTCGATCGCGAGGTCGACGACGCCGTCGCCGTGCTCGGCGATGTGCCGCCCGATCTCGGTACCGGCCCGGACCGGGCCGCGGAGCACGAACCGGGCGCCGCCCGATTCCAGCACGTGCACCGCCTCGTCGGGGCTGCCGTTCTCCGGGCCGCGGTAGGCGACCCTGCGCATGCCGAACGCGGTCGAGTAGTAGTGGGCGGCCTGCTTGGCGTTGCCGACGGCGAAGACGACGGCGTCCATGCCCTTGACCGGAAACTCATCCATGCCGACCAATCTCGGCGTGCGGCTACAAGCTGTGCAAGAGTGACTTGATTTACTGGTCAATCTGTACAGTGAAAAGCGAACTCCACCGGTCGCTCTGTGCAGGGTGACCACGACCGCCGGAGGGTGCCGTGGCGATCGACGAACTGGACGGCCGGCTGATCGAGCTGTTCACCGCCGAACCCCGCGTCGGCGTCCTGGAGGCGTCCCGGCGGCTCGGGGTCGCGCGCGGCACCGTCCAGGCGCGGCTCGACCGGATGGCCCGCGACGGCGTCATCGCTGGCCACGGCCCGGAGATCGACACCGCCGCCCTCGGCTACGGCGTGACGGCGTTCGTGACGCTGCAGATCAGGCAGAGCCAGGGGCGGGGGCACAGCGGGCACGATCCGGTCGCCGCACGGCTCGCGCAGGTGCCCGAGGTGATCGAGGCGCACACGATCACCGGCCCCGGCGACATGCTCTGCCGCGTCGTCGCGCGCAGCAACACCGACCTGCAGCGCGTCATCGACGTGATCGTGGACGTGGCCGGCGTGGAGCGGGCGTCCTCGGTGATCTCGCTGGCCACCCAGGTCGCCTACCGGACCCTGCCGCTGGTCCGCGCCGCGGCCGAAGGAAAGCCCGGGGGTCGCCCCCCGGGCTGATCGGATGCGGAGTGCAGCGACCCCCCCGCCCTCCAGCGCCGCGCTCCTAAGCGCGGGCGGTCACTCGGCGCCGTAGGGGGTGGCGTCGAGGATCTCGACCGTCATGCTGCGGCCGTTCGGCAGCGAGTAGGTGGCCTTGTCGCCGACCTTCTTGCCGTTGATGGCCGCGCCGAGCGGCGACTTGGGCGAGTAGACGTCGATGGGGGCGCCGACCTCCTCGCGGGACGCGAGCAGGAACGTGACCTCTTCGTCGTCGCCCTCGAAGGAGATCGTGACGGTCATGCCGGGGCCGACCACGCCCTCGGTCCGCGGCGCCTCACCGACGCGCGCGTTCTCCAGGATGCCCTGGAGCTGGAGGATGCGGCCCTCGATCTTGCCTTGCTCCTCCTTGGCCGCGTGGTAGCCGCCGTTCTCGCGCAGGTCGCCTTCCTCCCGCGCCGCCTCGATCTTCTGAGCGATCTCGATGCGGCCCGGGCCCGACAGGTGCTCCAGCTCAGCCTTGAGCCGGTCGTACGCCTCCTGGGTGAGCCAGGTGACGTTGTCAGCGCGGGTCTCGGTCACGGGTACTCCTCATCCACATGTTGCGATCGTCGCCCCGCCCGTGGCAGACGGGTGTCACATCGACATGAAGTGCGGCCGGGTGAAACCTCTAGCCTATCCGGTGTGTGCGGGTAAAGGTTCCCTGAAGTCGGCGCCTGCAACCCGCCAATCGTATTTTGGCCTTCACCCCGCGTATCGGCGGCCGGGTGGGCGTCCCGCGGGACGCTCACCAGGGGCTCAGGCCGTGCGGCAGCCGTGGATCCTGGCCCCGGTCGCCCGCCGCGGCGTCTGCAGCGTCTCCGTGCCCTTCAGGTCGGACGTTCCCACCGGCACGACGACCTCCTTCTGCGCGAGCACCTCGAAGTTCTTGTCGAAGGCGTCCACCGTGCAGCGCACCTCGTCGCCCTCGCCCTTGGCCACCGAGAAGTTGATCTCGACCGTGGTGTCGGTGATGTCGTAGGTGACCGTCTGGGAGACGATGCCCGGCGTCTGGCCCGCGTGCACGGTGATGACCCCGAAGCCGCCCGCCGCCACCGCCACGAACACGCCGATGACCACCAGCCCGAGCCGCCTCCGCCTGGTCTCCGCGGGTTCCGCTGTCTTCGGCACGCTCGTTGTCATGGCGGGGAATCTCCGTGCGGTGTGCGGACGTTGTCAGGGACAATTCTCGTCTGTCATGGCGCGTGCCTCGAACCGGGGCCGCTTCTCAGGGTCCGAAAGGGAGAACCCCAGGTGTCCGAGGTCCTCGACGAATCGACGCTCGAACGGCCGGGCGGCGGCGAGCCGCTGCGTCTCATGGCGGTGCACGCCCATCCCGACGACGAGTCCAGCAAGGGCGCGGCGACGATGGCCAGGTACGTCGCGGAAGGAGTCGAGGTCCTCGTGGTCACCTGCACGGGCGGCGAGCGCGGCGACATCCTGAACCCGGCGATGGACCGTCCCGAGGTCAAGGCCGACATCGGCAAGGTGCGCGAGGCCGAGATGGCGCGGGCCCGCGAGATCCTCGGCGTCCGGCAGAGCTGGCTCGGCTTCGTCGACTCCGGCTTCCCCGAGGGCGACCCGTTGCCGCCCCTGCCGGAGGGCTGCTTCGCGGTGGAGCCGCTGGAGAGCGCGTCCGAACCGCTGGTGCGCGCGGTCCGCGAGTTCCGCCCGCACGTGATGCTCACCTACGACGAGAAGGGCGGCTACCCCCACCCCGACCACGTGAAGTGCCACGAGGTGTCGGTGGAGGCGTTCGAGGCCGCGGGCGACCCGGAGCGCTACCCCGGCACGGGCGAGCCCTGGCAGCCGCTGAAGCTCTACTACCACCTGACCTTCAACAAGGAGCGCATCCTCGCCCTTCACACCGCGATGGAGAAGGCCGGCCTGGAGTCGCCCTACGAGGACTGGATCAAGCGCTTCGACGAGGAGAGCGAGAAGCGCGCGACGTGGGAGACGACCACCCGCGTCCCCTGCGCCGACCACTTCGAGACCAGGGACCGCGCCCTCCTCGCGCACGCCACCCAGATCGACCCCAACGGCTTCTGGTTCGTCGTCCCGCTGGACGTCCAGCGCGAGGCATGGCCGACCGAGGACTACCATTTGGCCAGGTCCCTCATCGACACCGAGCTGCCGGAGGACGACCTGTTCGCCGGCATCCGGGAAAAGGTGTGTCTGTAGTGCTTTCCCTCACCGCGGTGCAGGTCGGCGCCATCCCGCTGAACGACGACACGGTCACCCCGGGCTTCCTGGGCTTCGGGGTTTTCCTCGCCCTCGTGGCCGCCACCGTCTTCCTCATCCGCTCGATGACCAAGCAGATGAAGAAGATCCAGGCGCCGCGGGAGGCCGACCTGGCGCAGGAGGAGTGGGAGCGCGCCGAGGCGCGGAAGGCCGCCGGTTCCAAGGCGGCCGACTCCGACGAAGCCTGAACCGCCCCCTGAACCGCCCCGGCTCGGTTGGATCCGGCCGCGTCCGGGGAGGACCCTCGACGTGCGTGCGAACTTCGAGGACTCCGACCGGGACGCCGCGCTCCGCCGCGCCCTCGACCACCACCTCGCCGCCACGGCCGCAGGCGAGGGAGAGGTCGAGGCCGAGGGCCTGGCGCTCCTGGAGCGGGAACGCTGGGCGGAGGCGGCGGAGGTCCTGGAGGAGACGCTGCGCGTCGCCGAGCGCGACGGCGACCGGCACACCGTCCTGCTGGCCCGCCACAACCTTGCCCGCGCGCTGATCCGGACGGGCGACACCGGCCGCGCGATCGAGATGCTCGGCCCGCTCCCGGACGAGTTCGCCGCGCTCCCCGAGCCCGACCGGACGGGCCGCGCCCGCGCCCTCACGAGCCTCGGCGAGGCGTATCTGCGGTCGCGCCGCCCCGTCGCGGCCATCAACTTCTTCGGCCAGGCCCTGGAGATCCTCCGCAAGGAGAACGCCGTCGACCAGCAGGCCGGGATGTTCGTCCACATCGCCGACGCCGCCCGGCAGCGCGGAGACCGCGCCGCCGAGGGCGCCGCCCTGGACCGCGCCGTGGAACTCTACGAGTCGATTCCGAGCCCGAAGGCCGCCGGGGTGGCCGAGCGCCGCGCCGCCCTCACCTCCTGACGGCCCGCCTCACCCGCTGACGGGGTCACGCCTTGCGGTGGTCCCAGCTGACGACCCGGTCGGGTTCCATGACGATGAGGACGCGCTTGGCGATCGCCTGCTCGATGCCCTCGGCGACGACCGGGTCGATCGGTTCGCCCAGCTTCGGGACGGGCAGCCCCGCCATGCGGGAGCCGACGACCATGCCCACCTTGCTCCGGGGCTCGGGGTCCTCGATGACGAGGCCGCGGCCGTAGAGGGCCACACCGCGCAGCTCGTTGTACTCGACGCCGTCCTCGACCAGGCACGTCATGGTGGGGTTGCGGCGCAGGTTCAGCACCTTCTGCGACGCCTTGTACGTCGTGAAGGCGATCTTTCCTTCGAACAGCGCGTAGAACATCGTCACCAGGTGCGGCTCGCCGTCCTTGCCGACCGTGGCGACCTGCACCTTGTAGTTGTCGGCGAGATAGGACGCGACTTCGTCGGGCGCCATCTTGATCTTCTCGCGCTTGCTGCTCCCGGCCACCGGGGGCCTCCCTTACGCTGCTCGCCTGCGAACGCGGACAGAATAACCAAGCGCTTGCATGCCCCCGCGCCCGGCACCATGGGGGCATGTCGGTTCGCGATCTCATCGTCCTCGGCTCCGCCAGCGCGGTGCCCACCCGGGTCCGGAACCACAACGGCTACCTGCTGCGCTGGGACGGCCACGGCCTGCTGTTCGACCCCGGCGAGGGGACGCAGCGGCAGATGGCGCACGCCGGGGTCTCGGCGAACGACGTCACCTGGATCTGCGTGACCCACTTCCACGGCGACCACTGCCTCGGCGTGCCCGGCGTCGTCCAGCGCATCGCCCGCGACGGCGTCGAGCACCCGGTGGACGCGGCGTTCCCGGCGAGCGGCCGGACCTACTGGGACCGGCTGCGGAACGCGGCCGCCTTCCGGGACACGGACGTGGTCCGCGAGCGCCCCGTCTCGGGGGAGCGGATGCCGCTCGACACCGGCGGCGCCCCGTTCACCCTCGTCGCTCGGCGGCTGTCCCACCCGGTCGAGGCGTACGGCTACCGGCTGGAGGAGCCCGACGGCCGTACGATGCTGCCCGCCGAACTGGCCACGCGGGGCGTGCGGGGCCCGCTGGTCAGGCGGCTCCAGGAGGACGGTCAGGTCACCGCCCCGGACGGCCGGACGGTCACGCTCGAGGAGTGCAGCGTCCCCCGCCCCGGCCAGAAGGTCGCCTTCGTCATGGACACCCGGCTCTGCGACGGCGTCCGGGAACTGGCCGACGGGGTGGACATGCTCGTCATCGAGTCCACGTTCCTGCACGAGGACGCCGCCCTCGCCACCGAGTACGGCCACCTCACCTCGACCCAGGCGGCCACCGTCGCGGCGGAGGCCGGTGTCCGGCGCCTGGTCCTGACGCACTTCTCCGAGCGGTACCGCGCCGAGGACGAACACCGCTTCGCGGACGAGGTCTCAGCCGTCTTCGAGGGCGAGATCACTCTCGTTCACGATCTCGATCGGATTCCCATGCCGCCGCGCCGCCTAACCGACCGGCAACGTGGGCAGGACACACCACATGGCTGACGAAGTCGATGTCGTGGTGATCGGACTCGGCCCAGGGGGAGAGGAGGCGGCGGGGAAGCTCGCCGAGGCGGGCCTGTCCGTCGTCGGCGTGGAGTCGCGGCTGGTGGGCGGCGAATGCCCGTACTACGCCTGCGTCCCCACCAAGATGATGGTGCGCGCCGCCGGGCTCCTCGCCGAGGGCGGCCGCGTCCCGGGGATGGCGGGCGACTCGACCGTCCGCCCGGACTGGGCGCCGGTGGCGGCCCGGATCCGCGACGAGGCGACCGACTCGTGGGACGACAAGGTCGCCGCCGACCGCCTCACCGGCAAGGGCGCGGAGCTGGTCCGGGGCGAGGGGCGCATCACCGGCCCCGGCGAGGTCACGGTGAACGGCCGCGTGTTCCGCGCCCGCCGCGGCATCGTCCTCAACACCGGCACCGCCCCCACGGCCCCGCCGATCGACGGCCTCGACGGCACCCCGTACTGGACGAACCGCGAGGCCGTCCAGGCCACCCGGGCGCCCGAGTCGCTCATCGTCCTCGGCGGAGGCGTCGTCGGCGCCGAGCTGGCGCAGGTGTTCTCCCGCTTCGACGGCCGCGTCACCGTGGTCGAGGCCGCCGACCGCCTGCTGCTCAACGAGGAACCCGAATCCGGCGAACTCCTCCGCGACGTCTTCGAACGCGAAGGCATCGGCGTCCGCACCGGAGTGGACGTCACCGCGGTCACCTACGAGAACGACGAGTTCGGCATGAACCTCGGCGACGAGACCCTCGCCGCCGAGCGTCTCCTGATCGCGACCGGCCGCCGTCCCAACCTCAGGGGCCTCGGCCTGGAGAACGTGGGCCTGGACGAGAACGCCCGCCAGATCGCCGTCGACGGCCACATGCGCGCCGCCGACGGCGTATGGGCGATCGGCGACATCACCGGCATGGGCCAGTTCACGCACGTCTCCATGTACCAGGCGGCCATCGCCGTCCGCGACATCCTCGGCGAGGAGGGCTCGCCCGCCTCCTACCGGGCTGTCCCGCGGGTCACCTTCACCGACCCCGAGATCGCGTCAGTCGGCCTGACCGAGGCCCAGGCCCGCGACCAGAACCTTCCCGTCCGCACGGGCATCGCCAAGCTTCCCGAGTCACCGCGGGGCTGGATCCACAAGGTCGGCAACGACGGCTTCATCAAGCTCATCGAGAACACCGAGTGGGGCACCCTGGTCGGCGCCACCGCCGTGGGCCCGTCCGGCGGCGAGATCCTCGGCGCCCTCGCGGTGGCCGTCCACACCGAGGCCCCGACCACCGCCCTCCGCGAGATGATCTACGCCTATCCCACCTTCCACCGCGCCCTCGAAACCGCCCTGGCGGACCTTATTTGAGGGCGCGGGCGGCGTCGGCGCCGTAGTGGCGGCGGCCGCCGAAGGTGATCAGCGTCCCGGCCAGCAGCGGGAGCAGCAGCACGGTGAAGGCGCCGCGCAGCAGAGCAGCGCGATGACGACGCCCGGGACGGCGACCAGGAAGAACATCGCCCGCCGGCCGAACGCCTGGGCCAGCGCGCCGCCCAGCATGATGCCCAGCGGGAGTCCGGAGAAGTAGGCGAAGCGTTCCAGCCCGAACGCGCGGGCGCGTCCGGAGCCGGGATAGTAGTCGGCGATCAGGCTGGAGCCGGACGGGTTGTAGAGCAGCCCGGCGCTGCCGAGGAAGACCCGGACGGCGAACAGCGTCGCGTACGACTGCACCAGCCCGCTGCCGACCGTCAGCAGCGACCAGACCAGCACCACGGCGGCGATCGTCCAGGTCCGCCGGGTCCCCAATTGAGCACGCCCGCCCCCACGATGGCAATGCCCGGGAGCCGCCTGAGGCGGGACATCCCGGGAGAAGGAGTGACGTGGCGACCTGATCGGGCAGGATCGGTGGCATGAACCGGCTCAAGGACGCGACAAGCCCGTACCTGTTGCAGCACGCCGAGAATCCGGTCGACTGGTGGGAGTGGAGCGAGGAGGCGTTCGCCGAGGCGCGTCGGCGAGATGTTCCGGTACTCCTTTCTGTCGGATATGCCGCTTGCCATTGGTGCCACGTGATGGCGCATCAGTCGTTCGAGGACGGCGAGATCGCGCGGGTCATGAACGAGTTGTTCGTGAACATCAAGGTGGACCGGGAGGAACGGCCGGACATCGACGCCGTGTACATGGAGGCGACCCAGGCCATGACCGGCCAGGGCGGGTGGCCGATGACGGTGTTCATGACGCCGGAGGGGCATCCGTTCTACTGCGGGACGTACTTCCCGCCGGCGCAGTTCCGGGCGTTGCTGCAGGCCGTCGACAAGGCGTGGGCGGAGCGGCGTGACGAGGTGGTCGGGCAGGGGCAGCAGGTCGTCGAGGCGCTGACGTCGCGGGGGTCCGGGCTCGCGGGGACGCGGGCACCCGGCGAGGAGATGCTCGCGCACGCGGTGAAGGTGCTCGCCGGGTCCTACGACGCGGCGCGCGGCGGGTTCGGGGGTGCGCCGAAGTTCCCGCCGTCGATGGCGCTGGAGTTCCTGCTGCGCCACCACGCGCGGACGGGTGGCGAGGAGTCGCTCGCGATGGCCGGGCACACCCTGGAGGCGATGGCCCGGGGCGGCCTGTACGACCAGCTCGGCGGCGGGTTCGCCCGGTACTCGGTCGACGCGGGGTGGGGCGTCCCGCACTTCGAGAAGATGCTCTACGACAACGCGCTGCTGGCGCGGGTTTACGCGCACTGGTGGCGGGCGACCGGGACGCCGTTCGCGCGGCGGGTGGCGCTGGAGACCTGCGACTGGATGCTGCGCGACCTCCGGACGGACGAGGGCGGTCTCGCGTCCGCCCTGGACGCCGACAGCGAGGGCGTCGAGGGCAAGTACTACGCGTGGACGCCGGGGCAGTTGCGCGAGGTTCTCGGTGAGGAGGACGGGGCGTTCGCCGAGGGCCTGTTCGAGGTGACCGGGACGTTCGAGCACGGCACGTCGGTACTGCAACTCCTCCGTGACCCCGAGGACGTCGACCGGTACGAGCGTGTGCGGACGGCCTTGCTGTCGGCCCGCGCGCACAGGGTCCCGCCTGCGCGGGACGACAAGGTGGTCGCGGCCTGGAACGGGCTCGCGATCGCCGCACTGGCCGAATGCGGCGCGCTGTTCGGCCGGCCGGACCTCGTCCGGGCGGCCGAGGAGGTGGCGCGTCTGCTGGTCGACGTGCACGTGCGGGACGGGCGGCTCACGCGGACGTCCAAGGACGGGGCGGCCGGCGCGAACGCCGGTGTCCTGGAGGACTACGCCGACGTGGCCGAGGGCCTGCTGGCCCTGCACGGCGTCACCGGGGATCCGCGTCATATGCGGCTGGCCGGTGAGCTGCTCGACACCGTCCTCGAACGGTTCGGGGACGGGGACGGCGGCTTCTACGACACCGCCGACGACGCGGAGCGGCTCTTCCGGCGCCCGCAGGACCCGACCGACAACGCGACGCCCTCGGGGCAGTTCGCGGCGGCCGGGGCGCTGACCTCGTTCGCCGCCCTCACCGCGTCGGACCGGCACCGGCAGGCCGCCGAGGCCGCGCTCGCCCCGGCGGCGGCGCTCGCCGGCAAGCACGCGCGGTTCGCGGGCTGGGGGCTGGCCGTGGCGGAGGCGCACGCGACGGGTCCGGTGGAGATCGCGGTGATCGGTGATCCGGACGACGAGCGCACCGGGGCGCTGCACCGGACGGCGCTGATGTCGGTCGCGCCGGGGGCGGTGGTGAGCGTCGGCCCGCCGGACGCGGAGGGCGTTCCGCTGCTGGAGGGGCGCGGGCTCGTGGACGAGGTGCCGGCGGCCTACGTCTGCCGGGGCTTCGTGTGCCGGCGGCCCGTGACGTCCACGGCCGATCTGACCCGCGAACTGCGCGGGCAATTGGACTGACCGTCCACTTTTGTGGCACTGTGACCTTGATCTCGTCAACGCTTGGTGTTACCACTGGGTAGCAGGGCCCGGGCTGACTCAATGGGGCGCGGCGGACGAGGGTGCGGGGCGATCGGCCGGGTATCTGGACGGTGGCCCGCCGTCTGAGCCATAGTCGTGTCTCAGCGGGTCAGGATCGGGTCAGGGGCGACCTTTCGAGGAGTGTGGCTGTGGCGAAGCCGAACCGCCGGGTACTGCCGACGATCATCGGTGTTTCGGTCGTCACGACCCTTGCCGCCAACGTCACCGTTCTCGTCGTCCGCGGCGGCGACGAACCGGTCGGCACGCCCGCCGCCGCCGAGCAGCGGGCCCGCTACGTGGCCGCCTCCGGCGCCATGAGCGTGTCGCCGACGGCGGTCGCGCCCCTCGGCAAGCGGCTGGAGCCGCACGTGATGGTCGCCGCGCCGTCCACGCTGCCCGCCGACGTGGTCCAGAAGGTCCGCGGCGCCAAGGGCGTGAAGGGCGTCGAGGTCGTGGACGCCGTGCAGGGCGTGGTCGCCGGCAAGCAGGTCGGGCTGATGGGTGTCAACCCCTCCACGTTCCGCAACTACACGCCGAAGCCCACCGCCAAGTCGGACTCGCTGTGGCGCAACGTGGCGTCCGGCGACGTGGCGATCTCGTTCACGATGGGCAGCGACGGCGGCGTCGAGCTCGGCAGTCAGGTCCCCGTCGGCGGCAAGCGGCGGCAGTCGCCGATGCGCGTCGGCGCGTACGCCACGATGGGCATCGGCGACGTCGACGCGGTCATCTCGCACTCCACCGCGAAGGCGCTCGGCATGCCCACCGGGAACGCGATGCTGATCAGCGTCCCGAAGGCCGAGCCGAAGGCGTTCATCAAGAAGCTCCGCAAGGTCCTGCCCAAGAGCGCCAAGGCGGTCGCGGTCAACCCGGAGATCGACTTCCCGGAGACGGGCGAGGTGCCCGAGGCGAACGCGAACGGGCAGGTCATGACCGCCCAGCAGGTGCGGACCGTGATCAAGGCCGCCTACACGCGGCTCGGCTGGCCGTACGTGTGGGGCGGCGAGTCCGAGGCCGAGGGCGGCTACGACTGCTCCGGCCTCATGCAGTACGCCTTCGCCAAGGCCGGGATCCGCCTCCCGCGCGTCGCCGCCGACCAGGCGCGGACCGGCTGGGTCATCCCCTACGGCAAGGCCGAGCCGGGCGACATGCTGATCTGGGCCAACGACCCGACCGCACCCGGCTACATCTCGCACATCGCCCTCTACCTGGGCGAGGGCAAGATGATCGCCGCTCCGCGCAGGGGGACCGTGGTGCAGGTCCAGAACGTCTACACCCGCAACATGCGCGGTGCCGTCCGCGTCAGCCCGAGGCATGTCTCTTCCATGAACCGCTGAAGCTCCAGCGGGAAGCCGGGCCCCTGAGGGCCCGGCTTCTTCGTGTCGGGCGCCGAACCGCGGGCCGCTCTGGCGCGGTGGGGTTTTAGGTTGTAATTTCGATTACATGAATACGAGTGAAGCGGCCGAGGAGCTGCGCGGCTGGTTCTCCGGGCGGCTCCCCGAGGCCTGGTTCGAAGGGCCGCCCGAGGTCGTCCTCGACCGCGAGGAGGTCAGCGTCGTCGGCCGCCTCCCCGAACCGGCCACCGCCGAGGTGTCCGACGCGGAGCGCGCCGGCGTGATCGCCGGGCACGTCCAGCGGTTCCGCGAGGACACCCGCGAGCGCCGCGTCGCCATCGCCCGCGAGGCCGAGCAGCGCTTCGGCTACAAGGTCTCCTGGGGCGTCCAGTGCGGCGACGAGCGGGAGATGTTCACCACGCTCTCGGTGCCAGTCATGACGCGCCTCCGGCAGCACGAGCGCCGCGTCCTGGACACCCTCGTCGACGCCGGGGTCGCCCGCAGCCGCAGCGACGCGCTCGCCTGGTGCGTGCGGCTCGTCGGTAAGAACACCGACGAGTGGCTCTCCGAGCTGCGCACCGCGCTCGAGTACGTCGAGCGCGCCCGCGCCGCCGGCCCGCGCGCCTGACCGCGCCCCCCGCCACGGCGGGACGACCGCCCCGGGGCATTACCGGATCTCGATGATCACTGGGTGTGATCATGGGGATGACCTGGCCTAATGTGCCTTGGAAGCGGACGGTGCGAGGAAGGGGGTGGTCCGGTGGCGAGCGGGTTGCGCTGCCTGGACGGCTCCGACCTCGCGGTGGTCCCGATCGCCTCGCTCGACCGCGGCGGCACCCCGTTCGAGATCACGCTGGAGCTGTGGCGCGACGGCGACTCCTTCGGCGCGGTGGGGGAGCGGTGCGGGTACTTCCTGGCCGGCCTCGCCGCCCGGGTGGACGCGGCCAGGGCGGACGGATCGCCTCAGGCCGTCCGCTGGCCCGACCCCGACGACCGCTTCCCCGACCCGTCACCGGGCGACCCGTCCCGCGAGCCGGAGCTCTTCGCGTTCCGGTACCGCGACCGCGGCGACGTGCTGAGCACCGGCGAGCTGCGCTGCGCGCTGCGCACGTCCTCGGTCTGGGTGGGCCGGCAGCAGTCCGCGGCGGGCCGGTGGCGGGTCGCGCGGCGGGCCGTCGTGGAGGCGTGGGGCGCGGGCGGACGGGGGGTCCGCGCCGTGCTCACGTCCGCCGACCTGGCCCGGTTTCTCGCCGATGTGCTCGCGGAGGCGACCCATGC
>NZ_SMKH01000231.1 GCF_004348515.1 Actinomadura sp. KC345 | reverse complement strand
CGCCGCGTCCGGCGACGACGGCTCGGTCAAGGTGCGCTTCACGCCGGCGGTCCAGCCGCAGGGCGTCTACCCGGTGACCCGGTTCGTCCTCCTCGACCAGTCCGGCCGTCCCGTCGAGGGCGCGGACCCGGCGGAGTTCCCGGCGGACTCGCGGGGCGGGACGTTCACGGTCGGCGGCCTGGCCTGCGACTCCACGACCCACATCTACAAGGTGGCGGCCGAGTACAAGGGCAAGGACGGAAGAACCGCCTACAGCGAGTCCGGCGACGTGGGAGCGAACGCCTGCCAGGCCCCCGGCCCGGCGACGGCGCTGAGGGCGGCGGGCGTCAACCACGGCGCGGACCTCACGTGGGGGCCGTCCCCCGGCTACGACGTCACCTACGACGTCACCTGGCCGGGCGGGTCGGCCACGACGAAGGCCACCTCGTACGGCGTCCGCGGCCTGGCCAACGCGAGGACCCACCGCCTGACCGTGACGGCCCGCAACGGCGCCGGGTCCTCGACCCCGGCGTCGGCGACCGTGAACCTCGCCTACCCGACCAAACGGTTCCAGAACCAGAACAACGGCGAGACCAACACGATCATCCGCCCCGGACCCAGCAGGAACGGCGAGGCGGGCCGGATCCCCCAGGGACAGATCATCACGTTGACCGTGGTGTGCCAGGTCCGGGGCCAGTCCTACCACGACCCGGAAAGCGGAACCAGCAGCGACGTCTGGAACAGGGTCGAGACGCAGCAGCACGGCAACGGCTACCTCAACGACACATTGGTGGCCACTCCAGGGAACGGATTCCCGTCGGACGGCCTCTATGAATGCGAGATGTGAGCCGCCGATGCGGTTCACGGGCCGACCGGCCCTAGGCCGACCAACGAATGTCGAAGCACGGGGGTGCGAGTTATGACGGAGAACGCGGGCGTCGACGCCGACGCGCTTGCGGGGCGGTTCGCGCAGATGTTCGCCACGCTGGCGGGCAACATCGAGCGCGTCGTGCGCGGTAAGCGGGAGAAGGTGGAGCTGGCGCTGGTCTGCCTCCTCTCCGAGGGGCACCTGCTCGTCGAGGACGTCCCGGGCGTCGGCAAGACGACGCTCGCGCGGGCGATCGCGGCGTCGGTGGAGGCGAAGTGGGCGCGCATCCAGTTCACGCCCGACCTGCTGCCCAGCGACATCACCGGCGTGTCGATCTTCAACCAGGCGACGAGCGCGTTCGAGTTCCACCCGGGGCCGATCTTCGCGAACCTCGCCGTGGCGGACGAGATCAACCGCGGCTCCCCGAAGACGCAGTCGGCGCTCCTGGAGGTCATGGAGGAGCGCCGGGTGACGGTGGACGGCACCCCGCATCCGGTGCCGCGCCCGTTCATGGTGATCGCGACGCAGAACCCCGTCGACATGGACGGCACGTACCCGCTGCCGGAGGCGCAGCTCGACCGGTTCCTGATGCGGATCTCGATGGGCTACCCCGACCACCAGGCCGAGGTGGCGCTGCTCGCGGGCACGCCGACCGGCGCGGCGCTCGACCAGATGCCGCCCGTGATGAGCCGCGAGGACCTCTCCCGGATGATCGACTTCGCGCAGCGGCTGCACGTCGCGCCGCCGCTGTTCGACTACCTGGTCCGGCTCGTGGCCGCCACCCGCGAGCACCCCGACCTGCGGCTCGGCGCGAGCCCGCGGGCCAGCATCGCGCTGCTGCGGGCGGCGCGGGTGCGCGCGGCGTCGGCCGGCCGGTCCTACATCGTCCCGGAGGACGTCAAGGCCCTCGCGGTCCCGGTCATCGCGCACCGGCTGATCGTGACGCCGGAGGCGGAGCTGCGCGGCCGGTCCGGCGCGGACGTGGTCGGCGAGGCGCTGCAGAACGTGCCCACCCCGCAGGCCGCCGGTGTCTGAGGTGCCGGTGTCTGAGAGGCCGGTGCGTGAGAGGCCGGTGCCCGGGAGGCGGGGAGTGACGTGCTGACACCGCTCGGATGGGGAACGGCGGCCGCGTCGGCGCTGCTGTACGCGGCCGGCTGGTGGCTCGGCTACCCCGAGCCCGCGATCTTCGGGGCCGCCGGCCTCGTCGCGGTGGCGGGCGCGGCCCTGTGGACGCTGCCGCGGGCGAAGCTCGGCGTCCGCCGGGAGATCGCGCCGAAGAAGGTCGAGCGCGGCGAACCGGCCGTGGGCGTCCTGCACGTCACCAACCAGGGCCGCGGCGCCCGGGGCCTGAGCGCCCACGACACGGCCGGGGCGGCCGACGTCGCGGTGGACGTCCCGCGGCTGCGGGCCGGCGGCACCCGCACCGTGACCTACCGGCTGCCGACCGATCGGCGCGGGGAGCTCCCGGTCGGGCCGCTGCGGATGGTGCGCGCCGACCCGCTCCGGCTCGCCCGCCGGACGCGGGAGTACGGCAGGCCGGAGCGCCTGCTCGTCCGGCCGAGGACGGTGCCGCTCTCGCTGCTGCCGTCCGGCCGCGCCCACCATCTGGAGGGGCCGACCAGCGACAGGTCCCCGGCGGGCACGGCGACGTTCCACGCGCTGCGCGAGTACGTCATCGGGGACGAGCTGCGCCACATCCACTGGAAGTCCTCGGCGCGGACGGGCACGCTCATGGTCCGCCAGCTCGTGGACGCCAGCCTGCCGACGACGACGGTCGTGCTGGAGGCGCGCCCGGCGTCGTGGCCGGAGCCCGACGACTTCGAGCTGGCCGTGGACGCGGCGGCGTCGGTCGCGGTGGGGGCCGCGACGGCGAACTTCCCCGTCCGGATCCTCACCGGAAACGGGCAGCTGGCCGAGACGCGGGGCGGCCCCGACGACGTGGAGGCCCTGCTCGACCGGCTGACCTCGGTCGCGCCGCAGGAGGGGCCGCAGTCCACCATCGACGCGGTCCGCCGCGTCCGGGCGGGCGGCTCGCTCGTCGTCGTCACGTCCGGCGCCGCCGAGCTGGGGCGGATCGCGTCCGTCCGGGGCCGGTTCGACCGGGTCGTGGTGCTCCGGGTCCGGCCGTCCGAGCCGGCGTCGGCGCCGCCCGGCGTCCACCTCCTCGACGTCGCCGACCTGGACGGCCTGGCGGAGTCGTGGCGGCGGCTGGGGAGCGTCCGGTGACCCGCTACGTCTCGCTCGCCGTCACCGCCGGCCTGGTCGCCGTCGCGGGCCTGGCGTTCCACCGGGTCTTCGGGTTCGGGCCGGTGGTCCCCGTCGCGGTCGTCGCCGCGGTCGTCCCCACGCTGCTGTGCGGGCTGCTGTCCGGCCCGCGCAAGGGCAAGGACCCGTGGCCCCTGTGGATCTCGCTCGTGCTGACCGTGGTCGCGTGGGCGGGAACGGTCTCGGTCACCGTGCTGCGCCCCGCGCTCAGCGAGGGGACGCTGCCGCAGACGCTCCGCGAGGGCGTGCTCAGCTCGTGGAAGGCGATCCTGACCACGCTGCTGCCCGCCCCGGCCGAACCGGAGTTGCTCGTCCTGGTCAACGTGGTGGTGTGGCTGGCGGCGTTCGCGTCCGCCGAGCTGGCGTTGCGGACCTCGCTGCGCGCCGTCCCGTGCCTGCCGGTGCTCGGCGTGTGGGCGGTCGCGCTCCTGCTGGGCGTGGACGGCCCCGGCTCCAACGCGCCGCTCGCCGCCGCGACCGTCGTGCTCGCCGCGGTGCTGCTCCTCGTCCGCGCGGACGGCCCCGGCTCCGGTGTCGCGTGGCGGCCGTTCGCGCTCGGGGTGCCCGCCGCCGCCGTCCTCGGGGCGCTGGCGTTCGCGGCGGCCCCGGTCGTCCCGGTCAGCGCCCAGCCGTACAACCCGCGCGAGCAGGTGCAGGCGCCGCCGCCGCAGCAGCGCGACGGCGTCAGCCCCCTCGACCGCGTCGGCGGCTGGCTGCTGAGCCCCGACCAGGTGATGTTCACCGTCCAGTCCCGGCGGAGCGAAATCGCCCGGCTCGCCGTCCTCGGCAGGTTCGACGGGGTGACCTGGTCGTCCACGGCCAGGTTCGTCCCGACCGGCAGCAGGGTGCCGGAGGGCCCGGAACCGGACCGCAAGCACGAGGTCGCCCAGCGCGTCACCATCCGCGACCTGCCCGGCGTGTGGGTGCCCGCTCCGGACCGGCCGCGGCAGGTCGACGGGCTCCCCGTCGTCGCCGACCCCGAGAGCGGCGCGCTGGCCGCCGCGGAGGAACTGCGCCCCGGCCAGACGTACCGGGTCCGGTCCGTCGTGCCCGAGTGGACGGCCGAGGACCTCGCCGCCGCCACCGTCGCGACCGACGCCGAGGCGAGGGCGGCGCGTGAGATGCCGTGGGGGCCGGGCGCGAGCGAGCCGCCCGTCCAGATCGCCGAGTTCCGCAAGTTCGCCGAGGCGGCCACGGAGGGCGCGGCGTCGCCGATCCAGAAGGCCGCAGGACTCGCCCAGTACCTCAAGCGCTACGCCAGGTACGACGTGACCGCGGCGCCGGGCCACAGCTACCGCCAGCTCGACTACTTCCTCGGCGAGGGCCGGCGCGGCACGCCCGAGCACTTCGCGACCGCGTACGCGCTCCTCGCCCGGACGCTCGGCCTGCCGTCCCGCGTCGTGGTGGGCTTCGACGGCGGGAACCGCGTGGGCGACACCGTCCAGGTCCGCTCCGGGGACGTCATGGTCTGGCCCGAGATCAAGTTCGACGGTCTGGGCTGGATCCGCTTCAACCCGCTCCCGGACAACGCCCGCCGCTCCAACAAGGACGACTCGGTCGCGGCCGGTGAGACGGAGCAGAAACTCGAACAGGCCCAGAAGAACGCCGCGTCCCAGCAGCGCGGCGAAGGACCGGGCAACACCGCGGAGAAGGGGCCGCAGCGACCCCCGGCGGACGAAGGCTCGCCCTTGCCGTGGTGGGTGTTCGCCTCGATCGGAGTGGCCGTGGTACTCCTCGCCTACGTGTTCGCCGTTCTGCTCGCTCCCAGCCTGCGCAGACGGCGCCGCCGGGCCGGGACGCCCGCCGCGCGCATCACCGGCGCGTGGCACCAGACCCTCGACCACCTGGCCGACGTCGGCCTGTCGACGGCCCGCACGCTGACCGCGCACGAGGTGGCGCGGTTCGGGGCGTCCAGTGTCGGGGACGACGCCCACGGGCATCTGGGCCCGCTCGCGGACCTGGTCAACCGCAGCCGCTTCGCCGCGTCCCATCCGGACCCGCATGCCGCCGACCGCGCCTGGCAGCACACCGACGCGGTGGGACGCCTGGTCACCGCCAGGGCCGGGCGGTTCCGGCGCTTCCGGCGCCGCCTGCACCCCCGGTCCCTCAGGGACCGCCGCGCGGCGGGGGAACGCCGGTGACGGCCCGCGCCGTCCGCCCGCCCGGCGCGGACGACCTCGACCGCGCCTGGCGGGCCGTCTCCGCCGAGCTCGCGCCGACGCCCCTGGTGCCGTCCGGACTGGCGCCCGGCGCGCTGCTGAAGCTGGAGACCTTCCAGCCGGTCGGCGCGTTCAAGGTGCGGGGCGCGATCGCCGCCGTGGCGGCGCTGCCGGAGGGGACTCCGGCCGTCGCGGCGAGCGCGGGCAACCACGGGCTCGGCATGGGGTACGCGGCGGCCCGGTACGGCGCCGACGTCACCGTCGTCGTGTCGACCCGGGCGTCACAGGTGAAGGTCGACCGGATCGGCGCGTTCCCGGTGCGCCTGGTCCAGTACGGGACGACCTACGACGACGCCGAGGCGCACGCGATGACGCTCCCCGGCCACTACGTCTCGCCGTACAACGACCCGGCGGTCATCGCGGGGCAGGGCACGATCGGGCGCGAACTCGACGCGCAGGCGGACGGGCCGCTCACGGTCGTCGCGCCGGTCGGCGGCGGCGGCCTGCTCGCCGGGCTCGGCCTGTGGGCGCGCGAGCGCGGGGACGTCCGGCTCGTCGGCGTGGAGTCGGCCGTGTCGCGCGGCGTGCACGCCTCGGTGTCGGCCGGGCGGGTCGTCGAGGTCGAGGTCGGCGAGACGTTCGCCGACGGCCTGCCCGGCAACCTGGAGCCCGGCAGCGTCACCCCGGAGGTGATCGGCCGGGAGGTGACCGGCGGCTCCGCGGAGCTGACCTCGGTCACCGACGGCCAGATCCGGACGGCGATGCGGTGGCTCTTCCACGAGCACGGCCTCGTGGTCGAGGGCGCCGGCGCGGCCGGGGTCGCGGCCGTCCTCGCCGGGAAGGCGGAGGTCACCGGCCGCCTCGTGGTGGTCGTCTCCGGACGCAACATTACGGTTCCGACATTTATCGACGCTATTCGCGAAAACTGAAGGTCGTGCTATCCGGGAAAACACCGCCATCTGCGGTGTCGCACCCGATACCGTGTCCGGTCAAACGGGGAAGGTGATCAGAATCGTGCGGGTGGCGGTCCTGAGTTGGTTCCGGCGCGACCGCCTTACGGGGCAGGTCGCGGTCGGGCTCGTCGGCGTGCTCGTCATCGCCGCGGGCGTGTACGGGGTGGGCGTGGCGAGCGCGCAGTACCGCCTCGCCGACGTCGGCGCCTGGCTGGCGGCCAAGGGCAAGGGCATGGTCGTGCACGTCAACGGCCCGGCGGGGAAGGTGGACGGCAAGGCCGGCCTGATCCCGCAGATGCACGGCCACAACGTGAAGATCGTCCAGGACGGCTCCACGATCCTCATCGTCGACCTGGACACGGGCGTGGTCAGCCGGCTCGACCCGTCCCAGCTGAACATCGGCCAGAGCCGCTCGCTCGGCGAGGGCATCCAGGTCCTCGCGGACTCGGGCAAGGCGTTCACGGTCGACTCGGTCAAGGGCGTGGTGCAGCAGATCGACCCCGTGGCCCTGACCCCCGTCGGCCCGCCGGCCGACCTGCCGCCGCCGCTCGGCCAGGCGGGGATCGACGGCCGGGGCGCGCTGTGGGTCCCGGTGTCGCAGAAGGGCGAGGTGTCGGCGTTCCGGGACGGCCGGCTCCAGCCGCCCGTCCGCGTCGCCGAGCCGGGCGCCGGCCTGGCGCTGACCATCGCGGCCGGCGATCCGGTCGTCGTCGACTCCACCGCCGCGACCGCCACGGTCGTCCGGCCGTCCGGCTCCCCGCTCAAGGTCAGCCTGCCGACGACCGTGCGCCAGGCGGGCCGCGGCGGCGTGCTGGCCCCCTCGGACACCGACGGCAAGATCGTCCCGCTGCTCGTGCCCGGCACCGGATCCCTGGTGACCGTCGACACCGGCACCGGGCGCTACACCAGCACCCGGCTGCCGATGCCGAAGCACCGGTACCGGGCGCCGCAGATCCTCGGCGCGAAGGTCTACATCCCGGACGAGACGGCCGGGGCGCTGATCGTGTACGACTCGGCGGCCAACCGGTTCGAGAAGCCGATCCCGGTGACGAACCGGCCGTCCCGGCTGGACGTCTTCGTCAAGGACGGGATGCTCTGGGCCAACGACCCGTCCGGCCCCCGCGCCGTCGTGGTCGACCGGCGGGGCGTGCAGAAGGACATCAACAAGTACAGGGACAGGGTCGCGGGCGGCCCGAAGCGCCGGACGATCCCCCTGCCCGGCGACGGGGACGCCCCGCCCGCGCGCGGGCGGCCGGGAACGCCGCAGTCGCCCTGGACGCCGCGCGGACCGGGGAGTCCGCCGTCGCCCACACCGCCCACCACGCCGCCGGGCCCCGGCGAGCCGCCGACCGCGCCCGCCAACGTGTCGGTCACGCCCGGTGCGGGCACGATGCGGGTCGGCTTCCAGCCCTCGCAGGGCGAGGGGATCATCGGGTACGTGCTGAAGGACGTCCCGGCCGGCCTGACCGCCAGCCCGTCCTCGATCGGGCCGGGGGCGGGACCCTTCATGTTCACGGTGACGGGCGGAGACTGCGGCACCGAGTACCAGTTCCGGGTGGCGGTCCGTTACAAGGACGCCCAGGGCAGGACGCAGGAGCTGCCCTCGACGGCCAGCGATCCCGTCCGGCCGTGCGTGACGCCGGGCGCGCCCACAGGTTTGCAGGCGCAGTCGACGAAGTCCGGGGCGAAGGTCTCGTGGACGGCCCCGCCCGGTGCCGGCGCCGCCACCTACAAGCTCACCTGGTCGGGCCCGGTCTCGGGCAGCAAGAACGTCTCGGGCACGTCCGCGACGCTCGGCGAGGTGTGGACCAACGGGAACTACACCTTCACGGTCGCCGCCGCCAACGGCGCCGGGACCGGCACGGGCGCGACGATCAGCCCGAAGCTGACCGGCCCCACCAGCACCGAGAAGGTGCAGATGAACGGCAACTCCGACGGCTACATCCGGTCGGCGGCCGACCACAACAGCAGTCTCGTCGCCACCATGAAAGACAACAACGGCGACAGTGTCACGGTGCACTGCCAGAAGAGGGGCACGAAGTACACACACCCCAACGACAGCAGCCTGTCCGGGGACATGTACACCAACATCACCTGGAAGGGAAAGCGCGGCTACGTGATCGGCTACCTGATCACCACAGACGCCGCCTGGACGAGCTTCAACGGCCCCGCCATCTGGAAGTGCTGACCGCCTCCCAGCCGAATTTCACGCCGGCCGGTCCCCGTGAGGGGGCCGGCCTCGGCGTTTCCGAGATCGCGCTGGGATGCGCGTCTACTGGCCGACGCAGGCGGGCGCCGACCATGACACGTCCGGTGCCTGCCCCTGGTTGAGGCGCAGCACCGCGCCGACCTTGAAGCAGTAGCGCGTCCCCGGCGCGATGCCCGCCATGGTCGCCGAGCGGGAGCCTGCCTGGGCGGTCACGAGCGGCTCCGAGCCGACCGGCTTCTGCTGGATGAGGAGCGGCAGTTCCTTCGCGTCCGGCGGCAGCGTCCAGGTGAGCACGGCCCTGCCGCCGGACGCCTTGGCGGCGAGGTTGCCCGGACGCGTGGCGGCGAGCTGCGCGGGCGTGACGGGCTCCTGGGGGACGCCCGTCGCCTGTCCCTGCGGGACCGGGGTGGAGGTCGCGGCGGGCCCCGCGGGGTCCGCGGGCTCGTCGTCGCCCTGGGCCGTCAGCGCGAGGGCCCCGACGCCGAGCACCAGGCCGCCGGTGAGCGCGACTCCCGCCGCGATGACGAGGCCCCGCCGCGGCCCGTCGCCCGGCTGGCTCACGGTGAGCTGGTGCGGGTGGGGGTGCGCCGTGGTGTGGTCGCCGTCCGCCCGCGGATCGGCGGTCTGCGGCGGCGCGTTCTGGGGCGCCGCCCAGGTGGCGGCGTGCGGCTGCTGCTGAGCCGGGCCGTCCTGGCGGAGGGCGGCGTGCGGCGCCTGCGCGTCCGGGTGCCAGGGGGACGGCGGCGGTGCGGCCGGTGCCGCCGGCGGCGCGGTCGGCGTCCGCTCGGCGGCGTGCGGCGGGCCCGAGACGTCGGGGAACGACGGCCGGGTCTCCGGCGGGGGAGCGGACGGCGTGAACCCGGAGGGGGTGAACGAGGAGGGGGTGAAGCCCGAGGACGACCCGGCGCCGCCGTCCGTCTGCGGGGCCGGCAGGACGGCGCCGCCGCTGTGCGCGATTTCCGTGACCGGAAGGCCCAGGTCGCCCTGCACGCGCTGGAGCGCCTGCGCGAACTCCACGGCGGTCGCGAAGCGCTGCTCGGAGGACTTGGCCATCGCGCGCCCGATGAGGTCCGAGACCTGCTGCGGGACGTCCGCCCGGGGGATCGGGGGCGGCGGATCGTGCAGGATCCGCAGCATCAGCTGCGCGATGCCCTCGTTGGCGGGACCCTTGAACGCGGGCTTCCCGGCGAGGAGCTGGTACAGCGTCGAGCCGAGCGAGTAGATGTCGGAGCCGACGCCGGGCGGCTTGCCCTCCAGGATCTCGGGCGCCGCGTGCTGCGGCGTGAACGCCTGCGTGTGGGTGGCGTCGAAGCTGTCGACCAGGCGGGCGATGCCGAAGTCGGCGAGCGCGGGCTCCCCGTACCGCGACAGCAGCACGTTCTGCGGCTTGACGTCGCGGTGCAGGACGTCGGTCTCGTGGGTGGCGGCGAGCGCGCCCGCCATCTTCACCCCGACGCGCAGCACGTCCGCGAACGGCAGCGGCCCCTCCCGGGCGAGCCGGTCGGTGAGCGCGCCGTGCTCGAAGTACTCCATCGCGATGTAGGGACGCCCGGAACGGGTGGTCCCGGTGTCCAGCACGGTCACGATGTTGGGGTGGCCGGACAGCCGGCCGGTGATCTTGCTCTCCCGCTGGAAGCGGCGCATCGCCGCGTCGTCGACCGAGGCTATCGACAGGACCTTCAGCGCGACCATCCGGTCGAGGTGCTCCTGGTGCGCGCGGTAGACGACGCTGAAGCCGCCCTCGCCGACCTGCTCCAGCACCCGGTACCCGGGGACGTCCTCGGTCATGGGAGTGGGAATCCTTCGTCGTTGCTCGGCAGAGGTCGCGGCGGGGGTGCGGTCATTCGATGTCCTGCGGCCCGGAGCGGTTCCCCCCGGAGGTCAACAGCGTAGTACGGGGAGGAAACGGGCGCCGCCGCTCCCGGCGGACCGCCGCGGATCCCGTCCCCACGCCGATCCCCCATACGGAAATAGGCGGACATTTCCATTGGCCTGTTTAATCGTTGTCCCAATTTCGCTCCGGCGCCCGCCGCGTGCGCTCTAACCTCGGGGTTCGCGACGAGGGAACGGCCCAGAAGGAGTGGCCCGCCGTGACGGAAGATGTCCTGACGAACACGAGGACGGAAACGCCGACGCCGAATTCGGCTTATGGGGACCTTGTCCGGATGGCGTATTTCGTTCTTCCGGGGACGGGAAAGCGCGTCTACCGGCTGGCGATCGCGCGGCGGATCGTCGACGCCAGCGCGCGCGGACCCCGGGACCGCTCGCCCGCCGGGCTCGCCCGCCGCCGCACCCGCGTGCTGCGCCGGGCGCTGCGCCCGTCGCGCCGGCTGCACATCGGCCTCGGCCCCTGGCTGCGCGCGCTGCCGGCCCGGCTGCCGGACCCGGCGCTCACCGCGGCCCTGGCCAGGCTCGACCCGCACGTCCGCGTCGCCTACGTGCTGCGCCGCGTCGAGGGCATGCCCCGGTACGCGGTCCACGACCAGCTGGTCGAGCTGGGCGTGCGCGACCCCCGCGGGGCGATGCGCGCGGCCGACGCCGTCCCGCCGCCGGCCGCCCGGCGCCCCGAGCGGTTCGAGACCGCGATGCTGCGTCCCGTGCGCAACCGCTCGGTGCTGCCGATCGCCACCGCCGCGGTCCTCACCGCCGCCCTCGTCGCCGCGCTGGTCATGACGGAGCGCGCCGACCCCCGGGTACCGCATCTGCGCCTCGATGCGGCCGCCGCCGGGGCCTGGACGCACGGCGCCCGCACGCTCGACACCTGGCCCGCCCGCGGCGACCTCGCCCGCGACCGGGCGTTCACCGGCCGCGCCGCCGGCGCCTGGGCGTACGCGCCGCCGGGCCGCCGCGCCGTCGGCACCGCGCAGCTCCTCTACGCGGGGCGCGTCGACGGGACGCCGCTCGCCCTGATGCGGCACGGCGACCGCATGGCCCGCTACACCCCGGGCGGCCTGGAGGTGACCGGTCTCGGCAAGGACCCGTCCGCCCCGATCGCCCTGGGCGGCGGGCGCTACCTGCTCGCCCCCTGGGACACGGAGGCCGAGACCCTCGCCGGCGACCGCCTGGCGACCTCGGACGGCGTGACGGCCCCCGCCGAGGCCGAGACCGGGTGCGGCCGCGGCCCGCTCTTCCACCTCGGGGCCAGGACGCTCGGCGACCTGGGAGGCCCGCGCGCCACCGTCCTCGCCTACCACTCGCCCGACCACCGGCCCGGCGGACGGGACCGCCCCGCCCGCCTCGGCCAGGGAGGCCGGGAGTTCTGGGACCGCCTGGCCTGCGTGACACCCGTCCCCGAACGCCCGGTGTCCGAGGCGATGGCGTGGAACTTCTGGTCCGGGGACCTGCCGTACGGCGGGGAGCCCGCCGACTGGGTCTGCACCCGCCTGACGTACGCGGACGGCGCCGCCACCGCCCGCGCCGTGCTCCTCGAAGAGAAGGACCGGGCCACCGGCACCTGCGACGCCGGCCGCCCCGTGAGCGGGACGTGGTGGCAGGCTCCGTCCGAGCGCTGGTACTACCTGGCCGCCGCCGGACCCGGCCTCGTCCCGTACGCCGAGGGCGTCCGCCGCGCCCGGACCCGGAAGCGCCTCCTGGTCGCCACCGGCGCCAGGAACGTGCCGGTGGACGTCACCGCCCGGTGAAGCGCCGCCCCGGATCAGGACCCGCTTACATTGATCGTGCACACTAGGGGGACCGAACGATATTCAGGGAGTCGCAGATGGGCAACGGGCCGCTGTCCGGAGTACGTGTGATCGAACTGGCCGGGATCGGCCCGGGGCCGTTCGCCGCGATGCTGATGGCCGACCTCGGCGCCGACGTGATCCGCGTCGACCGCGCCTCCGCGGTCAAGGCCGGCGAGGCCACCGGCGGGACCGACTTCAGCAACCGCGGCAAACGCTCGATCGCGATCGACCTCAAGAGCGAAACGGGCAAGGAGGTCGTCCTCCGCCTGGTCGAGAAGTCCGACGTCCTCCTCGAAGGGTTCCGGCCCGGCGTCACCGAGCGCCTCGGCCTCGGCCCGGACGACTGCCTCGCCCGCAACCCGAAGCTCGTCTACGGCCGGATGACCGGCTGGGGCCAGGAGGGCCCCCTCTCCCAGACCGCCGGGCACGACGTCGGCTACATCGCCATCACCGGCGCCCTCCACGCGATCGGCCGCGCCGGCGGCCCGCCCCAGGTCCCGATGAACCTCCTCGGCGACTTCGCCGGCGGAAGCATGTACCTCGTCGTCGGCGTCCTGTCCGCCCTGCTGGAGTCCAGGACCAGCGGCCGCGGCCAGGTCGTCGACGCGGCGATCGTGGACGGCGCCGCGCACCTGTCCACCTTCATCCACGGCTTCCTGCGCGGCGGCATGTGGGAGGACCGCCGCGGCGTCAACATGCTCGACACCGGCGCCCCCTGGTACGACGTCTACGAGACCTCCGACGGGGGCCACATGGCGGTCGGCGCGATCGAGCCCCAGTTCTACGCCGAGTTCCTCCGCCGCATCGGCCTCGACGGGGAGGACCTCCCCGCCCAGCACGACCGCTCCGGCTGGCCCGCCCTCCGCGCCCGCTTCGCCGGGGTCTTCCGCACCAGGACCCGCGACGAGTGGACTGAGGTCTTCGTCCCCAGCGACGCCTGCGTGGCCCCCGTCCTGTCCATGAACGAGGCGGCCCGGCACCCGTACAACACGTCCCG
>NZ_SMKH01000230.1 GCF_004348515.1 Actinomadura sp. KC345 | reverse complement strand
GATCTCCAAGTTCGTCGCCAAAGGCGCCCGCATCCGCGGCCCCAGCTACAAAGCCACCATCAGCATCGAGATCTGCGCACCCACCGACCCTTGACCACCACACCCATCGCCTAACTACACGGCTTTGCGCCTAGCCCTGCGTCGGTTCCTCGAACAGGGTGCGGGCCCTGGCCTCGGCCTCGTTGAGGGCCTTGACGTGCCCGGGGGCGAGTTCCTCCACGCAGCGGGTCATCTCGTCGGTGACGCGGCTGAACGCGCTCTCCTCCGCCCCGCGCAGCGCCGCCCGGACGGTGGCCGAGCGGGCGCCGAGCGCGGCCCACTCCAGCTCCAGCCGCGCGACCGCCTCGTCGAACGCCCGGGTCGTCTCGGCCCCGGCGTCCTTCAGGTCGTCCGGGACCGGGCCCCGTCCCGACTGCCGCGCCTGGCCCGACAGCGCCGAGATGCGGCTGGCCAGCGCCAGTCCCTCGCGGGCCAGCGGCAGGACGTCGTGGATCAGGTCGGTGACGGCCTTGGCCAGCTCCTCCACCCGCGTCAGCAGCGTCTGCGTCGCCTCCTCCAGCGCGCCGGAGGTGCGCTCGGCGACCCGCTCGGCGACGTCCCGCTGCCGTTCGGACAGCACCGGGACGACGTCGCGGTCCAGCATGCGCCGCAGCTCGCGTTCCCGTTCGCCGCGCTCACCCGGGCCGGCCTTCTCGGCCCAGTCCGCCCAGACGCGCTCGATGCGCTCCTCCCCGGAGGCGGCGATCTCCGCCGTGATCTCCTCCAGCGCCTCCCCCGCGCGGGCCTTCAGCCGTTCCACCCGCCCGTAGAGGGCCTCACGTTTGAACGGGTCGTTGAGCTCGTTGAGCTGCGCCTGCAATCGACGGGAGACGTCGATGGCATGCTCGGCCAGCGGTACGAGGCGGTCGGCGAGCCCGTCGAGCGTCTCCGCCCGGCGCGGGTCGGTCAGCTCGGCCACCCAATCGGGAAGGTCGTGCGCCATGGCCCCCATGCTGCCACCACCGCGCACGCGAAACGGCCCACATCCCCCGGCGCGCCCCGCATGGACGACCGAAAAGCCGGTTCGGCCCGGGTAAGTGTGTCTGGACAACCCGTGATCAGGGTAGCGTTGCTCGCCGTGGCGGGCTATTCCGATGACCTGCGTCTCGCGCATGTGCTGGCGGACGGGGCCGACGACATCACGACCAGGCGTTTCCGCGCTCTCGATCTCGCCATCGAGACCAAGCCGGACCTGACCCCGGTCAGCGACGCCGACCGCAGCGTCGAGGAGCAGATCCGCGGCACGCTGAAGCGGGCCCGCCCGCGGGACGCGGTGCTCGGCGAGGAGTACGGCAAGAGCGGGTACGGGAACCGCTGCTGGATCATCGACCCGATCGACGCGACGAAGAACTTCGTACGGGGCGTCCCGGTCTGGGCGACGCTGATCGCGCTGATGGAGAACGACGAGATCGTCGTCGGGGTCGTGTCGGCTCCCGCGCTGAACCGGCGCTGGTGGGGCGCGCGGGGCGGCGGCGCCTGGACGGGACGCAGCCTGACCCGCGCCACCCGCATGACCGTGTCGTCGGTGGCGGACCTGTCGGACGCGTCGCTGTCGTTCTCCAGCCTCAGCGGGTGGGAGGAGCAGGGGCGGCTCGACCGGTTCCTCGACCTGACCCGCTCGGTGTGGCGGACGAGGGCGTTCGGCGACTTCTGGTCGCACATGATGGTCGCCGAGGGCGCGGTCGACGTGTCGGCCGAGCCGGAGGTGTCGCTGTGGGACCTCGCCGCGCTCCAGGTCATCGTGGAGGAGGCCGGCGGGATGTTCACCGACCTGTCGGGCGTGCCCGGCCCGGACGGCGGCAGCATCGTGTGCACCAACGGCAGGCTGCACGCCGAGGTTCTGCGCACCCTGGGCGGCGGGCAGCTCTCCCTCCGGATCTGACCCCCGCGTCCGGCCGCACCCCCCGCCTCGGGGACGGATCGTCCTACCTGCGAGGACAGATCGGTATGGCCATCGGGCAGACTCGCGACATATCGTGGAACAGCGGTCGCGGGGTGGCCGTTGTACAGAGTGGGCGGCCCGTAAACGGAGGTACCAGATGTCGACCCAGACAAAGTTCGTGATCGGCGGCGTCGTCGTCGGCTTCCTGACCCTGTTCATCTTTCCCTGGTGGCTGACCGCGCTGATCATCCTCGGCGTCCTCGGGACGCCGCTGGTCGGGTACATGATGCTCGACCCGTCCCAGCGCAAGCGCGTGCGCGCCCAGGGCCGCAAGCGCCTCGGCAGCTGACCTAGTCCCAGAGTTCGCGGTCGCCGCCGGAGGGGTCGTTCACGACCTCGTCGGCGGGGCCGTCGAAGACCTTGACCGCACGGGCGGACGGATCGAACCGCTCCCAGCCCGGGTCGCCGTGCGCGGCGAAGGCCGCCCAGGCGCGGTGCATGCGGTCGGCGAGGGCCTGCGGCGGGTTCGGCCCGGCCAGGCCCTCGGCCGTCCTCGTCAGGTTGTCGAAGACGAACCCCAGCTCCAGCGCGTGGCACGCGCCCAGGCCCGGCTTGGGCGACGGCCACGCGAACTCGTACATCCACGTCCCGCCGGCGCCGCCGGACGCGGCGTGTCCGGCGGCGGCCCGGTTCGCCGGGATGCGGAACAGGTGGTCGGTGATGATCGTCGCCATCAGCTCGCCGGGGGTCATGTCCGGGTGGCGGCCGCGGTAGGCGGCGGGAAGGCCGGGCGGCACGCCCATCGCCGCGGTGACGGCGCCGACGAGGTCCTCGGTGAGGCCGTCGGCGATGCCGGTGGGCATCAGGAAGAGCCGGAACTCCTCGGACGTGTAGCCGATGAGGAGGTCGACGTCGCGTCCGGCGCCGTCCGCGATGGCGTCCTCGGGTCGCCTGGTCAGCAGGTCCCCGTCCAGGACCGGGGTCAGCGACATGCCGCCCGCGGCGGTGGTGGCGCCCCAGCGGCCGGGGTCGGGCAGCGCCGTGACCTCCGCGGCGACGGCCGACTGGACGGGGAGGATCGCGGCCGGGTCGAGCGCCGCGAACGCCTCGGCGGTCGGCTCCACGCCGAGCCGGGCCGCCATCTCCTTCGTGACGAGCATCGCGTCCTCCGGGTCCTGGGCGATGCTGCCGGCCCCGCTCTGCGCGATCGCGCGGCCGAAGAGCCCGAGGTCGAGGGAGAGCAGTGTGGTGACGCTCATCCCGCCGGCGGATTCGCCGAAGACCGTGACGCGGTCCGGGTCGCCGCCGAACCCCGCGATGTTGCCGCGCACCCACTCCAGCGCCGCGATCTGGTCCCGCAGGCCCCGGTTGAGCGGGGCGCCGGGAAGGTTGGCGAAGCCCTCGACGCCGAGCCGGTAGTTGATCGTCACGCAGACGACGCCGTCGCGGGCGAAGGTGTGGCCGCTGTAGACCGGGACGGCCCCGGACCCGTTGCGGAACGCGCCGCCGTGGATCCACACCATGACCGGAAGCCCGGAACCGCCGGGCTCCGGCGTCCAGACGTTCAGGTTGAGGCAGTCCTCACCCGGGATGTCCGGATCGGGCAGCAGCGAGTCGTAGGGCTTGGGGTAGCCGGGCTTGGGCGCGGTCGGCCCGTACTCGACGGCGTCGCGGACGCCGTCCCACGGCTCCGGCGGCCGGGGCGCCTGGAAGCGGTCGGGCCCGAACGGGGGCGCGGCGTACGGGATGCCGAGGAAGGCGGTGACGCCGTCCCGCGTGCTGCCGCGGACCTTCCCGTAGGCCGTCTTGGCGACCGCGTCCATGCCCGCCTCCAGTTCTAGAACCAAGTTCGACAGTAGGAGGGTACGGGACCGCGCGGGGACTCTTCTACGGGCGGAGCATGCGGGTGAGGTAGTCGCGGGCGAAGGCGCGGATGGCGTCCTCGTCGTCCAGGGCGAGCCCGCCGCCGGGGACGAGGAGCAGCGAGACCGCGAGCCGCAGCAGCACCTCCGCCACGGTGTTGTGGTCCTCCGGGCCGCCGGGGTTGGCGCGGCGCAACCGGTCGGCGAGGATGTCGCGGGCGGCGAGCATCACCGCGCCGCCGTTCATGCTGAGCTGCGGCAGGAACGCCTCGGGCTCGCTCTCCAGGACGCGGGTCATCAGCGGGTGCGTGCGGGCGCTCTGCAACCCGACCACGAACCCTTCGACGACGGCGTCGCCGGGGGACGCGAGGTCCTCGGTGGCCTCCGCGATCGCGGTGAGGAACCGGCGGCACTCGCGCAGGATCACCGCCTGGAGCAGCTGCTCCTTGTTGGTGAAGCGCCGGTAGATGGTGGTGCGCGCGACACCCGCCCGCTTGGCGACGTCCTCGACGCTGACCCTGCGCAGCCCGTAGGTCTCGAACTCCATGAGCGCGGCGTCCAGGATGCGGGTGTCGAGGTCGTCGGCCCCGTCCTCGGGTGCGGCCAGCCGGGCCAGCAGCCCTTCGGCGGTGGTCGCGCGCCCCGTGGTCGCGTGCCCTCTGGTCGCGTGCATGGTCATAGCGGCACCCTAACCGGCTCCGGCGCCCGTCTCGTGACTCCGGCTCGCACCGACGGGCGCTACACAGTTACAATAATCGTTGTTTTGTAGTTCTGTCTCCGATCGACGGCGGTGACCATGACGGACCGGCCCGAGACGCAGGCCCCGGCTCCCCTCGGACCGGGCTCGCTGACCTGGCGCTACTTCGGCGACACCCGGATGCTCCTCGTGGGGCCCCGGGCGGCCGTGCTGCAGAACATGCTCCCCGCGCTCGGCCAGGGCGTCCTCGACCACTCGGTGTTCTTCTCCGAGACGTTCGCGCGGCTCAAGCGGTCCGCGGGCCCGATCATGAACACGGTGTACGGCGCGGAGCGGTCCGCCGAGACGGGCCGGAACGTCCGCGACTACCACCGCGAGATCAAGGGCACGATGCCGGACGGCTCCCGCTACCACGCGCTCGATCCCGAGACCTACTACTGGGCGCACGCCACCTTCCTCGACCACATGCTGTACTGCGTCGAGACGTTCATCAGGCCGCTCGGCGAGGCCGAGAAGCGCCGCATCTACGACGAGTCCAAGGTCTGGTTCCGGATGTACGGGGTCAGCGACCGGGCCATGCCCGAGGACTGGGAGGCGTTCCAGGCGTACTGGAAGCGGATGCTGGACGAGGAGATCGTCGCCCACAAGACCGCCCGGTACGGCGTCGGGTACGCCACCAAGGGGCTGCCCGCGCCCCCGAAGGTGCCCGCGCCGGTGTGGCGCGCGGTGTCGCCGCCGCTGAACGCGGTCGCCCGGTTCATCACGGTCGGCGGGCTGCACCCGCGGATGCGCGAGCTGCTCGACCTGCCGTGGAGCGAGGCCGACGAGCGCCGCCACCGGCGGTTCGCCGCGGCCGTCCGCGCCGCGAACCGGGTGTGGCCGCTGCTGCCCGAGGCCGTCCGCTACATGCCCGAGGCCCGCCGCGCCTTCCGGAAGGCCCGCCGAACGCCCCGTCGAGGTCAGCGGGAGCGGATCCGGTCGTCGTAGTGGCTTCTCGCTTCCTTGTCGTAGTCGAGGAAGATCTTGTCCAGGCCCAGGCGGCGCTGGACTGCCTGCTTGACCCTGTCGGAGAACAGGGCGCTCATCCTGAGCTGCCTGCCGAGCTTCTTCGGGACGACGACCTGCGGGCGCGGCCTGCCGACCAGCTCGACCACGGCGGCGGCGATGTCCTCGGGCTCGCAGTTCCGCTGCCCCTTCGGGCTGCTCGTCCCCGCGACCAGCTCGGTGTTGGTGAACGTCGGCAGGACGGCGCTGACGTGCACGCCGCGGTCCTGGACCTCCAGCCTGGTCGCCTCGGTGAACCCCAGGACGGCGGCCTTGCTGGCGTTGTAGAGGGCCAGGCCCGGGGTGAACATGACCCCGGCCACCGACGCGATGTTGACGATGTGGCCGGCGCCGCGCGGCAGCATCCGGTCGAGGGCGAGCTTGGTGCCGAGCATCGCGCCGTGCACGTTGACGTCGATGCAGCGGCGCGCGTCGGCGTCGGTCTCGCCGGTCACCGGGCCGATCGGCATGATCCCGGCGTTGTTGATCACCACGTCGAGGCGTCCGGCGGACTCCTCGGCCGCGTCGAGGAACGCGGTGAACGACTCGCGGGACGTCACGTCCAGGGCGAGGCCGGTGACGCCGAGCGAGGCGGCGGCCTCCTTGACGGCGGTCTCGTCGATGTCGCCGATGACGACGGTGGCGCCCTCCCCGTCGAAAGCGGCGGCTTGGAGGGCGCGGGCGGTGGCCAGGCCGATGCCGCGCGCGGCGCCGGTGATCGCGATGACCTTGCTCATGGGCGCTCCTCCGGGCTCATCGGCTCTGCTCCAGGCGGTCGAGGCGGACGGGCAGGCCGTCCTTCGGCGATGGCAGGGACGTGGTGTCCAGGGGCCACTCGTACCGGGCGGGCACGCTCCAGCGGTACCGCTGGAGCACCTGGTGCAGGACGGTCTTGACCTGCATCCCGGCGAAGTACATGCCGATGCACTTGTGCGCGCCGCCGCCGAACGGCGACCACGCGTACTTGTGGGCCCTGTCCTCGCGGCGCTCGGCGTAGAACCGCTCCGGGTCGAAGCGGTCCGGGTCGGACCACCATTCGGCCATGTGGTGGTTGCTGAGCATCGGCACGACGACGAGGGAGCCCGCCGGGATGTGGAAGCCGAGGATGGAGGTGTCCTTGACGACCTTGCGCGGCAGCGCCGGGACGGGCGCGACCATGCGCAGCGACTCCTTCATCACCATGTCGATGCCGGTGAAGTGGTCGAGGTCGTCGTAGCCGGGCTGCGCCCTGCCGAGGCCGAGCGACTCCTCGCGCAGCCGTTCCTGCCACTCGGGGTACTTGGCCAGGTGGTACGCCATCGTGGTCAGCGTGATGGTGGTGGTGTCGTGCGCCGCCATCAGCGCGAAGATCATGTGGTTGACGACGTCCTCGTCGGTGAACCGCTCGCCGTCGTCGGTCTCGGCCTGGCAGAGGGCGGCGAAGAGGTCGTCGCCGCCGTCGCGGCGCTTGGCGGGCAGGTGCCGGTGGAAGAACTCCTCCAGCACCTTGCGCGCCCGCAGGCCGCGGTGCCAGCGCAGCCCCGGGACGGGGAAGCGGACGTAGGCCGTCCCCGCCCGGACGGCGTCGATGAACGCGCCGTTGACCCGCGCGCGCTCGGCGTCGTCCAGTTCGACGCCCATGAAGACGTCCACGGCGAGGTCGAGCGTGAGATTCTTGATGTGGTCGTACACCTTGAACCCCTGGCCCGGCTCCCACGACTCGACGCCCTTGATGATGCCGGGCGCCATCGCGTCCATGTAGGACTGCAGGCGGGGACGGGTGAACGCCTCCTGCATGATGCGGCGGTGGTGGAGGTGCTCCTCGAAGTCCAGGAGCATGATGCCGCGGGTGAAGAACGGCCCGATGAACGTGCTCCACGCGGGCCCGTTCGCGAACGCCTTGTCCCGGTTGACCAGGACGGCCTGGGCGGCCTCGGGCCCCTGGACGGTGACGGTCCGCTGGCCGAGCAGCCACCCCCAGGCGACGGCGCCGTACTGGTCGTACCGCTTGCGGGCCATCCCGATCGGGTCGCGCATCACGGCGAGCGTGCTGCCGATGTACGGGATGCCGGGCACGCCGGGGACCGGTTTCAGGCCGCTCCCCTGAGGCGGCGGCGCGAGGACGCTCGTCATGACCCCTCCCGAACATGCGTGCAACAAAAGGCCGAAATATGTTCCTTTGTTCTAACGTAACCGACGGCCGTAAGTCCAGGCTTATCACCCGGCGCCTTGCGGCCCCGCGGTCAGCGCGCCTCGCGGGCCGCCGGAGGCGCGAAGAGCCGGCGCCGCGCGGCAGCGGTCAGCGGCCGGTACGCGCCCGCCTTGTCCCGGTAGTAGGTACGGCCGTCCCCCGCCGGCGGGACGCCCTCGTCCCGCAGCGGCGCCGTCCGCAGCCGCCCGCCCGCCGTGACGGGCATCTCGTCGACGACGCGGACGAGCGCGGGCCGCAGCCCCGGCTCCACCCGGAGCAGCGCCTCGGACAGGTCCAGGGGCTTGAGGGCCGCCGCGTCGCGCAGGCCGACCGCGGCGGCGGCCACCTCGGTCTCCCCCGCGGGGATGCCGTAGACGGCGACGGTGTCGATGTAGGGCAGGTCGCCGAGCGCGTCGCGGATCGGGCCCGGCGGGACGATGCCCTCGGCGGTGCGGATCAGCTCGGCCTCCCGCCCGGCCGGCCAGTAGTCGCCGTCGGCGTCCCGGCGGAACAGGTCCCCGGTGATCGTCCACGCGTCCTCGGGGGCGAAGACGCCCCGCACGGGACGGGCCGCCGCGCCGATGGCGGCGAGCCGCACCCGGGCGAGCAGCATGCCGATCTCGCCGGGCCCGCACTCGACGGCCAGCCCGTCCGGTCCCAGCTCCAGGCGGCCGAACTCCAGGTCGTACCGGGCGAGCCGCACCTCGGCGCCGCCCGGCAGCGGCCGTCCCAGCGACCCGGGCTTCTTGCCGCTCAGGTTCACCAGGATCGACTCGCCCTCGGTGGAGGCGTAGAACTCCAGCACACGGGCGGGCGCGAACCGGGCCTCGACCCGCCGCCACAGGCCGCGCGGCATGCCGGAGCCGATGAACAGCCGGACGGCGTGGTGCCGCTCGGCCGGGTCGCGCGGGGCGTTGACCAGACCGCGCAGCGACATCCACGTGTAGGACGCGACGGTCACGCCGTAGCGGCGCGCCTCGTCCCAGAACGTCGCGGGGTCGTAGCCGCCGGCGAGGGCGAGCCGCGCGCCGCCCGCGACGGCGCCGCCGAGGCTCATCAGCAGCGCGGACGGATGCTGGATCGGAGTGATGCTGTACACGGTGTCGGACGGCGAGAGCGCGGCCGACGACGCCGTCCCGAACGCCGACAGCGCCCAGCGGCGGTTCGTGATGCGGCTGGCCCGCAGGTGCTCCCCGTCGCCGGTGAAGACGACGAACGCGAGGTCGCCCGCCCGCCCCGGGTTCGGCCGGTACCAGCCGGGAAGCTCGACCCGCTCGACGTCGATGGCCTCCATGTCCGTCAGCGGCATGTCCTCCAGCGGGATGTCCGCCGGGGTCCCGCGTTCACCGCGTCCCGCGCCGCCGAGCAGGTAGCCGTCGACGCCGTCCAGCTTCACGGCCCGCGCGGCGTGCTCGGGGTCGGCGATCACGCGGGTGACCCCGCTCAGCCGCGCCTCCGCGGACGGGTCGCCGTCGGGACGCAGCAGGACCGCGACGGCGCCGAGCCGGCTGAGCGCGGCCACGAGCGCCAGCGCGGTCGGACGGGTGCCCATCAGCACGCCGACCGCGTCGCCGCGCCGGACCCCGATGTGGATCAGCCCGCGGACGACGGCGTCGATGCGGCGCCTGGCGGCGTCGTGGGTGTGGCCCCGCCCCTGGTAGAGGAAGAACACCTCGCCGGGACGGCTCCGCGCCTGCTCGTCCAGCAGGAGCCCCAGGGACATGCGGGTGTCGGACTGGATGCGCTCCAGCCGGGCCAGCCGCGGCAGGTTCCGCGCGGCCTGGCCGGTGAGCTGCCGGGTTCCGTGCACCGCCCGCGACGCGGTGCGCAGCGCCGAGCGGGCGGCGCTGGTCCCGGCGCCCATGGCGAGCTGGAGCCCGTATCCGGCGGTACCGCCGGGCAGGTCGGCCGGGGCGGCCTCCTCGTCCCCCGCGACGGGCGCCACGATGTCCGGCAGGTCCGCCTGGCCGGCGCGCCACTTCGCCCACCCGGCGACCGCCGGCCAGGTCCGCTCGATCGCGAGGCTTCCGACGACGAGCCCGAAGTGCCCGGCGCGCAGGGACGCCTCGTACACCTGGGCACGCGGCGCGGCCCGCCGGATCCCGCGGACCATCGGCGGCGCCGCGATCTCGTCGACCTCGCCGACGAACGTGAGCACCGGGCAGGTGATGTCGGCCAGCGTGACGAGCCGGTCGCCGATGAGGAAGCCGCCGGTCAGCATCCGGTTGTGCTGGATGAACTGGCGGATGAACTCCGCCAGCGCCGGGCCGGGCCACGACACCCAGCCCTCGCGCTCCAGGAACCGCCGCTGCCGCTCGCGCGGCGCGAGCCGCTCCCGGTCGTGCAGCTGGAGGATGAAGTCGACCCGCGACCGCACCGACTTGACGGGGCTGAGCACCTGGAAGCCGAGCCGCGTCACCCAGCCGGGCACGGCGAACCCGCCGAGCAGCGCGTCGGGTATCCGCTCCGCACCCTCGGACGCGAGCCAGCTCGGCAGGCCGAACGGGAGGCCGACGCTGGTGTCGGCCGGGCTGCCGAACGTCACCACCGACTCGATGCCCTCGCTGCGCCGGTACGCCGCGGCCTGGTAGACGAACATGCCGCCCTGCGAGTACCCGGCGAGGTGCACGTCCCGCCCGGTGGCCTCCCGGATCCGGTCGACGGCGTCGCTGACGGCCAGGACGTGGTCGCTGACCGTCCGCTCCAGCCCGCCGGGCTCCCGCTCCGGGGCGCCGAAGTCCACCACCCACGGGTCGACGCCGAGATCGTGCAGCACCCCGACCGCGCTGACCCGCGAGGAGATGTCGTACACCTCCGCGGTGATCATCAGCGGCGGGACGAGCAGCACCACCGGTCCGTTCCGGGGGGTGTGGGGGGTCGTCCCCCCACGAGGGACCGGCCCGCCGGCCGACTCCGGGAAGTAGTGCCGCAGCCGGTACACCCGCTGCTCGGTCACCACCTCGCAGGGCGAGGCGTCCTCATCGGTGTCGAACCCGCCGAACCTGGCGACCTCAAGGGCGTTCTGGGCGGTTGAACCCAGGCGTGACCCCAGGCGGAAAAGCGTCTTGGCAACAGCCGGCATCGTCGACCTTCCACAGCGTCAACGCCATGGTGTCCTGTTATCACCGGCTTTAGCAATCGGACGATCACTTGCCGCCTTCCGGGACGATGCCTGCTCAGGGAACGATGCGCGCCCCGTCCATCCGCCCGGACTTCAGCCGCTCCCACATGTAGCGGCGGCGCGGCTTGCCGCTCGACGTGCGGTGGATCAGCCCGGTGCCGACGACGATCGTCAGCTCCACGTCGTCCCCGAGCCGGCGGCGCAGCATCTCGCGGACGGCGCCCGTCCACGACTCGTCCTGCGACTCGGCGAACAGCGCGACGCCCTTGCGCCCGGCGTCCGGCACGGCGACGGCCGCGATGCGCCCCTTCCCGAGCCGGCTCACCTCGGCGATCTTCGCTTCGAGGTCCTCGACGTACACCGACCGCCCGCGGACCTTGATGCTGTCGCCCATGCGCCCGAGCACGAACAGCTGGCCCTCGTGGAAGAACCCCGCGTCCCCGGTGTGGACCCTGCCGTCGATGAACCGCGTCGACTTGGCCTCCGCGCCCGCGTAGTACCCCGGGCAGGCGGACGCGCCACCGACGACGATCTCGCCGAGGAGCCCGTCGCCCAGCTCGTTGCCGTCGTCGTCCACGATCGTGACGGGGACGCCGTCCTCGGGCGTGCCGCAGCCGACGACCCATCCGGCCTTCGCGCCGAGCGACTCCGGCCCGAGCGGGTGCTGCTCCAGGATCCGGACGGCCTCCCCGAACGACAGCGACTCGGGGTCGGGCCGCACGGCGAGCGGGGGGCGCGGCACGCTGTCCATGGTGACCAGCAGCGTCGTCTCCGCCATGCCGTAGGCGGGCTTGTACATCGTCCGCGAGAACCCGAACGGCTCGACGAGCTGGGCGAACACCTCCAGCGTGTGCGGGTCGATGGGCTCGGCGCCGATCAGCGCCATCTTCCAGCCGGACAGGTCGACGCCCTCGAGCTGCTCCGGCTTCACGCGCCGCGCGCAGTACGCGTACGCGAACGGCGGCGCGGCCGTGTGCGCGGCCTCGGCGAAGCACCTGATCCACCGCGCGGGGTCGCGGATGAAGTGGTCGGGGCGCATCAGCCGCAGGGTCCCCTGCCGCGCGATCGGCGTGATGAAGGTGCCGATGAGCCCCATGTCGTGGTACAGCGGCAGCCACGTGGCCACCACGTCCCCGTCCTCGTAACCCGCCGACCGCGCGATCAGGTCGCAGTTGGACTCCAGGTTCTCCCAGGTGACCATGACGCCGCGCGGCGCGCCGCTGGACCCGGAGGTGAACTGCAGCAGCGCCAGCTCACCGGCCGGCTGCACCTCCGCCTCGTCCACGGCCTGCCGGGGCGTCCACGGCCTGCCGCTCATCCCCGCGTCGTCCATGGCCCGCCCCGCGTACTCGGACAGGTCCTTGGAGGCGACGACCAGCGCGGGCGTGGCCTGCCGGAGGATCGCCGCCACGTGCGCGACGTAGTCGTCCCCGTCCTGGAACAGCGGCGGGGTGATCAGGCATACGGTCGCGCCCGCGGCCCAGACCGCGTAGTAGGTCTCGATGCACGTGAAGTCGGTCGGCAGGATCAGGCACACGACGTCACCGGGCCGGACCCCTTCCTCGATCAGCGCCCCGGCGGTGCGTCGCGCGGCGGAGGCCAGCTCACCGTAGTCGCGGAATTCCCAGCCGCCGTCGTCGGCCGCCAAGTGAACGCCGCGTCCGCTGTTCGGCTTCTCCAGCCATTCGCGCAGCGCAGATCCCATCGTGTCCCTTTCGACTGGCCTCGGTCACCCACGTGACTCGTCGGTAACTTCACCAGGACGGCACGTTCCCCGTCAACCGGGCCGATCAGCAAAGAGACCAGGCGGTCATTTGGAGGCGTCCCACAACGCCGCTCAGCCCTGGCGGGCGATCCTCCGCGCCCGTGTGACCCGTGTGACGAGACGCCATCCGAGGAGCGTCAGAGCAAGGAAGAGAGTGGCGACGATCACGAACGCGAGGGCGGTGCCGCCCCCGGACAGGGCCCGCAGCGCCATCCCGCCGGTGACGGTGACCGCCCAGACGACGACCCCCACGGGCCAGAGCGCCTCGGCGCCCCGCCAGGCCCGCGAGACCGCCCATCCTGCGCCGAGCCCGGCGAGGAACGGCCAGACCGTCGCGAGGTACCCGGTCAGGCTCGCGGCGTCCTCGTGCGTGGCACGCCCGATCGCGATGAACACGAGCACGCAGCACACGTCCAGCAACCCCGCCACGCCGTTCCGCATGCCCCCAGCATAGGGACGCCGGGCCACCGGTCAGGGGGCGGCCGCTCCCCCGCCGGATCAGCCGCCGCCCGGGCCGCCCCTGCCGTTCATCACCCACGGGGGCGGCGGGGCCTGCCCG
>NZ_SMKH01000022.1 GCF_004348515.1 Actinomadura sp. KC345 | reverse complement strand
GGCCAGTACGCCGCGCGGCCGAACAGGGCCAGCACCGCGGGCAGGTAGGTGAGCGCGCTCAGCAGCGCGCAGGCGATGCCGAGGGCTCCGACCGGTCCGAGGGCCCGGTTGTTGGACAGGTCGCTGAGGAGCAGGGCGAGCAGGCCGAGGGCCACGGTTCCGCCGCTGGCGACGATGGCGCCGGCGGACCGCCGCCACGCGGTCTGCACGGCCGCCAGCCGGTCGGTCCCGAGGGCGAGTTCCTCCCGGAACCGGGCCGACAGCAGCAGCGCGTAGTCGGTGGTGGCGCCGATCACCAGGATCGACAGGATGCCCTGCACCTGGCCGTCCACCGTCACCAGGTCGTTCCTGGCCAGGTGGTAGGCGATCGCGCTGGCGAACCCCAGGGCGAACACCGCGCCGAGGATGATCAGCAGGGGGAGGAGCACGCTGCGGTAGACCAGCAGCAGGATCACCAGCACGACGCTGAGGGCGACGAGGACGAGCATGGTGTCGATGCCGGCGAAGGCGTCGGAGAAGTCCGCCTGGGTGGCGGCGGGCCCGCCCACATGAGCGCTGGCCCCCGGCACCTGCTCCGCCGTCTCGCGGATGCGGTCCACGATTTCGGGGCTTTCCTCGCCGGCCTCGGAACCGACCTGCACGACACCGCTCAGCGCCGCCCCGTCCTGCGACGGAATGACCGGGGAGGGGGGACCCGAGATGAACGGGTCGCCCTGGAGCGAGGCCAGCGCGCGGCCCGCCGCCTCCCGCTGGTCCGGTGAGATGCGGCCGTCGCGGGCCTCCCACACGACGATGGCCGGGATCGTGTTCCCCTGCTGGAACGCGTTCTGCTGCTCAAGCACCCGCGTCGATTCGGCGCTGCTCGGCAGGAACGAGGACTGCTCGTTGGTGGCGACCTCACCGAGCTTCCCCGCGTACGGGCCGAGCGTGCCGCCGATGCCCAGCCAGACCAGGGCCAGGACGACCGGAACGACCCAGCGTGCGGCTCGTGGTGTGGACATACCCTTCCCAGTCGGTCGCGTGGAGGCGGGTGCGCTCTCGTGGATTTCCCCCAGCCGGCGATCGAAACGCGAAGAGGCGGCCGCCCCGCTACGGGACGGCCGCCTCCTCCTCGTCGTCAGGACTCCGAGGTCGCCGTCTTGATCGTGGTGAGGGCCTGGTCGAGGGAGAGGACGTCGGCGTACTTGGCCCCCAGGTCGAGCAGGTTGGCCTCGTGCAGGCGGCGGTCGCGGTCACCGCACGCCTCGTCCACCACCAGCGGGCGGAACCCGTTCTGGAGGGCGTCGGTCGCGGTCGCCCTGATGCACCCGCTGGTCGTGAGACCGCAGATCAGCAGGGTGTCGATGCCGGACGAGGTCAGCGTGGCCGCCAGCGACGTCCCGTGGAACGAACTGGCGTACTGCTTGGTGACCACGGTCTCCCCCGGCTCGGGCACGGCCCCCTCGGCGAAGTCGCCGAGGGGACTGCCCTCCTCGAACACGTGCAGCGCGGGCACCTTGCGGGCGAACAGGCCCCCGTCGGCGCCCCCGGGCTGCAGGACGACCCGGGTGAACAGCACCGGCAGGCCGGCCGCCCGCGCCGCCTCGATCAGGTCGACGGACGCGGCGACCGCGCCCTCGACCGGGGCGCGCAGCGGCGAGCCGTCCACCAGGTAGGCGCGGGCCAGGTCGACGACCAGCACGGCGGGCGAGTCGCCGCAGCCGAGGCTCGCGCCGAAGCCGGAGCCGCGGTAGTCCTCCGCGAGATCCTTCGCCCCGCTCATCGGCGGCCCCCGAGAGCGGCGGCGGAGCGGACGTCGACCGGCGGGCTCGGCGCGGGCAGGCCGGTCTCCTCCTCGCAGCGGGCGAGGATCTCCTCCAGCGGCGGGCCCATGTCGAACACGGGGATCTCGGGCCGTTCGGCGGTCATCGTCGCCCGCAGCGACTCGGTGGCCCCCTCGTCGAGCTCGCCTTCGGCGGTGCAGACGACGCCGTAGTCGCGGGCGCCCTCGGCGGTCACCAGCCCGCGCCGCACCTCCAGCGCGACCTGATCGGCGGGACGGGCCAGCGGGTCGCCCCATCCGCCGCCGCCCCACGTGACGAAGTGCAGCACGTCGCCGGGGGCGACGACCACGTCATGGATCTTGCTGGGCAGCACCTCGCGGGTCCCGTCGGCCCGGTCGATCCACTTGCGGCCCCGCTCCCCCGGACGCCCGCCGTTCACGCCCCACGGATAGGTGAGCCAGCGGTCGTCGTGGATCGCGATCGTGCCCGGCTCCTCGAAGCAGTACGCCACGTCCACGCCGTTGCCGCCGCGGTGCAGGCCCGCGCCGCCGGAGTCGGCGATCGTCTCCCACCGCTCGATGCGCAGCGGGTAGTACGACTCCAGGTACTCGCAGGGGATGTTGACGAACGACGGCCACAGCGAGTGCCCGTCCGGGCCGTCCCCGACCGGGCGTCCCGGGACGCCGCCGAACCCGATCGAGTACAGCTGGAACCACTCGCCCTCGCGCGGGCCCGAGGTGTAGTGCCCCGAGTACATGAAGTGCGGCGAGGACGAGAACCCGGCGGCGTTCAGGATCTCCGGGTTGGTCTGCCCGAGCAGCCCGCCGAACAGGTCGAACACCCGGCCGATGCCGTGGTTGCGGGCGTTCAGCGCCGCGGGGTGGCGCGGCTTCCAGAACGAGTCCTCGGGGATCGTCACGTCGATCAGCGGATAGAAGCCGTCGTTCCAGAGGATCTGCGGGTCGGCGACGGTGATCACGTAGATCCCGAAGAACATCCGGACGAGGTTCTCGTTGATGAAGTAGTTGACCGGTCCCACGGCCTGCGGCGCGGCGTGCGAGAAGTCCAGGTGGATCTTCTCTCCGTGCCGGGTCAGCGAGATCTTCAGCTCGTAGGGGCCGTAGCCGCAGCCGTCGTCGCAGATGTAGTCGGCGAACTCCAGCGTCTGGCCGTCCTCGAACAGCGTGGCCAGCAGGACCTTCATGGCCTTGTAGTTGCGGTCGAGCAGGTCGTCCAGCGCGGACAGGTACGTCTCGGCGCCGAACCTGTCGCACAGCTCGGTCACCCGGCGGGCGGCGGTGGTGCAGGCGGCGGTCAGCCCGTTCAGGTCGGCGCGGTTCCAGTCGGGCATGCGGACCTGGTTGAGGATGATGCTCAGCGCCGCCTCGTTGAGCACGCCGCCCTCGTACAGCTTGAAGGGCGGGACGATCACGCCCTCCTCGTAGATCGTGCGGGCGTCGGCGGGCATCGAGCTGGGCGTCTTGCCGCCGACGTCCGACATGTGGCCGAACATCGAGGCCCAGCCGACGAGCCGGCCCTCGTGGAAGATCGGCACGACCAGCAGCCAGTCGTTGGCGTGGCTGATCGCCGCGCCGCACGCGTACGGGTCGGACGTCATCAGGATGTCGCCCTCGCCGATCGTCCCGTCGAAGTTCTCCAGGAAGTCGGGGACGGAGAGGCCGAACTGGCCGACGACCATCTTGCCGTCCGGGTTCGCGATCAGCGGGAACTCGTCGTGCTGCTCGCGGATGCCCGGGGACAGCGCGGTGCGGAAGAGCACCTCGTCCATCTCGTACCGCGCGTTGCGCAGCGCGTTCTCGATGATGTCCAGGGTGACGGGGTCGATGTCCACCCGGCCGATCGGCTCGGTGTTGGTCTGCAGGATCTCGGCCATCAGCGCTCCTCGGTCGGACGGATCACCAGGCTGCCGCTGGGGTGCACGCTCGCGGCGTGCCCCGGCAGCACGAGCGTGGTGGAGTCCATCTCGACCACGATGGCCGGTCCGGTCACCACGTCCCCGGCGAGCAGTTTGGAACGGTCGAAGATGCGGGCGGGCGTGGTCGCGCCGTCCATCCACACCTCGGTCTCGCGGACCAGCGCCGCGGACGGGTCGCCGGTCCCCTCGGGCAGCGTGCGCCAGGCGACCTGGGGGCGGGGGCCGCTGACGGTGACCCGCAGGTTGATCACCTCGCGCTCGTTGTCGAGCAGGAAGGAGAACAGCCGCTTGTGCTCGGCGTCGAACGCGGCGCCCAGCTCCGCCAGCAGGTCGCCGTCGACGGCCTCGCGGTCCATCTCGACGGGGATCTCGAAGCCCTGCCCGTGGTACCGGAGGTCGACCTGGTAGCTCTGGGTCTGCGTGTCGCGCGGCACGCCCTCCGCCTCCAGCCGGGCGGCGGCGGAGTCGGCGAGTTCGTGGAGCGCGGTGCGCAGCTCGGCGTCGTCGAGGGTGGAGAACCGGCGCACCATCGTCCGGGCGGCCTCGTCGCGGGCGCAGGTCGTCGCGTCCCCGTAGGCGCAGAGCACGCCGGGCGAGGGCGGGACGATCACCGGCCAGGAGCCGGTCAGCCGGCCGAGCGCGTTGGCGTGCAGCGGACCGGCGCCGCCGAACGACACGAGCGCGAAGTCGCGGGGGTCGAAGCCCTGCTGGACGCTGATCAGCCGCAGCGCGCCGAGCATGTTCTCGTTGACGATGTCGACGATCCCCGCCGCCGCGGCCTCCACGCTCGGCAGCCCCATCGCGTCGGCGACGCCGCGCACGGCCTTGCGGGCGGCCTCGACGTCCAGCGAGATCTCCCCGCCCGCGAGGTCCTGCGGCAGGTGGCCGAGGACGACGTTGGCGTCGGTGACGGTCGGCTCGGTGCCGCCCGCCCCGTAGGCGGCCGGGCCCGGGTCGGCGCCCGCCGACTGCGGCCCGACGCGCAGAGCCTTGGTCAGCTCCGGCACGTGCGCGATCGAGCCGCCGCCCGCGCCGACCGTGCGGACGTCCACGCTCGTCGCCCGGACGGTCAGGTCCCCGACGCTCGTCTCCCGCCCGATCCGCGGCTTCCCGCCGAGGACGAGCGCGACGTCGGTGGACGTCCCGCCCATGTCGAAGGTGAGGAAGTCGCGGTGGCCGGCCTGCTCGGCGAACCACACCGCCCCGGTCACGCCGCCGGCGGGGCCCGACAGCAGCAGCGCCACCGGGTCCTCGGCGGCCTTGGCGGCCTGGGTGAGCCCGCCGTCGCTGCGCAGCACCGACAGCGGCGCGGTGATCCCGCTGCCGGTCAGCGACCGGTCGAGGTTGCTCACGTACCGGGACACCTCGGGCTGCACGTAGCTGTTGGCCACGGTGGTGACGGTGCGCTCGTACTCGCGCATCTCCGGCAGGACGTGGCTGGACAGCGACACCGGGATCCCGGGCAGCACCTCGGCGGCCAGCTCGGCGACCCGCCGCTCGTGCGCGTCGCTCGCGTACGAGTTGATCAGCGCGACGGTCAGCGCCTCGATCCCGGCGCCGGCCAGCCTGCGCAGCTCGGCGCGGACGCGGTCCTCGTCCAGCGGGGCGACGACCCCGCCGTCGGCGCCGATGCGGCCGGGCACCTCGACGGTGTGCTCCAGGCGGGCGAGCGGCTCCGGTTTCGGCCAGATGATCCAGCCGGCCAGGCCGCCCGGCACGTACGACCGGGCGATCTGGAGGACCTGCCGGAACCCCTCGGTCGTCACGAGGCCGACCCGCGCGCCCCTGCCCTGGAGGATCGCGTTCGTCGCGACCGTGGTGCCGTGCAGGACGTGCGCCACCTCGGTCAGGTCGATCCCGGCGTCCCGGCACACCTTGCGGATGCCGTTGAGGACGCCCTCGGACTGGTCGGCGGGGGTGGAGGCCGTCTTCGCCCGATGGCTGACGCCGGTCTCCTCGTCCACGAGCAGCACGTCGGTGAACGTGCCGCCCACATCAACGCCTAGGCGATATCCCATAGGGGCCTCCCGATGGTGGTGAAGGTGTCAGATGACTCCGCGCTCCGACAGCGCGCCGATCTCGTCCCGCTTCAGGTCCAGGAGGCCGCCGTAGACCTCCTGGTTGTGCTCGCCGAGCCCCGGGCCGGGGTGCCGGACGGCGCCGGGCGTCTCGCTGAGCTTGGGGAACGCGTTGTGCATCGGCAGCTCGCCGAAGTCGGGGTGGGCGAGCCGCACGATCGCGTCGCGGGCGGCGAAGTGCGGGTCGTCGAACATGTCCTTGGCCGTGTAGATGCGGCCCGCCGGGACGCCGTTCTCGTGGAGGATCTCCAGCAGGTCGGCGGTCTCGATCCCGGCCGACCACGCGGAGATGATCTCGTCCAGCTCGTCCATGTTCGCGCCGCGGGCGGCGTGCCCGGCGTAGCGCTCGTCGTCGCTCAGCTCCGGGCGGCCCATCGTCTTGGCGAGCCGGGCGAAGACGGTGTCCTGGTTCGCGGCGATGAGGATCATCTCGCCGGACGCGGTCGGGTAGACGTTGCTGGGCGACACGTTCGGCAGGACCGAACCGGTGCGTTCACGCTGGTAGCCCGCCACGGACCACTCGGGCAGCAGCGACTCCATCATCGCCAGCACCGCCTCGTAGATGGCCGAGTCGACCACCTGGCCGCGTCCCGTCCGGGTGCGGTTGTGCACCGCCACGAGCGTGCCGATCGTGGCGAACACCGCGGCGAGCGAGTCGCCGAGCGAGATCCCGGCGCGGGACGGCGCGTTGCCCGGATCGCCGGTCACGTACCGGATGCCGCCCATCGCCTCACCGATCGAGCCGTACCCGGCGCGCGGAGCATAGGGCCCGCTCTGCCCGAAACCGGAAACCCGCACCAGCACCAGCCCGGGGTTGGCCTCGCGGAGGCTCTCGAAGTCCAGGCCCCAGCGCTCCAGCGTCCCGGGGCGGAAGTTCTCCACGACGATGTCGGCCTCGGCGATGATCCGGCGGGCGAGGTCCTGGCCCTCCGGGGTGCGCAGGTTGCAGGTCACCGACTTCTTGTTGCGGGCGACGACCGGCCACCACAGCGACTTTCCGTGCGGCTTCTCCCGTCCCCACTGGCGCATCGGGTCACCGGCGCCCGGCGATTCGAGCTTGATCACCTCGGCGCCGAAGTCGCCGAGGAGCTGCCCGCAGAACGGGCCGGCGAGCAGCTGGCCCATCTCCACGACGCGCAGGTCGGAGAGCGGGCCTCGGGCGTCCTGTGCGGCGCCGTCTTGCGTGGACATCTGGCGGGTCCTCGTTTCGTGTGTCAGTCGTGTTCGGGGAGCGCCGGTTCGGTGCGGGCGGCGCGCAGCAGCACCGCCTTCGCGGCGAGCACATGGGCCCGCGTCACGGACTCGGCCCAGGTGCCGTCCCCCGCGCGGAGGGCGGTGACCAGCTCGCGGTGGTGGGCGAAGCTGCGGCCGAGGTCGTCCGGCGAGTAGCGGTGGAAGGTCCGCATCACCAGCGGAAGCTGCGTGACGGTGTTGAGCATGGACACCAGCCGGGCGCTGGCGGCCGCGGCGCGGACGATCCCGTGGAACTCGGCGTTCAGCTCGGCGACCTGGTCGAGGTCCTGCGCGTCGCCCGGCTCGGCGGCCTCCTCGATGAGGTCGCACAGCTCCGCCATCCGGTCGATGTCCTTGGGCTCGATCCGGTCGGCGGCCCGCCGGGCGGCGGCGGCCTCCAGCAGCATCCGCAGGTCGTAGATCTCCTCCAGGTCGTCGGGCGTCCAGCCCGGGACCCGCGCGCCGCGGTGGGGCAGGATCTCCACGAGCCCCTCGACCTCCAGCTTGCGCAGCGCCTCCCGGACCGGCGTCCGGCTGGAGCCGGTGGCCTCGGCCAGTTCGGCCTCGCCGATGCGCGCCCCGGGCGGGTGGACGCCGTCCAGGATGTCGGCGCGCAACCGCGTGTACACACGGTCCACGGCACGGACCATCCGAACCTCCCCCGGGTCGATTGCATGCAACATAAGCAATGAAGGTCGCTTGACACAAGCGGTGACCTGAGTAAATTCGTCATATCGCCCACGGATTGCATACAAGGGGAGCCAGATGCCGGACGTCGAAGTGATCGAGGTGGGACCCCGCGACGGGCTGCAGAACGAGTCCGCGATCCTCCCGACCGCCGACAAGGTGCGCCTCATCGAGCGCAGCATCGCCGCCGGGCTCCGCCGGATCGAGGCCGTCAGCTTCGTCAACCCCAAGCGGGTCCCCCAGATGGCCGACGCCGAGGCGGTGATGGAGGCCCTCCCCCGTGTCGACGGCGTCAGCTACGCGGGCCTGGTCCTCAACCCGCAGGGCCTCGGCCGCGCCGTCGCGACCAGCGTCGACGAGATCAACGTCGTGGTCGTGTCGACCGACGAGTTCAGCCTGCGCAACCAGGGCTGCACGGTCGAGAGGGGCATCGCCAACTGGGGCCTCATCGCCGAGAAGGCCCACGAGGCCGGGCTCTACCGCACGGTCACCCTCGCCGCCGCGTTCGGCTGCCCGTTCGAGGGCGAGGTCCCCGCCGACAAGGTCCTCGACATCATCCGCCGGATCATCGAGAACGGGCCACCGGACGAGATCTGCATCGCCGACACGATCGGCGTGGGCGTCCCCGCCCAGGTCCGCACCCTCCTGGAGGGCGCCAGGGGGATCGCTCCGGACATCCCCCTGCGCTGCCACTTCCACAACACCCGCAACACCGGCTACGCCAACGCGATGGCCGCCCTGGACCACGGCGTGAGCGCCCTGGACGCCAGCACCGGCGGTTTCGGCGGCTGCCCCTTCGCCCCCGCCGCGACAGGCAACATCGCCACCGAAGACCTCCACTACATGCTCGACCGCACAGGCATGGACACCGGCATCGACCTGAGCACGGTCACCGAAACCGCAGCCTGGCTATCCGACCGCCTGACCAACCCGGTCCAGGCCCTCCTGGGCCGAGCCGGCCCCTTCCCCGCGTAGTCCGTCCACCCGGCACGTTCACGCACCCACGACGCGCCGCCGCGTCCTTGATCAGGCGACGCGGCGTATTCTGCGTCCGTGGAAATGCGCTTCGGGTCACGCGAGTCCGACTCGCCGTGGATCGACACCGTCTGGACCTGCACGAGCGAGCAGGTCACGGAGATGACGTCCGTGGCGGGGGTGCGCTGGGGGCTGGTGTTCTGGGAGCAGGACGGCCGGGCGTACACGAGCATCACTGGTCCCGAGACCCGCACCGGCATGGCGCCGGTGCCGGAGGGCGCGAACTTCACGGGTATCGAGTTCGCGGTGGGGACCTCGTTGCGGGCCGTGCCCACATCGGCGCTGGTCGACGCGGGCGTCGAGCTTCCCGACACCACGCGCCGGACGTTCCGGCTGGACGGCGCGCGGTGGGAGACGCCCGGCCCCGACGACGCCGAGGCCCTGGTCGGGCGTCTCGTCCAGGCCGGCATCGTGGTCGGTGACCCGCTCGTCGCCGAGGTGCTGCGGGGTCACCGCCCGGACGTCTCGGGGCGCACGGTCGAACGCCGGTTCCGCGCCGCGACCGGGCTGACACGGGGCGCCATCCGGCAGATCGAGCGGGCCCGCACGGCGGCGGGGCTGCTGGCGGCCGGTGATCCGGCCGCCACCGTCGTCGCCAAGCTCGACTACTTCGACGAACCGCACCTGGCCCGGGCTGCGCTCCTACGTCGGACGGACCGTCGGGCAACTGCGCAAGGGCGCCGGCGGCGCGATCGGCCTCGACCTCGATCAGCGCTCGACGCCGTAGACCAGCTTCAGGATCCCGTTCGGGTAGCTCTCCGACTCCCGGAGCTTCAGCATGTGCTTGTCGCGGTCGGCCCGCCCGAACAGGCTCTTCCCGGCACCGAGCAGTACGGGGAAGACGAGCAGGTTGTACCGGTCGATCAGGCCCGCGTCCGACAGCCGCCGGGCCAGCTCCGCGCTCCCGTGGATGAAGATCGCGCCGCCCTCGCCCTCCTTGAGCGCGGCGACGTCCTCGGTCGAGCGCAGGATCGTCGTCGGCCCCCACCCGTCGACAAGGGCGTCGTCGGCCAACGTGGTCGACACCACGTACTTGGGCAGTTCCTTGTAGTCGGCGTGGTCCTCCGAGCCGGGCCAGACCGCGGCGAACGCCTCGTAGCTGCGGCGTCCGAACATCAGCGCCGTCGTGTCGGCGAGCTCCTCGGCCTTCAGCGACCAGGCTTCCGGGACGAACTCGAGGTCCTTGAACACCCAGCCGCCGCTGCGGTGCTCCTCCTCCGGCCCGCCGCCGGGGGAGTCCACAACACCGTCGAGCGACATGAAACCGGTGTAGACCAACTCACGCATAGTGCCTTCTCCTCATGTTCGGGCGAGCTACCAGGCTCACACTAGAACGGGGACGCGGCGCCGTCTTGGACGGAATCGACACCGGGCCCAGCACGCATGCCAGGGCGTCTCACCAGCGCCCTCACACGGACGGGTTCTCAAGGTCGGTGAGGAGTTCATCGAGGGCCTTGGTGAGGGCTTCGGCGTTGGCCGGAGTGAACCATGTGGTGCGGATGCGTTCGTTGCTTCCCTTCGGGGTCTCGTGGTCGGCGGCGAGCCGGTGCAGGGAGCGGGTCTCGTCGGTCAGGGCGCGGCCGACTCCCAGGAAGAGGCTGCGGACGTAGTCGCCAGCGTCGCCGGAATCGATGCCGTGGCCGACGGCCCACGAGGTGAGCGTGGCGAGATACGCGTAGTGCGTGGTCAGCGTTCCCGTCAGCGCGGAGAGAACGTTGAAGGCCGCCTCGTCCTCGACCGGGAGCACCCCGCCCAAGCGCTCGAAAAGGGAGTTCACCGCAGGGTGCGACGGGTAGGTGACCGTGATCGAGCGGCGTTCGCGTACGGCAGGCAGGGGGATGGCCCGTACCAGCGGGGCGTCGGTGGCCAGTGTCCGGCGCAGGTCATCGATGCCGACGCCCGCCATCACGTTGACGACTGGCTTGCCGGGGTCCACCCTCAAGCCGGCGAGTGCGTCGTGCCGGTCCTCGCGGCGCACGGCGATGACCACCACCTCGGAACGGTCGATCACCTCCTGATTGCGGGCGCACACCCGCACGCCCTCGAAGCGCTTGGCCAGGTTCGCGACCGTGCCCGCCCCCCGAGGGGAGAGGAACACCTCCGGCGACGTGCGGGCCCCGTCGCACAGGCCCGTCACGATGGCCCGGCCGATCTCGCCGACTCCGATGATGCCGATGCGCTTCACTGCGTCCACCATCCCAGCGTCACCGACCGGTTCAGCGGCGGATGCGGTAGCGGATGTGGGTGGCCTCCGGTGTGTCGATCACCCGGACGATGTCCAGCTCCACGCGCGACGGCAGCACGTCGAACAGCCGCCGGCCACGGCCGAACAGCACCGGGACCAGATGGATCCGCACCTCGTCCAGCAGCCCGGCCTCGATCGCCCGCTGCGCCGTGTAGGCGCCGATCACGTGCACGTGCCGGTCTCCGGCGGCCTTGGCCTGTGCCATCGCGCTCTCGATCCCTTCGGTCACGTAGGTCACCAGCGGATGGTCCGCCACGGACGGGGCGGGCGGCCGATGGCTGGCCACGAAGACCGGGATCCCCTGACCGTGGTGATCACCACCCCAGTGATCGACCTGCTCCGCGGTGCGCCGTCCCGCCAGGACCGCGCCGGCCGCCGCCATTTCGCCGAGCACCTCACCGGCCTGACCGGACCGGTGGAATTCGCCCTCCGGCGTGAGGCCCCATTCGTGCAGCCGGGCGAAGCCGTCACCCCCGGGGTTGCCGGGCTTGTCGTCCGGGCCCGCGATATACCCGTCGAGCGACATCGACATGTCAAGCACTGAAACCGCCATGACCTGCTCCCCTCCTCCAAGTCGCGGCTCCGTCGCAACGTCCAGATCCATGCGCGCCGCCTTTGCTCGGGTGCTTCCAGGCCTGGCCGAGGCTAATCGAACTCCCGATCGAAGCGATTGAGAATTCTTGTGCCGCAACGCAATAATCTTGCGTGCCCGAATCACCGCCACCGCAGCTGGACGAAATCGACGCCCTGTTGCTGGACCTGCTCCAACACGACGCCGGACGTACCCTGCACGACCTCGGCGAACAGGTCGGGCTCTCTCTGAGCGCCGTCCAGCGGCGGATCGCCCGCTATCGCAGGGACGGCCTCATCGCCAGGCAGGTCGCCGTGCTCGACCCGCACCGCTTCGGTCCCACCGTCCTGGCCGTGGTCCTGGTGACCCTGAACCAGGAGTCGTTCGAGCATCACGACGCCTTCGCCGAACGGCTGCTCGCGAGCCCGCAGGTCCAGCAGTGCTACCGGGTCGCGGGCCCGTGGGACTACGTGGTCGTCTTGGCCGCGCGGAGCACGCGGGAGTGCGGCCGTCTCGGCGATCGCCTGTTCAAGGCGGACGACAACATCAAGCGTTACGAGACCCTGGTCGTCTTCGACACCGTCAAGACCGGGCTGGCCCTCCCACTTCCCGCGCCCCAGCCCCCTCGCCCACAGGACAGGCGGCCATAAGGCCATCCTCCACAGCGGCCGGGTCGAGGACCTCCGGGACGGCGCTCACCCGGTCGGCATGGCAGGCTGCCCTCATCCTGGAAGCGCGGTGAGGAGCGGTGATGGGGCGGTCGTGGTGGGGTTGGGGCAATGTCGAGGACGCGGTGCGGGGGAAGGAGCTGGATGCCCTGCTCTCGCGGGTGCGGGCGCTGACGTCCGGGGAGCTGGTCGGGCATGAGGCGCCGGACGTCGACGCGCTCGGCCTGGCCGCCTCCCGGGTTCGGGCGCCGGAGGCGCTTGCCGGGTTGTGTTCCGATGAGCCGGGGGATCGTGCTGCGCACGCGCATGGGAAGGCCTTCCGGGACGTGGTGCGCAACCTGCATGGGAATCTGCGGCATGTGCCGGATCTCGTTGCCCGGCCTCGCGACGAGCGTGACCTTGTCGACCTGCTCGACTGGTGCGGGCGGGACGGGATCGCCGTGATCCCCTATGGCGGTGGCAGTTCGGTGGTCGGGGGCGTCGAGCCGCGGTTCGACGACCGCCCGGTGGTCACCGTCGATCTTGAGCGGCTGGACCGGGTGGTGGAGATCGACCCGGTCAGCCGGGCCGCTCGCATCCAGGGCGGGGTGTTCGGGCCTCATCTGGAGGAGCAGCTCCGGCCGCACGGGCTGACGCTGCGGCACTTCCCGCAGTCGTTCGAGTTCTCCACGCTCGGCGGCTGGCTCGCCACCCGGTCCGGTGGGCACTACGCGACGCTCTACACCCACATCGACGACATGGTCGAGTCGATGCGCGTCGTCACGCCGAGTGGGGTGAGCGAGTCACGGCGGCTGCCGGACTCCGGCGCCGGGCCGTCCCCCGACCGGCTCTTTCTCGGTAGTGAGGGCGCCCTGGGGATCATCACCGAGGCGTGGATGCGGGTGCAGGAGCGTCCGCGATGGCGGGCCAAGGCGTCGGTGCGGTTCGCCGACTACGGCGCGGCGGTGGCGGCGACCCGGGCGGTCGCGCAGAGCGGGTTGTATCCGGCGAACTGCCGGCTGTTGGACGCCGCCGAGGCGCTGATCAACACCGGGGTCGCCGTCGAGGGCGGTGTGCTGCTGCTCGCGTTCGAGTCCGCCGATCATCCTGTGCAGGCGTCGCTGGACCGGGCGTTGGAGCTGTGCCGGGACCACGGCGGCGAGGTCCGGGACGAGTCCGGTGGGGCGGGCACGGGCGACACCTGGCGGTCGTCGTTCCTGCGGATGCCCTACCAGCGGGACGCGCTGGCCAGGCACGCGATGATCGCCGAGACCTTCGAGACCGCGTGCACCTGGGACCGGTTCGAGGAGCTGCACGGCGCCGTCACCGAGGCGGCGCGGAGGGCGATGCAGGAGGTCGCGGCGGACGGTGTGGTGACCTGCCGGTTCACCCACGTCTACCCGGACGGGCCCGCGCCGTACTTCGGCGTCTACGCGTCCGGCCGCTGGGGCAGCACCGTCGCGCAGTGGGACGAGATCAAGGCCGCCGTGTCCGAGGCGATCGCGGCGAACGGCGGCACGATCACCCATCATCACGCGGTCGGCCGCGATCACCGCCCCTGGTACGACCGGCAGCGGCCCGACCCGTTCGCCGCCGCGCTGACCGCAGCGAAGACCGCCCTCGACCCGGCCGGGATCCTGAACCCCGGTGTCCTGATCCCTTAGCGCGGTGCCTGCCAGCGGGTGGCAACCCGTCCGTGCCGCATCCGGCCCACCAGGCGGACGTGCAGCGTCGCCGGTGTGCCGTCGCCCGCGTCGCTGGTGATCTCCAGGGAGCCGTGCCGTACCGACAGGTCGTTGGCGTCCACCACCATGTCCGGCGCGAGGACCAGTTCCACGTTGCCGCCGTTCACCCGCAGGTCGATGACCAGCTCGGGTGCGCTGCGCACGGCGTTGGTCAGGTCCAGCATCACCTCGCACCACGCGGTGCGCAGCGCCAGCCGGTGGGGCAGCGTCCACCGGCCTTCGCGGCGCACCGGGCCGTGGCGTTCTTTGATGGTGAGCCGTTCGGGGGCCGGCTCGGCCAGTGTCCCGGCGGACGGGGGTGCGAGTGCGCCGCCGCCCGGCGCCGCGATCAGGTCGGCGACGAGGGGGGTCAGCGCCTCGATGGTGCGGGCGGCCAGGGCCGCGTCCAGCCGCTCGTCGAACTCGACCGGGTCGAGGCGGCCGTCGGCGACGGCGGCGCGCAGCAGTTCGATGACCCGATCGCGGTCAGCGTCAGACGCGCGCTGCGCGGGTGGTCTGGGCGGGTCTGCCGACATCCGTCCTCCTTGGCGGCGAGCTGCCGACCCAGTTTCTCATCTGCCGTCCCTAACTTCGCGCCATGATCTTTGGAAACGCCACCCTGCCGACCGGCTCCGGCAACGCGGCGGCACCGGCCGCCGCGCCCCGGCCGCCGTCCCCCCTGCGGCGTCCGCTGCTGGTCGCCGTCGGCGCGACCGCGTTGCTGCTCGCCGTGGATTTCGCCCTCCGGGCCTACCACGAGTACGTCGAGCCGATCCCCGCCCTCAGGCGGCTGTTCAACATCGGGTCCGAGGGCAACCTCGCCACCTGGTGGAACAGCACGCTGTTGCTCTCGGTGGCGGGCATGGCGGTCCTCGCCGCGCTGCTCACCGGCCCCGGCGCCAGGCCGGGACGCCTGTCGTGGCTCTCGCTCGCCGCCGCCGCGGCCTGGCTGAGCATCGACGAGACCGTGCAGGTCCACGAGCGCCTCGCCGGGCTCGGCAAGCAGTGGGCGAACGGCGTCGGCATGTCCCTGCCGACGTTCGCGTGGGTGCTGCCGGGTGCGGTGATGGCCCTGTGCGGCGTGGTGGCGGCCGTGCTGTGGGCCCGCGGCCTGCCGCGCGACCAGCGCGTCGGCCTGCTCTCGGCACTGGCCGTCTACATCTCGGGCGCGCTCGGTGTGGAGGCCGTCAACGGATGGATGAACAGGCAGGGGGCCGACGCGGTCTACGCGCTCGGCACGAGCCTTGAGGAGGGCATGGAGATGGGGGCGTGCCTGCTGGCCGTCGCCGTCCTCGCCCGCATCGTCGTCTTCGGGCGGGAACCCGAGTCCGGTCGCGTCGTCGCGCATCTGCGGCCGACCCCTTTGCCATGATCGGCCCCGTGATGCCCCTCTCGGGTGCTTGAGTGACTTCCCATGGACCGCGAGGAACTGACAGCGACCGTGCACCGCCTCATGGAGGCGAAGGCCGGTGACCTGACATGCGCGCAGCCGGGACACGGGGACGGGCACACGTGCGTGCTTGTCTCCGACGACGGCATCGGCGCCGAATTCGGCAGGTGGTACCCCGGTGTGTACTGGAGGGGCGAGCCGCCGATGGACCTCCCGGACGGGCACGACTGGGACCACGCCTGGGCACACGGCATGCGGGCGGTGGCGGTCGGGCAGGACGCGGAGGACCGCCTGGTCGTCGCCGTCGCGAGGCGGACCATCCCGGAGCCGGTCGAGCCGCCCGCGGAGCTGACGTGGGTGGAGCGGCTGGTCGCGGTCACGGGCGGGCCGTCGTCGCCCGTCCCCGCGCCCGACTGGGGCGCGGTCGAGACGCGGCTCGGCACACCCCTGCCGGACGACTACAGGCGGCTCGTCGAGACGTTCGGCTGCGACGGCGATTTCAACGGGTTCTTCAATGTCTTCCACCCCGAGGAACTCATCTGGCACACCGAGTACCACGCCGGCGACGACCTGGCGTTCGGCGGCGATCATCCGCCGTTCCCGGCCCCGGGCGGGCTGATCCCCTGGTCGAACAACGAGCACGAGCAGAACTACTTCTGGATCACCGAGGGCTCCGACCCCGACCGGTGGCCCGTCTACGCCGTGGACAGCCTCGACGAGGGCAGCCGCTTCGACTGCACGGCCACCGAGTTCCTGTATCGGCAGATGACCGACCAGAAGCACCCGTTCCACACCGCCGCGGAGAACGTCCGCGGGCACTGGTTCCTGGAGCGCTCCCGGAAGAGCGCCCCGGCCTGAGATGAAAGCGGGATGAAAAGGCTCTCATCTTCGTTCGGACCGGTCGAGGCGGTTCTTGGAGTGGGCGGCGCGGTGGGCGGCCATGCGGACGGGGGCGTTGGCGGTGCCGTAGCCGGTGTAGCCGGACGACCGCTGGACGATCTCGAAGAAGACCCGCGACCCCAGGATCTCGGTGCAGAGGTGGAAGTACTCGGCGTCGCCGTCCCGGTCGTAGAAGACGTTGTGCTCGCGTAGGGCGGCGAGCAGGCCGGGGTCGGGGGCGAGCCGGGCGTCCAGGTCGTCGTAGTAGTTGGCGGGGACCTCCAGGACCGGCGCGCCGCGATCCCGGAGGGCCCGTGCGGTGCGGAAGATGTCGTCCGTCGAGAACGCCACGTGCTGGGGGTCGGGGACGGCCGGGGCCCACGCGCCGCGGCGGAGCACGGTGCCGTCGAGCAGGAGGCGCAGCCTGCGGCCGGGGTCGGAGACGGCCCGGCTGCGGACGAGCCCGAACGGCGCGGCGAGCTCGGCGTCGTGCTCGGGCGCGAGGCCGAACAGGGAGCGGTAGAACAGCGTCGCCTCGTCGAAGGCGTCGAAGGGCTGCGACAGGGCGAGGTGGTCGATCGCGGTGACGCCCGTCCGGTCCGGGCCCGGTGCGCCGGAGAGGATGAAGTCGCCGAGCCAGCCGTCCGCGGCGCCGGTCCGGCAGAAGAAGACGGCCGTGCCGTCCGGGGCGGCCACCGAGGTCAGGTCGGCCTCGGCCGCGCCGCGGGTCCTCGGCAGGACGGGGGCCAGCAGCGCGGTGGCGCGCCGCGCCGCGCGCTCGGGGTCGCCGGTCTCGACGGCGAACGCGCCGATGGCGGCCCGGGGCGCGCCGGTGGCGTTGAGCAGGACGCGGGCGTCCCCCCGCTGCCAGAGCTGCACGGGTTTCGACCGGTGCTGCCCGACATGGGCGAACCCGGTGGCGGCCAGCGTCCGGGCCACCTCGGTGCCGGACTCGGCGTCGACCGCCAGTTCCACGAAGGCGAAGCCCTCCGGGGCGGGTGCGGGCGGCGGGGCCCGGTGGGCCGCCGTCCCGGAGGCGGCGCGGACGAGCCCCTCCTCCAGGACGGTCAGGGAGCGCATCGCGTCGACGGCCGCGCGGTCGGGGGGCGCCTGCCGGAAGACGTCGTTGAAGACCTCCAGCGACAGCGGGCCCGGGTACCCGGCCGCGAGCACCTTCGAGGTGAAGCCGACGAGGTCGAAGGCGCCCTGTCCGGGGAAGAGCCGGTGGTGGCGGCTCCACTGGAGGACGTCCATGCGCAGATGCGGGGCGTCGGCGAGTTGGAGGAAGAAGAGCTTCTCGGCGGGGAACTCCGTGATGCCCGCGATGTCGCCGCCGAGTGACAGCACATGGAAACTGTCGAGGCACAGGCCCAGCGCGGGGTGGTCGGCCCGCAGGACGAGGTCCGCCGAACGCTCCCACGTCCGGACGAACTTTCCCCAGGCCAGCGCCTCGTAGGCGACACGGAGACCGTGGTCGGCGGCGAGGTCGGCGAGGTCGCGCAGTTGCCGGGCGGCCAAGGCGTCGTCGTCGACGGCCTCGGGCGCGACCGACGAGCACACCAGGACGGCGCCGGCGCCCAGCCGCCGCGCAAGCGCGAACTTGTGCCCGGCCCGGCGCAGGTTGCGCCGGTGCAGCTCCTCCGGGACGGCCTCGAAATCGCGGAACGGCTGGTAGAGGTCGACGGCCAGCCCGAGCCCCGCGCAGCGTTCGGCGATCTCCTCGGGGCCGAGCGGGCACGCGAGCAGGTCGTTCTCGAAGATCTCGACGCCGTCGAATCCGGCGGCGGCGGCCGCGACCAGCTTGTCCTCCAGCGTGCCTGACAGGCACACGGTCGCGATCGAGCGTCGCATGGCGTTCCCTCCCATTCCCGGGGCGGCCGGTCTCACGTCCATGCCCGGCTCGCCGGGCGCCGCACGGGCGGGCCTCGGCGAGCCGGGCGCGGGCGGGTCAGGAAGCGGTGGAGCGGATCGACGTGAACAGTTCCGCCTGCTCGCCTTCGAGGTTCTCGGTGAAGTACTTCCTGGCCTTGTCGGAGAACGCCTTGGTGTCGACGTCGTCGACGATCGTCGGCTCGCCCTTGCTCTTCCACTCGGCGACGATCTTCGCCTCGTCCTGCTCGATGCACTTCCGGTTGGCGGCCCGGGTGTCCTTGACGGCCTTCTGGAGTGCCTGCTGCTGCTCGGACGAGAGCTTCTTCCAGGTCTCCTCGTTGATGACGATGAGCTGGGAACCGGTCTGGTGACCGGTGAGGCTGACGTGGCTCTGGACCTCTTCGAGGCTCTTCTCCGCGATCGTCGGGATCGGGTTCTCCTGCCCGTCGATCGTCTTGCGCTGGAGGCTGAGGTACAGCTCCTCGAACGCGACCGCGGTGGGCGTGGCGCCGACGGCCTTGGCGTTCTCCAGGTAGATCTTGGAGTCGGGGAACCGCATCCGCAGGCCCTTGAGGTCGTCGGGCTTGCGGATCGCCTTGTTGGCGGAGAAGTGCCGCATCCCGAAGTACCAGACGCCCAGGACGCGGGTGCCGGTCGCCTTGCCGAACTCGTCCTTCAGCTCGGTGCCCTGCTGCCCGTCGAAGAAGGCGAACAGGTGGTCCGGCCCGTCGAACACGTAGGCCATGTCCAGGACGCCGATGGGCGCGTAGGCCCCGGCCAGCGCGGACGATCCCTGCACGTCCATGTCGAGGTCGCCGGACCTGACGGAGGTGAAGCGCGTGTCGTCGTTGCCGAGCTGGCTGTTGGGGAAGGTCTCGACCGTCACGCCGAGGTCCCGGCCGTTGACCGTGTCGGCGACGGCCTTGATCCCGCAGCGGGTGTGCGGGTGGTTGTCGGTGTAGCTGTTGGCGAAGGACAGCTTGACGTCTCCTCCGTCGTCTCCGCTGTTCATCGCGGCGCAGCCCGTCGCCAGGACGGCCGCCGTGGTCAGGGCCAGCAGTGCTTTGTGGGGGGTTTTCGGCATGTGCCTTGCTCCTCACAGGGGGTGGGGGTCGAGTCGCTACAGGCCGAGCAACTTGGGCAGGAAGGTGACGATCGAGGGGACGAAGGTCACCAGCATCAGGACGACCAGGAGCGGGAGCAGGAACGGAAGGGTGCCGCGGAAGACCTCGTGCACCGGCATCCGCGCGACGGGGCTCATGACGTACAGGACCGCGCCGATCGGCGGCGTGAGCAGCCCGATCATCAGGTTCATGATGATGATCACGCCGAAGTGCATGGGGTCGACGCCGAACTCGGCGGCGATCGGCAGCAGGATCGGGACGGTGATCACCAGGACCGAGATGCCCTCCAGGATGGCGCCCAGCAGGATCATCAGCAGATTGACCAGCAGCAGGAAGACGACGGCGTTGTCGGTGAGGCCGAGCATCGTCTCGGAGATCTTCTGGGGGACCCGCTCGCGGGCGAGGATCCAGGCGAGCAGCCCGGACGCCCCGATGATCAGGGTGATCGACGCCGTGGTGGCGACGGTCTCCTTGGCGATGGTGAACATGTCCCGCCAGGCGATGCGGCGGTAGACGGCACCGAGGACGATCACGTACGCCGACCCCACCGCCGCGGCCTCCGTGGGGGTGAACCATCCGCCGAGGATGCCCCCGAGAATGATCACCGGGGCGCCGACCGGCCCCAGGACGCGCACCGCCGCCCGGCGCCACCGCTCCCAGGAGAAGGGGTCGCCGCGCAGGTCGTCCCGGCGGCGGACCAGGAAGGCGACCATGGCGGCCAGTCCCGCCGCCATGAGGAACGCCGGGGCGACCGAGGCCGCGAACAGCGCTCCCGTCGAGACGCCGGCGATGCCCGCGTAGACCACCGCCGGAATGCTGGGCGGCATGACCGGTCCGAGCAGGCTGGACGAGGCGCTGAGGCCGACGGCGAACCGCCGCGAGTACCCGTTCCGGACCATGTGGGGGATTTCGATCTTGCCGAGGCCGGCGGAGTCGGCGAGCGCCGAACCGCTCATCCAGGAGAACCCGAGGCTCACCCCGATGTTGACGTAGCCGAGGCTGCCCCTGATCCGGCCGAGGCAGGCGAGCGCGAACCCGAACAGCCGGTCGCCGATGCCGGCGTGGTTGGCGACGACGCCGAGGAGGATGAACAGCGGGACGGCCAGCAGCGGGAAGCTGTTGACCGCCTCGGTGGCCTGCCGGATGCTCAGGCCCGCCGAGTAGCCCTCGAACGAGACGTAGGTGAGGCAGGGGCCGAGCAGCGCGAACGCCACGGGGACGCGCAGCAGCAGGAGCACGGCGATGGCCGCGCCGAGCAGCGCCATGGTCATTTCGGCTGCCGCTCCTCTCGGTCGTCGGGGCCGGCGGGGCCGTCCTCGCCCGTCCCATCCGTCTCGTCTGTCTCGTCCCCGTCCGCCTCGGGTTCCGGGTGGAAGACGGCGACGACCGAGCGGACGGTGGTGAGCGCGAGTCCGGCGATCGGGATCACGTAGAAGAGGCGCATCGGCATGCCGAGCGAGGGCGAGGTCTGCCCGTCGTCGTCCATGACCAGGGCCCACGCCTCGTAGAGGAGGTTGAGGCAGACGATCGCGACCGTGATGTTGGCGGCGGCGCCGATGAGGCGCAGCAGCCGGGGCCCGGCCACGATGTCGATGAGCTTGAGGGTGATGTGGCCGTCGCGTGCCGCGAGGTAGCCGGCCATGGCGAAGGTGAGCCAGACGAAGGAGAACCGCGCGAGCTCACCGGTCCAGACCCAGCCGCCGCCGGGCAGGTAGCGCTGCGCGGCCTGCAGCAGCATCAGCGAGCCGATCACCGCGAGGAGGAGGGCGCCCGTGACCGCCTCGGCGAGGGACAGCGCCCTCAGGACGCGGCCGGGCCGGCGTCCCGGGGGCGACGCGGTGGCAGAGGTCATCGGTCGTCCTCCCCCCATCCGGACAGGTCGATCCAGGACTTGCCGGGGGCCGTCCGGGCCTCGGCGAAGGCGCGCTCGGCCTCCCACGGCGGGACGCCCGGCCGCAGCAGCCCGGCGAGCCGCGGTGCCGCGCCCGCGGCCGTCGCGACCGTCGCGGCGAAGTCGTCCGGGTGGTCGTAGATGAGGGAGCCGCGCACCTGGAGCTGCCGCCGCGTCAGCTCCATGGTCGACAGCCCCACCGGTTCGTTGCTCATGCCGATCACCATGACGGTTCCGCCGGTCGCGACCCGGTGCGCCGACGTCTCCCAGGCGGCGGGGACCCCGGCGGTGTCGAAGACGAACGGGAAGGAGCGCCCGTCCGCGGCGTCCGGCCCCGACGCGACGGGCTCGGCCCCGAGCCGCTCGGCGACCGCGACCCGGTCGGCGCGGGGGTCGGTGACGAACACGCGGGCCCCGGCCTCAAGGAGGGACAGGCAGGTGAGGAGGCCCTGCGATCCGGCGCCGACGACCAGGCAGTCGGTACCGGGGACCACCCCGGCCCGCCGGACCGCCGACCGCGCGACCGCAAACGGTTCGACGCAGGCCAGCACCTCGGAGCCGACCGGGTCCGGCAGCGGCCAGGCGAACCGCGCGGGGACGGCGACCCGCTCGGCCAGCAGCCCCGGCACCGTGATGCCGGGGCTCACCCTGTTCTCGCAGCCGGACGTCATGCCGCGCACGCACGGTGAGCAGGAGAAGCAGCAGTAGTTGGGCTCCACCACGACGTGCTGCCCGACATGGCGGTCGCGCACGGCCGAGCCGACGGCGACGATCCGTCCGCCGCCCTCATGGCCCGGCACCCAGGGCAGGGCGGGCGTGGGACGGGTGCCGTCGTGGACGCCGAGGTCCGACCCGCACAGCCCGACCGCGCTCATCGCGACGACCACGTCGTGGCGACCGGGCTCCGGCTCCGCCCAGGAGTCGACGACCTCCGTACGCCGGGGTCCCGTCAGGACGATTGCCCACATGAGATCCGTTCTTCGCTCGGGCGGCGGCGTTCCGCTGTGACCCCCGCCACATGTCTCGAATGTGTCGTTGACCCTAAAATCACTGTTCGGGGGATGGCAAGCGGTTGCCAAAACTTTCCATCATGGAAGACTGGGCCGGTGCGGCAGGGCGAGCGGAAGGTGGCCGGGTGGCGGACGGCAAGGCGGGCGGCGGGCGGCCGACGATCTACGACGTGGCGAAGGAGGCCGGGGTGTCGCCGTCCACCGTGTCGCGCGCGATGTCCAACCCCGGACGCGTCAACGCCACCACCGCGGCACGGGTGGCCGACGTCGCCGCCAGGCTCGGCTACCGCACGAACACCCTGGCCCGCGCGCTGCCCTCCGGCCGGACCGACACCCTCGCGCTGTTCGTCTCGGACATCACCAACCCCCACTTCTTCGGGGTCATCCGGGGCGCGGAGCACCAGGCGCGGGCCGCGGGCTGCACGCTCATCGTCGGCGACACCGAGGAGTCACCCGAGGTCGAGGCGCGCAACATCGAACGGCTCGGGCCGTCGGTGGACGGGTTCGTGATCGCGGCGAGCCGCATGTCCGACGAGGAGATCACCGGGCTCTCGGCCGGTCACCGGCTCGTCCTGATCAGCCGCGAGGTCGCGGACGTGCCCAGCGTCATCGTCGACCACGCCGAGGGCACCCGCCAGATCGTCGAGCACCTCGCCTCGCTGGGGCACCGCTCGATCGTCTTCCTCGGCGGACCGCCCCGCTCCTGGCTGGGTGCGCGCCGCTGGGAGTCCCTGGCGCCGGCCGCCGGCCGGCACGGCATCGCGGCCCGCCGGATCGGCCCCTTCCCCCCGACCATGGCCGGCGGCGCCGCCGCGGCCGACGCCGCGCTCGGGACCGGCGCGACCGCCGCGGTCGCGCACAACGACCTGCTCGCCATCGGCGTCCTGCGCCGCTGCGCGGAACGGGGCGTGTCCGTACCCGGCGACCTCAGCGTGGTCGGCTACGACGACATCTTCGGCGCGGACTTCTGCTCTCCCCCGCTGACCACGCTCGCGGGCCAGTTCGAGGAGTCCGGCCGTACCGCCGTCGACATGCTCCTGGCCATGCGCGACCGCCACGGCGTCCGCCCGCCCCGGGACCGGGTGATCCTCCCCTCCCACCTGGCCATCCGCCACTCCACCGGCCCCGCCCCCGAGCGCTAGGAGGCGTCCGTCTCCGGGTCGGGGCCGCGCGGTGCGGTCAGCCCTTGCCTTCGATGGCGTCGAGGATGTACTCGGCGATGGCCATGGACGAGGTCGCGGCGGGCGAGGGGGCGTTGCGGACGGCGGTGACCGGGCCGAGCCGGTGGACGCGGAAGTCGTCGACCAGGCTCCCGTCGGGGTCGAGTGCCTGCGCCCGCACCCCGGCCCCGGCGCGGACGACGTCTCCCGCCCCGATCTCGGGGACGTACCTCCGGGCCGCCTTCATGTAGGCGCGCCTGGACAGGGAGCCGTGCATCTCCCGGACGCCCGTGCGCCAGTGCCGCCGTGCCATGCGCCAGGTGCCGCCCCAGCCGGCGATGCCGCGCAGGTCGCGCAGCGACACGTCCGATCGGCGGTAGCCCTCACGGGCGAGGGCCAGGACGGCGTTGGGCCCCACCTCGACCTCGCCCGACACCCGCCGGGTGAAGTGCACGCCGAGGAAGGGGTAGCGCGGGTCGGGGACGGGGTAGATGAGGCCGCGCACCATGGGCGCCTTCTCCGGAACGATGGTCATGTACTCGCCGCGGAACGGGATGATCCGCGGCCCGGGGTCGTCGCCCGCCAGGCCGGAGACGACGTCGGCGTGGATTCCCGCGCAGATGATCAGGTTGTCGACCCGCACGGTCTCGTCGCCGGAGGCGACCTCCAGCCCGCCACCCACGCTCGTGATCCCGGTGACCGGAAAGGAGAACCGGATCTCGCCGCCCGCGGCGGCGATGTCGTCGGCGAACGACCGGGCGATCCGCGTGAAGTCGGTGATGGCGGTGTGCGGGGAGTGCAGCGCCGCCAGTCCCGTCGCGTGCGGCTCTATCTCGCCGATGCCCGCCGCGTCCAGGCGCCGCATGCCGGGGACGGCGTTCACGCCCGCCCGCGCCTCCAGGTCGTCCAGGCGGGCGACGTCCTCCGCGTCGACGGCGACGACGAGCTTGCCGCACTCGTCGTAGGGAAGCCGCCGTTCCGCGCAGTACTCGCGCAGCATGGCCTTGCCCCGCGTGCACAGTTCCGCCTTGAGACTGCCGGGCTTGTAGTAGATGCCCGCGTGGACGACACCGGAGTTGTGCCCCGTCTGGTGGACGGCGACGCGGTCCTCCTTCTCCAGGACGACGACCCGCGTCCCCGGTCGCCGCCCGGCGATCTCCCGGCCCAGCGCGAGCCCGATGATGCCCGCCCCGACGATGCCGGTGACCTCGTCAGCCATACATGTGCCCGCCCGTCGGTACTTTCCTCCAAGTATGGCGGGCGTTCTCCCTCAGGCCTGCTCAGGGGTCATCCGGCCTCGTGACCCGGAGGACGGGTGACGGGGTCGATCCGGGGCGTGCCCGGTTCCAGCATGGGGACGAGGAACCGCTGGGCGACCGCGGCGAGCTGCTCGTCGTCGTCGAGGTCGATGAGGTGGCTGGGGATCGCGAGGAAGGAGGCGGAGATCCGGACCATCATCTCGGCCACGAAGTCGGTGTCCAGGTCGTCCGACACGTTGCCCGCGCGTTGCTCCTGGCGGAGCTGCCCCGCGACGAACCGGCCCACGGTCGCGAGCGTGCGCCCGCCGTCCCCGATCATGGACGGCACGACCAGGTCCGGTTCCGTCTCCATCAGGCCGCCGATCAGGGGGTTGCGCCGGATGGCGCGCAGCGAGCTGACGAACCCCAGCACCACCCGGTCGGCGGCGGTCTCGGCCTGCTTGATCTCGACGAGGAACCGGTCGAAGTACCGGCGGAACTCCCGCCGCACCACGTGCTCGATCACCGCATCCTTCGTGGCGAACCGCCGGTAGACGGTGATCCGCGAGATGCCGGCGCGCCGGGCCACGTCCTCCATCGTGGACCGCTGGAGGCCCATCCGGGAGAACTGCTCGTAGGCCGCGTCGAGTATCCGAGCACGGGTCTCGTCCATCTCGTCGACCTGTTCGACGGCGTCGACGTACGCGCGTTCCAGCAGCGAATCCGGGCCGGAGTCGGCCATGAGCACGGAGAGTACAGGTTCCACGATCCCTCCCGAGATGACCGATTCTGCCGCACTCCCCGGCTATCGGCACGCTAGGTCTTGCCAGGGTCGGGACAGTGTGCTGACAATGTGTCCAGCAACCGATGATACACAGATGCGATCCACGTTTCAGTGTATCAGCCGGTGCTCTTCCACCCCGAGGAGGCGCAAGTCATGGAAACACCCAGCAGGCGCAACGTGCTGATGACCGGCGGGGCGCTGGGCGCACTCGGTGCGCTGAGCGCGGCGGCTCCCGCCCAGGCGTCCGCGCTGTGGACGTGGTCCCCCAAGGGCTCGGTGGCGGGCGCGGGCGCCGGCGCCGACCCCAAGGGCGTGTGGGACCCGGAGGTCGACCAGCTGGTCGCCTCGCTGCTCGACGGGGGCGGCGTCCCCGCCGTCAACGAGAAGCTGAGGGCCTGGAGGACGAACGGCCAGACGCTGCCGAGCGGGCTGCCGGCCGAACTGCGCAACTGGATCGAGCAGGCCCGGCAGATGCCCTCCTGGACCGACCAGGGCAAGCTCGACGCGGCGGTCGACTTCAACGAGAGGCGGGGCCTCTACCTCGGGGTGACCTACGGGTTCGCCAGCGGGATGATGAGCACGGTCATCCCCCGCGAGGCGCGCGCCGTGTACTACTCCAAGGGCGGCGCGGACATGAGGGACCGCATCACCAAGACCGCCAAGCTCGGGTACGACATCGGGACGGCGAACGCCTTCAAGCCCAACGGCGAGATGATCGTCACCTGCGTCAAGACCCGGCTGGCGCACGCGGGCGTGCGCCACCTGCTGCCGCAGTCCCCGCACTGGCAGAAGGTCGCCGACGAGGAGAAGCCGATCAGCCAGGCCGACATCATGGTCACCTGGCACAGCCTGCCCACGACGGTCATGCAGAACCTCGTCAAGTGGAAGATCCCGATCCCCGCCGACGACTCCGCGGCCTTCCTGCACTCCTGGCAGGTCACCGCGCACCTGCTCGGCGTGCTGGACGAGTACATCCCCAACTCGTGGGACGAGGCCAACGCCCAGGCCAGGCAGGTCCTGGACCCGATCCTGGCCCCGACGCCCGAGGGCATCAAGCTGGCCGACATGCTGCTCAACCTGGCCACGATCGTCCCGGGCGGCCCCCTCAAGTACGTCACCAAGCCCATCCTCGGCGCGCTCACCCGGTACGTGCTCGGTGACGAGATCGCCGAATGGCTGCACATCCGCAGGTACCCCTTCTGGGACACGGTCTTCGAGGTCGCCTGGGAGCCCTTCATCCGGGTCCGCGAGGGCCTGCTCGAACTGGAGGACGGGCCTGGGCTCCTGCAGCAGTTCTACTGGCTCTTCGACGAGATCCTCCGCGTGGCGGCCCTGCTCGTCCTGTCCGGAGGAAACCTCCCCATCAGCATCGAGATCCCGACGGGCAACAACCCGGACTACCCCGACGACTGACGAGCGGCTCCCCCGACCGGCTCCCCGTGAACGCGGCACCGCAACGAACCGGGCTCGGAATTCCACCGGATTCCGAGCCCGCCCCGTTTCCCGTGCGACTTCTCGCGGAGACCGGTGACCTACCGGGGCGCGCGGGACCGGATGGCCCGATGTGGCCGGTGGGCGGGTCTGGGCAAGATTGCGAATGCCGTTCATATTCCCGGGCATGGGCAAGCGCACCGCAGTCGTCGCAGTCGTGTTCGCCGTGGTCCTGGGGCTGATGACCGCCCCGGCACTCGCCCACGCCGAACGCGAGGTCAGGTTTCCGGCGGGGACGGGGAAGGTCCCCGCCTACCGCGAGGCGCCGGCCTCACCCCGGCTGGTGGTGTGCAAACCGGAGTCGGCCCGGCTGATCGAGGGCTACACCGGCCGGCTGAAGACGCTCAACGAGCGGCTCCTCGCCGAATGTTCGTACCGGCACATCCAGGCGGCGGTGAACGACGTCACCGAGCGCGGCACGACGATCTACGTGCTGCCCGGCACGTACCGCGAGGAGCCGAGCCGGGCCGCCCCGAGCCCGGAGTGCGCCCCGCTGGAGGGGCAGGACCTCCTGACCTACGCCCAGCAGTACGCCTGCCCGAACCTCCAGCAGCTCGTCGCGGTCTTCGGAGACGAGACCCCGGACGACGACGACTACTCGTGCGACAGCCCCCGCTGCGATCTCCAGCTGGAGGGAACCGGCCGTGAGATCACCGACGTCGTCATCGAGGGCGGGTTCAGGCCCGACGGGACGTGGGCCAAGCTCAACGGGATCCGCTCGGACCGCGCGGACGGCTTCTACCTGCGCAACATCACCACGCAGCTGTTCGAGTTCAACGGCGTCTACATCCTGGAGCAGGACGGCTTCGTGATCGACCGAGCGCTGGCCCGGTGGAACGAGGAGTACGGCTTCCTCACCTTCGCCAGCGACCACGGCCTCTACACCGACTGCGAAGGCCACCACAACGGCGACGCCGGGATCTACCCGGGCTCGGCCTCACCGCTCAACGGCCGCCGACACTCCATCGAGATCCAGCGCTGCGACTCCCACCACAACGCACTGGGCTACTCGGGCACCGCCGGGGACTCCGTCTACGCGCACGACAACACGTTCCACCACAACTCGGCGGGCGTCTCGATGGACAGCGCCTTCCCCGGCCACCCGGGCCTGCCGCAGAACCACGCGACGTTCGAGAACAACCTGATCCACAGCAACAACGTCAACTACTACGGCAACGTCTGGGACGGCACCTGCGCCAAGCTCCCCAGGGACCGGGGCCACGAACGCGGCGTCGTCTGCCCCGCCCCGCCCGTCCCTGTCGGCACCGGGCTCCTCCTGGGCGGCGGCAACGACAACGACTACGTGCACAACCGCCTGTACGACAACTGGCGCAGCGGCTTCCGGCAGATCTGGGTACCGGCCCCGCTCCGCGGCGAGAACGACCTGCTGAAGTTCCGCGACACCTCGCACCGCAACCGCTACACGAACAACACCTTCGGCGTCGCGCCGGACGGCCGGACCCTCCCCAACGGCCTGGACGTGTGGTGGGACGAGCAGGGCGACGGCAACTGCTGGCAGGACAACACCTCGTCCTGGGGCACGGTCAGATCCGACCCGGCCACCCTCCCGGACTGCGAGCATCCGTCCGGCTGGACGATCTTCTCCCCCTTCGGCAACCTCATGAAGGTCCTGGCCGCCCTCCCCTGCTCCGAATACGGCCGAGACAAACCCCGCCCCGAAGGCTGCACCTGGTTCGACACCCCCGCGCAGCCTGCCCCGTGAGCCGGTGAAAAGGCCGCCGGCCCGGCTGCTCGGGCAGCCGGGCCGGCGGTGGGGTGGCGTGGGTGGTCACTCGCCGACCGGGCCGAACTGCTTGCGGGTGTCGATGACCTCGCCGGTCAGGGACCAGCGCTCGTCCTTGAACTCCATCATCTGCATGGACTCGATCGGGAAGCCGTCGCCCTCGCCGGTCTGCATGGTCACGCCGGGCAGCAGCATCGGCACCTCGACGTTGTTCAGGCTGCGCACCGAGTCGCGCAGGCCCTCGCGGGTCTTGCACTCGGCGGCGTCCATCGTCTTGTGGAAGCTGCTGGCCACCGCCCAGCCGAAGGCGTGGTACGGAACGGCCGGATCGGCGCCCGGCGCGTACTTCTTCATCTTCTCCTTGTAGAGCTTCATCTCCGCGTCGTCCGCCCACTGCGGGTCGTTCGGGTCCTTGTAGTACGTGGAGGACACGACGCCCTGGACGTTCTCGAATCCGACCGGCTTCAGCACCGTGACGGACGCGGCGACGTTGTTCAGGATGTGCAGCGGGTTCCAGTCCGTGATCTTGGCGTCGGCGGCCAGGGCCTGGGAGCCGAACTTCGGCGTGGTGATGTTGAGGAACACGTCGGCGCCCGAACCCGCCAGGTCGCGCATCTGCGGCTCGACGCTCGGGTCGGTGACCTCGTAGCTCTTCTCCTGGACGATCTTGATCTTGCTGCCCTCGATCGCCTTCTTGAAGCCGCCCAGCAGGTCCTCGCCGAAGTCGTCGTTCTGGAACAGGACCGCGACCTTGGCCTCCGGCTTCTCCGTCTTCAGGTGCTGGGCGTAGACCCGCCCCTCGGAGACGTAGTTCGGCTGCCAGCCGATGGTCCACGGATGCTTGTCGTCGCTGCCGAACTTGGAGGCGCCGGTGGCCACGAAGACCTGCGGCACCTTCCGCTGGTTCGCGTAGTCCCAGGTCGCCGTCGTCGACGGCGTGCCGAGGGTCTGGAACAGCGCGAACACCTGCTCCTGCTCCACGAGCCGGCGGGCCTCCTCGACCGCCTTGGGCGGCTGGTAGCCGTCGTCGCGGACGACGAACTCCACCTTGCGGCCGTCGAGCCCGTTCTTCTCGGCGTTGACGTAGTCGAAGTAGGCCTTGATGCCCTTCGGGATGTCGCCGTAGGCGGAGGCCGGGCCGGACAGCGGGTAGATGCCGCCGAGCTTCATCGTGGAGTCGGTGATACCGGTCGTCTGCTGCCCCTCGCACTCACCGGAGGCGGTGCCGCCGCCGTCGTCGCCGCGCCCGCCGCAGGCCGCCGCGGTCGTCGCCGCCAGCAGCACGGCCGCCGACACCGCCGTTCCCCGCCGCAGCATCCCCCGGTTTCGCACTGACCCGCCGCCTCGCAGTGACCGGCCGCTTCCCGTTGATCGACGCATGCCCTTACCCTTTCCGGAGGATCCTGCCGAGCTTCTTCTTGAGCCATTGCTCGGTACGTCCGCCCAGTCCGGCCAGCCCGGTCGGGGCGACGTACATCACCGTGATGATCAGCAGCCCGAAGATGACCCCCGGCGCCGCCTTGTTGAGGTCCTGGGACAGGCTCGGCACGAACATCACGAACAGGCCGCCGAGCAGCGGCCCCCAGGCCGAGCCGAGGCCGCCGATCACCATCCCGGCCAGCAGCGTGATCGAGAGGTTCACGGTGAAGGAGTCGGGCGAGACGAACCCGATCGTCCACGTGTAGAGGCAGCCCGCCGCGCCCGCGAACATCGCGCTCCAGGCGAACGCGAGCCGCTTGTAGGAGGCGGGCTTGACGCCCATGACCTCGGCCGCCGCCTCGTTGTCGCGGACGGCGTGCAGCGCCCGGCCGACCCGCGAGCGCAGCAGGAAGTACGCCGCCGCGGACGCGAGGAGCGTCCCGGCCAGGGCCAGGAAGTACAGCCACTGGTCCGGCGCGAGTCCCGTCCATCCGGGCGGTTCCGGCTTCTCCAGCGTGAGGCCCATCGACCCGCCGGTCACCGACTCGAACCGCTTCAGCAGCGGGACGAGGAAGATCGCTATGGCGAGCGTGACCAAGGCCAGATACAGCCCGTGGAGCCGGGTCGCCGGAATCCCGAACGCCAGCCCGATCACGAACGCCAGCGCGGCCGCGAGCGGGAACGTCAGCAGGTAGGGCAGTTCCCAGTGGAACATCATGATGGCCGCGCCGTACGCGCCGACCGCGAAGAACGCCCCGTGGCCCAGGGAGATCTGCCCGGCGTGGCCGACCAGCAGGTTCAGCCCGATCAGCGCGACCGCGTAGACCATCACCATCGTGAGCTGGAAGACCCGGAACGGGACCAGCTGGAACGGCGCCGCCACCGCCAGCAGCAGGAAGACGCCGAACAGGATCCGCCGCCATTGGCTCACGCCTGACGCGACGATCCGTTCCCGTGGCGTCTCCGGCCCGGTCCGCCGCCCGGCGGGCTCTGCCGCCTCCGCCCGCGTGGTCTGCGTGGCTTCCACGGACTCGCTCATGCTCTCTCCACCGCCGCTCGTCCGAACAGGCCTTGGGGGCGCAACAGCAGGACGCCGAGGATGATCGCCAGCGGTACGCCGATCTTCAGGTCGGAGCCGATGGCGTCCACGTACGACCCGGCGAGCGTCTCGGCGACGCCGACGATCAGGCCGCCGACCACGGCGCCGAGCGGGCTGTCGAAGCCGCCGAGGGTGGCCGCGGCGAACGCGTAGATCAGGACGCCGCCCATCATGTTGGGCTCCAGGAACAGCAGCGGCGCGACGAGGACGCCCGACACCGCGCCGACCATGGCGGCCAGGCCCCAGCCGAACGCCAGCATCCAGCCGACCCGGATGCCGACCAGCCGCGCCGAGTCGGGGTTGGTGGCCACCGCGCGCATGCCGAGGCCGACCTTGGTGTAGCGGAACAGCAGGTAGAGCAGGCCCATCACGCCGCCCACCACGGCGAGCACGCCGAGCGTGGAGTAGCCGAGGCTGACCCCGCCGGCGCGGAACGCACCGGACGGGAACGGGTTGGGGAAGTCCTTGATCAGGAACGTCCAGATCCAGCCCGCCGCGGCGTTGACGAAGATGAACAGCCCCACGGTGACGATCACGAGGGTCAGCACGGGGGCGCCCTCCACCGGCCGGATGATCACCCGTTCGATCAGCATGCCTCCGGCGAACGAGATCGCCAGCGTGAGGACCAGCGCGAGCCAGAACGACATGCCGGCGTTGACGAACGTCCAGGCGATGTAGGTCGCGAACATGGCCAGCTCGCCCTGGGCGAAGTTGACGATGCCGGTGAACTGGTAGATCAGCACGAGCGCGAGGGCCAGGCTCGCGTAGATCGCGCCGGCGCCCAGCCCCGCCACGAACTGCTGCAGGAAGTCGGCCATGTCTAGATCCGGTATCCGAGGTAGGACTGGGCGACCTGCTCGTCGGCCTTGATCTCCGCCGCCGACCCCGACAGCACGATCCGGCCGCTCTCCAGCACGTGCGCCTGCCCGGCGATGCCCAGGGCCAGATGTGCGTTCTGTTCCACGACGACCACGGTGGTCCGCTCCTCCTGGTTGATCGATTGGACGATGCCGAACAGCTCCCTGACCACCAGCGGGGCCAGGCCGAGGGACGGCTCGTCCAGCAGCAGGAGCCGGGGCCGCGACATCAGCGCCCGCCCGATCGCGAGCATCTGCTGCTCGCCGCCGCTGAGGCTGCCCGCCTCCTGCTTGAACCGCTCCTTCAGCACCGGGAAGTAGCCGTAGACACGTTCCATGTCGGCCTGGACCTCGGCCCGGTTCCGCCGTGCGTACGCGCCGAGCCGCAGGTTCTCCTCGACCGTCAGCGGCATGAACGTCCCGCGTCCCTCGGGGACGTGCGCCACCCCGCGCCGCGCCACGGCGTCCGGTGAGCGCGCGGGCAGCGGGCTTCCGTCGAGGCGGACGGCGCCGCGCCCGCGGATCATCCCGCACAGCGCCCGCAGGAGGGTCGTCTTGCCCGCCCCGTTCGGCCCGAGGATCGCGCAGATGTCGCCCCTGCCGACCCGCAGGCTCACCCCGTGCAGGACGCGCACGTCGCCGTAGCCCGCATGGAGGTCGTCCACCTCCAGGTAGCCCTGGCCGGCGCCTTCGGCCGCGGTCTCCGTCGATTCCTTCGCCTCGCTCATGCTGTGCTCCCCGCTCGCCTCCGGGGCGCTCTTCGGCTCCCTCATGCCGCGGTCCCCAGGTAGGCCTCGATGACGGCGGGATCGCGCTGGACCTCCTCGGGCGAGCCCTCGGCGATCTTCTTGCCGAAGTCCAGGCAGACGACCCGGTCGCAGGTGCCCATCACGAACCCCATGTGGTGCTCGACGACGATCACGGTCACGTCGAAGTCGTCGCGGATCGACTGGAGCCAGCCGGCGAACTCGTCGATCTCGCCGTGGCTGAGGCCGTTGACGGGCTCGTCCAGCAGGAGCAGCCGCGGTTTGGCGGCCAGCGCGCGGGCCAGCTCGACCCGCTTGAGGATGCCGAACGGCAGCCCGGCGGCGGGATGGTCGGCGATGCCGGCCAGGTCCAGCCGCTTGAGCAGCTCGCCGGCCTCGCCGCGCAGCCTCCGCTCCTCACCGCGGACGGACGGCAGCCGCAGGCTCGCGCCGACGAACCCGGCCCTGCCGTGGGGGTGCGCGCCGACCATCACGTTGTCCCGCACGGACATCCGCTGGAACAGCCCGAGGTTCTGGAACGTGCGGGCGATGCCGAGCGCGGCGATGGCGTGCGGAGGGACGGTCAGGAGGTCCCGCTTGTTCTGGGCGCCGTCCTCGTAGGTGACCGTGCCGCCGTCCGCGTCGTACCGGCGGGTCAGGCAGTTGAACAAGGTGGTCTTGCCGGCACCGTTGGGTCCGATCAGGCCGACCATCTCACCGCTCCGCACGGCGAAGCCGACACCCCCCAGTGCGGTGATGCCGCCGAAGCGGACGGTAAGATCGTGAACGTCCAGCATCCGGCCTCCTGAGCGCGGGCGGTCACCACAGAACGGTGTTCTGGTGCAGGGCCCTCACCGTAAAATCCGCCGCTCAGGACGCACATTGGGCACGGGAACCCAAGATGCGACCTGGGTATTGTCCGTGCCGCACAGCGTGCATCTCGGACATGTCACGGACCGTTGACGCTGGGGAGATAGCCAGCAATCATCCGCACATGTCCGCTGCATTCGGCACGGGAACGCTCAGCGGTACGGAGACTCTCCGTACCGAACGCTCACGAATACTCGCCGAACTGCTCGATGTCGTCGGCGATCTGGCGGACAAGGCCGTCGAGACCATGCGGCGGGAGATCCCCGCCTACGAGGCGAGGGGCGCCGAGTTCCGCGCCGACGTCCGCGAGCAGGTGGTCAGGCACTACCGCACCAAGCTCGCCGTCCTCCTTGAGGAACGCACGGTCACGTTCGAGGACATCGCCTTCACCCGCCGCGCGTCGATGCGCCGCGCCCAGGCCGGATTCGACCTGGCCGACTACATCAACGCGTTCCGCGTCGGCCAGCAGGTCTTCTGGGAGGCGGTCGTCGAGCACGCCGGCCGGTCGTACGCCGGGCACGAGGCGGCGCTGACGCTGGCGTCCCCGCTGATGCGGTACTGCGACTTCGCCAGCACGCACGCCGCCAACGCCTACGCCGAGTTCCACCAGTACGCCGCCGCGGAGACCGTCCGGGAGAGCCGCGACCTCGTGGAGCTGCTGCTGGACGGGGAGGCGCCCACCCGCGGGCCGCAGCTCGCGACCGCGCACGCGCACGGCCTGAACCCCGACACCCGCGCCCCGCTGGTGGTGGTGGCGGCCGTGCTGGTCGGGGCCGACATCAAGGCGGACGCCCGGCACGCCGCGTGCGCCGCGATCGCCCGGACCGGGATCACCAAGCACCGCACGCTCTCGGTCGTCCGGCAGGCGGAGATCGTCGCCGTGCCCGCGCTCGGGCCCGGCGGCGACCCGGAGAAGCTGTGCGACCGGCTCCAGTCCGTCCAGAAGGACCTCCTCGCCGAGGGCATCGTGCTGGCGATGGGCATCAGCACGGTGGTCGAGGGGACGGGGCAGATCCCGCGCGCCTACCAGGAGGCGCGGGGGATACTGGAGTTCCTGCCCGAGGACGGCGGCGTGGCGGCGCTGCCGCGGATCTCCCCGTTCGAGTACATGGCGCTGCGCGCCGACGACACCGCCCGGCATCTCGTCGACCCCCGGGTCGCGGAACTGCTGTCGGAGGACCGGATGCGCGGCGGGGTGCTGACCGCGACGATCCGGGCGTTCGCCGCCGCCGACCTCAACCTGCGCGCCGCCGCCGAGCAGCTGCAGATCCACCACAACACCGCCCAGTACCGGCTCCGCCGCATCCAGGAGCGGACCGGGCGCAACCTCCGGCACTTCACCGACCTGGTCGATCTGCTGGTCGCCATCGCCCTTCAGGACGTGCTGCCACCGGTCACCAAGTCACCGAGCACCCGGCCACCGAGGACCCGACCAGCAGCCGCCCGGCCACCGGCCACCAATCCCGGGCGGGAAAGACTGGTCTCCGCGACCAATGAGACGGACGGGGACGCCGACGTACCGTCGGCCCATGAACCTCGCTGAGCGGCTCCGGGCCGCCGCCGAACGGCTCGGCGGGCGGACGGTTCTCACGCTTGACCGGGAGGAGCTCAGCTATCACGCGCTGGAGCTGATGAGCGCGCGGATGGGTGTGCTGCTGCGGCGGCGCGGGATCCGGCCGGGCGACCGTGTCGCGGTGATGCTCCCGAACGTCCCCGAATTCGCCGTCGTCTACTACGGCGCCCTGCGGATCGGGGCGGTGGTCGTCCCGCTCGATCCGCTGCTGAAACGGCGGGAGATCTCCGCGTACCTCGACGACAGCGGGGCCCGGCTGGTGATCGCCTGGCACGCCTACGCCGAGACCGTCGAGGCGGGGACGGCCGACGCGCGCACCGACTACATGTTCGTGGTGCCGGGCGAGTTCCGGCGGCTGCTGCGCACGATGCCGGCCGACCACGAGGTCTGCGCGAGGGACGCCGGCGACACCGCGGTGATCCTCTACAGCGCCGGGACGACGGGACGGGCCAAGGGGATCGAGCTGACCCACGCCAACCTCCGCGGGAACGCCGCGACGGTGGCGCGGATGCTCGCGCTCGGGGTGGACGACGTCGTCCTCGGCGCGCTTCCGCTGTACCACGCGTTCGGCCAGACGTGCGCGCTCAACGCCACGATCCACGCGGGCGGGCGGCTCACGCTGCTCCCCCGGTTCGACGCGGGCCGCGCCCTGGAGATCATCCGGCGGGACGGCGTGACGGTGTTCCAGGGCGTCCCGGCGATGTACATCGCGCTGCTCGACCAGCCGGGCGTGTCGGACCTGTCGCTGCTGCGGATCTGCGTGTCCGGCGGCTCGGCGATGCCGCTGGACGTGCTGCGCGAGTACGAGACCCGGTACGACTGCCCGATCATCGAGGGCTACGGGCTGAGCGAGACGTCCCCGCTGTCGGCGTCCAACCGGGGCGGCGAGGGACGCCGCCAGGGGTCGATCGGGCGGCCCGTCCGCGAGGTGGAGATGCGGGTGGTCGGCGACGACGGCCGGGAGCTGCCGTGCGGCGAGATCGGGGAGATCCTCGTGCGCGGGCCCAACGTCATGAAGGGCTACTGGAACAACCCGGAGGCCACCGCGGAGGCGATCCGCGACGGCTGGTTCCACACCGGCGACCTGGGCCGGGTCGACGACGACGGGTTCTTCTTCCTCGTCGACCGCCGTCGCGACGTGATCATCCGGGCGGGCTACACGGTGTATCCCCGGGAGGTCGAGGAGGTCCTGTACGAGCACCCCGCGGTGCGCCAGGCCGCCGTCATCGGCTTCCCCCATCCGGAGCTCGGCGAGGAGATCGCAGCGGCCGTGGCGCTGCGCGCCCCCGCGGGCGCGGACGAGCTGCGCCTGTGGGTCCGGGAGCGCGTCGCCGCCTACAAGTACCCGCGGCGGATCTGGTTCGTGGACGAGATGCCGACCAGTCCCACCGGCAAGATCCTCAAACGCTCGCTGCCCATGCAGTAACGGCCCACTGCGCTCGGAACCCCGGGGCGTGTGGTCAGGGCACCGTGGCGGGTTGGGTGAGGTAGCGGTCGAACCAGCGGGCGGCCATGTTCGTCACCTGTTCGAGCGTGCCGGGTTCCTCGAACAGGTGCGAGGCGCGCGGGACGACCTCCAGCTTGTGCTCGGCGGCGTGCATCCGTCCGGCCGCGTCGTCGTTCAGGCGCAGGACCTGCGGGTCCCGTGCGCCGACGATGAGCAGCACCGGGGCGCTGACGCGTTCGAGGGCGTCCCCGGCCAGATCGGGGCGGCCTCCGCGGGACACCACCGCGCCGACGCGTCCAGGACGTCGCGCCGCCGCGGCCAGGGCGGCGGCGGCCCCGGTGCTCGCGCCGAACAGGCCGATCGGCGACCCGGCCGTCGGCGGCGCGGCGGCGAGCCAGTCGATCGCGCCGACCAGGCGCCGGGTGAGCAGGGCGATGTCGAAGCGCAGCTCGCCGGTGGCGACGTCGACCTCGTCCTCCTGCGCGGTGAGGAGGTCGATCAGCAGGGTGCCGATCCCCGCGTCGTTGAGGCCGGCCGCGACGGCCCGGTTCCGCGGGCTGTGCCGCGAGCTTCCGCTGCCGTGCGCGAACAGCACCACACCGCCGGGCTCGTCCGGAAGGGCCAGATCACCCGGCAGCGCCGCATCTTCAAGATCGATGGTGACGTCGGCGATGTTCATACCGCGGGGGCTACCCCGTGGGCCGGGCCGCATGCGGCTCACCGGGCCGCGCCGGCGGTGCGCGGCCGCTGGCCGCTATCGGTCGCCTGACGATCATGGTGTGGTGTTCGGGAACGAGTCGGGAGATGGTGGTCACCAGGCGACAGGGAGGCCGCACGTGGGCGTGGAGTTCAATCCCTACGATTTCGTCCAGGCCGACGCGGACCCCTACCCCGTGTACGCGCGGCTGCGCGAGGAGGCGCCGCTCTACCGGAGCGAGGAGCTGGACTTCTGGGCGCTGTCCCGCCACGCCGACGTGGTCTCCGCGTTCCGCGATGCCACGCGGTTCTCCAGTGCCAACGGGCCGCTGCTGGAGCAGCGGGCCTGGGGACCGCAGGCGCGCAAGGCGATGTCGTTCATCGCGATGGACCCGCCCGAGCACACCCGGATGCGCCGGCTGGTGTCGCGCGCGTTCACGCCCCGGCGGATCGCGGAGCTGGAGACCGGCATCCGGGCGATCGCCCGGCGCCATCTCGAGGCGGCGCTGGAACGCGGCGAGTTCGACCTGGTCACCGACATCGCGGCGCCGCTGCCCACCGACGTCATCTCCGAGCTGGTCGGCGTCCCCGAGGCGGACCGGCCCGAGCTGCGCCGGCTGGCGGACGCGGCGCTGCACCGCGAACCGGGGACGCAGGAGATCAGCCAGGAGGGCGCCACCGCGCTCCTGGAACTGGTGGGGCATTTCGCCGAGATCGTGGCGGACCGGCATCGGCACCGGCGGGACGACCTGGCCTCCGCGCTGCTGGACGCCGCCGTGGACGAGTCCTCGCTGACCGACGAGGAGATCATCGCGTTCCTCCACCTGCTGGTCGGGGCGGGGAACGAGACGACCGCCAACCTCCTCGGCAACGCCGTGTACTGGGCGTGGCGGCACCCCGACCAGCGGGCCAAGGCGTTCGACGGCCGGGTCGCCGGGTGGGTCGAGGAGACTCTGCGCTACGACACCCCCGCGCCGACCCAGCTGCGGACCCTCACCGAGGACGTCGAACTGCACGGGACGCGGCTGACCGCCGGCAGCCGGATCATGCTGCTCCCCGGCGCGGCGAACCGGGACCCGAGGGTCTTCGAAAGGGCAGAGGAGTACGACCTGGACCGGGACACCGCCGAAATGGCGAGTTTCGGCAGCGGCCCGCATTTCTGCCTGGGTGCGGCGCTGGCCCGGCTTGAGGCGCGGATCGTCCTGGAAGAGATCGTGGACCGGGTGGCCGACTACGATCTGAACCCTTCCGCCGGACGGCGCCGCCAGTCCATCCACATCCGGGGGTTCGCGTCCCTCCCGATGACGGTCACCGCCCCCTGATCAGGGCTTGCGCGCCACCGCTCCGAGCCAGGTGTCGCGAAGGTCGTCCCGGATGACCGAGGGGGCCGGCGCGGCCCATTCTGAAATGCACGCGAGACCCGGATCGAGCTTTTCCAGGCCGTCCAGGAACCGTTCGATATCGGGGACGTTCCTCGGATGCATGGGGGCGTTGCTCTTCGCGAACACGTCCATTCCCGTCCGGTTGTCGTCCGGCCTCGTCCGGCGCACCTCCTCATCGGTGATATGGGAGATGACCAGATGGCTTCCCGGGCACATCGCCTCGGTGAGGACCCTGATCGACCGGTGCGGATCATCGGTGTCGGCAATGAAATGCAGGACGGCCGTGACAAGCACGCACAGCGGCTCGTCGAAGGCGATCAGGCGGCGGGTCTCGGGATGGGCGAGAATCGCCTCCGGACGCCGCAGGTCCTCCTCGACGACCGCGACGGTACCGGGATCGTCGGCCAGCAGCGCACGGGCATGGGCGCACACGTTCGGGTCGTTGTCGACGTACACCACGTGCGAGCCGGGCACCTGCCGGTGGGCGATCTGGTGAACGTTGTCCATGGTGGGCAGACCGGTCCCGACATCGAGGAACTGGCGGATCCCGTACCCGGCCACGAGCCGCACGGCCCGTCCGATGAACTCCCGGTGCTGGCGCGCGTACAGGGGCGCCAGCGGCTCCACCTCGGTCAGCCGGTCGGCGGCGTCCCGGTCGGCGGCGAAGTTGTCCTTGCCGCCGAGCATCGCGTCGTAGATCCGGGCGATATTGGGGACGCCGGTGTCGAAATTCGGTGGCATGGGACTCTCCGCGGGCCAGGAGACGCAACGATATCCACTGTCCCCTGCGGGCGCCCTCGCATCCGGCGGCATGCGGCCGGATGCGGCCTTCCGGCGTCCACTCCACCGGGCGTCACGGGTAGGGAACGGGTTCCGCTTCCCGGTCCCGCGTCCGCTTGACCGTGAAGAAGCCGATGAGCGCCGCGAGCGCCGCGACGCCCTCGCCCGCGAGACTGATCGTCTTGTCCATGTACCAGGACGGGTCGTACATGTTCTGCAGCGGGCCCAGCTGCCCGACATCGACGAAGTAGTAGAGGATGACGGCGCCGGCCGCGCTCGCGGCGACCAGGAACGCGATCGCGTACGTCCACCTGCGCGCCCACACCAGGACGAGCACGGCCGCCGCGGCGGCCGCGGCGGCCTGGCCGTAGAACAGCGTGTCCCCCGGGATGGTGTCGGTGGGGGTGTTGGGTCCCGGTGCCATGTCAGGCGCGAAACGCCAGTGGATGACGGCGTCCGCCGCGAGTCCCGCGGCGACGAGGAGTCGAAGAACAATGCCCATACCCATTGCACGGTCATACCCCGCCGCCCGGATCAATTCCGCGGCGTGAAACTCGGCGCGGCGGAGGTCAGCCGGGCCGCCGCGCCCTGACGCGCCGGAAGCTCCAGTACATGAGGGCGAAGATGATGATCCCGGACAGGATCAGGCCCGATCCGGTGCTCCATCCGCCGAGCGGCAGCCGCCACCCGACGCTCGGCAGCCGCGGATCCAGACCCCACACCACGCCCGCGCCGATCAGGGCCAGCCCCGTCAGCACCGAGCCGGTGAGGCGCCACCACGAGGTCACACTCTCCTCGGCCGCCTGGATCGCCCGTACCCGGACCGGCTCGACGAACCGTTCCACGGACGGGATCGCGCGCGCGAGAATGAGCAGCCCGGCCAGTACCAGGAGCATCCCCGGCCCCGGCAGGACGAGCAGCGCGATACCGGTCAGCAGAACAGTGCCGCCTATGACAGCCAGCACACCACGCTTCGCGTGACTCCCGTACCCCATGCTCCCCCTCCGACCGACCGCGCCCCGCACTACGTTACCGACGCGGTGCCAAGCAATAGAAGATCTTGAGAGCGCGAGAGCCGCCGAGCCCGCCGGCCGCGTCCGCTCCTGGATCAACGCCGCGTGACCCGCGGCGGTCTGCGTCGTCTTATTGGCGATACGCCAATAAAGTCTTCAAAGGAGGGCGGCGGTATGCCATGCTTGCCGCGTTCCCTAGTAAGCGGGCAGTTACATCCCGCCCCGACCGCCCGGAGGCCCCATGGAGCACGATCCTCCACGATCGAACGAACCCGGCGAGGGGCCGCGGCGCCGGAGGTTCCTCGGCTATCTGATCACGGCGCCGACACTGGCCGTCGCCGTGCAGTGGACCGGTGATCCGGCCGAGGCGCGGGGGCCGTCCCTTCCCCAGCCGGAGGAGGTCTTCGACGTCGGTGACCTGGTGCGGCTCGCGTCGGCGCCGACGTCGGGGCTGGTGGCCGTCCAGGTGCACGAGGACGGCACGGCGTCGTTCGCCCTGCCCCGTGCCGAGGTGGGGCAGGGCATCACCACGACCGTGGCGATGCTGATCGCCGAGGAGTTGGACCTCCCGCTGGACAAGGTCACCGTCAGCCTCTCCGACGCCCGGCCCGAGTTGCTGTTCAACCAGTTCACCGGCGGCTCCACATCGGTCCGCTCGCTCTACACGCCGGTGCGGACGGCCGCGGCGATCGCGCGGAGGCGGCTGGTGGCGACCGCCGCGCGAGCCTGGCGCGTGGACGCGTCCAAGCTCACCACCGAGGACGGTGCGGTGCTGGGCGGAGGCAGGCGGGCGTCCTACGGGTCGCTGGCGAAGGCCGCCGCGGTGTCGCGCACCACCCGGGTCTCGGCGTCGCCGAAGACGATGTCCCGGTTCACCGTCGTGGGCAAGCCGACGAACCGGGTGGACGCCCTGGCCGCCGTGACGGGACGCAAGAAGTTCGCCATGGACCTGGACGTCCCGGACGCCCTGCCGACGATGGTGCGGCGACCGCCGACCATCGACGGGACGGTCGAGTCGGTGGGCAATGCCGCGGCCGTGCGGGCCATGCCCGGGATCACCGACGTCGCGGCGCTCAAGCACGGGGTGGCGGTGCGCGGGCGGACGTTCGGCCAGTGCATCGACGCGGTCAGGGCCCTGGAGGTGACCTGGCGTCCCGGTCCGGTGGCCGGGGAGTCCGACGACACGGTGCTGGCCAAGCTGCGCAAGGCGGTGCCGAGGGTGTCGGGCCCGCCGCTGTTCAGCAAGACCGTCGACGCCGAGTTCGCCTTCATGTTCGCCAGCAACTCCCCGCTGGAACCTGACGTCGCGGTCGCGGACGTGCGCGCCGGCGGTGCCGAGATCTGGGCCAGCCTGAAGGTCCCGGGCGACGCGCAGAGCGAGATCGCCAAGCGCCTGGGCCTGCCGGTGTCGGCCGTCAAGGTGCACGTGGTGGAGGGTGGCGGTTCGTTCGGGCGGCGGCTGCACACCGACGCGGCGGTGGAGGCGGCGGATATCTCCAAGAAGATGGGCAAACCGGTCAAGCTGTCCTGGTCCCGGACAGACAGCGTCCGCCAGGGACGCACGCATCCGATGAGCGTCTCCCGTGTCCGCGCCGCCTACCGCGGCGGGGACGTGGTCGGCTACGAGCAGCGGCACGTCAGCACCCAGACCAGCTTCAGCCACGGCTTCGGCGACATGGTCACCGCCAACGCGGCCGACATCCCGATCGTCGTCAACGACGCCATCGCCCAGGTCTTCTTCCATCTGAGCCAGTCGACGCCCTACAAGTTCGGCCAGACCAGGCAGACGCTGACCGAGGTGCCGCTGAAGTTCAAGACCGGGAGCATGCGCAACGTCTACTCACCGAACGTGGTGTGCGCACGGGAACTGGTCGTGGATCGGCTCGCCGCCGAACTGGACGAGGACCCGGTGGCCTTCCGCCGTCGGTTCCTGGAGCACTCCAAGACGCGCGCCGTCCTGGACAAGGCGGCCTCCGAGGGCGACTGGGGGCGGTCCCTGCCCGACGGAGTCGCCCAGGGCATCGCCCTGGCCGCCGAGTACCGGTCCGCCTGCGCGGTCCTCGTCGAGCTCGACTGCCGTCCCGAGACCGTCGACCGCCCGATCAGGAACGGCGTCACCGGGCCCCGCGTGACGCGCGCCCTGGTCGTGGTGGACGTGGGACTGCCGATCAACCCGCGCGGGCTGGACGCCCAGATGATCGGCGGCCTGAGCGACGGCATCGCGATGGCGCTCACCTCCAGCCTGCACATCAAGGACGGCATCCCGCTCGAAGGCAGCTGGGACAACGACTTCTACACCCGCCAGTGGAACACCCCGCTGGAGACCCGCGTGATCGTCATGCCGCCCAGCGGCGACGAGCCCGGCGGCGCGGGCGAACTCGCGGTGGCCCCGGCCCTGGCCGCCGTGGCCTGCGCGTACGCCCGCGCCACCGGGACGATGCCGACCCGGTTCCCCATCAACCACGCCACGCTCTCCTTCGATCCCTTCCCGCTGGAGCCGTCCACCCCGCAGTCCCCGACCGACGGCCTTGACCGCGCCTTCTAGAGGAGCCCGACGTGCCGACTCACACCTTCAGGCTCAACGGCGAGCAGATCACCGTGCAGGCCGAGGACGACGTCCGCCTGCTATGGGTGCTGCGCGACCTGCTCGGCGTCACCGGCCCCAAGTACGGCTGCGGCATCGGCGTCTGCCAGGCCTGCACCTCCCACGTCAACGGCAAGGCGGTCAACATCTGTTCTGTGCCGGTCTCCCAGGTCGGCCCGGACGACGAGGTCGTCACCATCGAGGGCCTTCCCGCCACCGTGGGCCGCGACCTCCACCCCATGCAGGAGGCCTGGCTGGAGCGGGACGTCGCCCAGTGCGGCTACTGCCAGCCAAGACAGATCATGTCCGCCGTGGCCAAGGTCCGCCAGGTCCGGTCCGAAGGCCGCGACATCACCGACGCCGATCTCGACGAGCTCCGCAACATCTGCCGCTGCGGCACCTATGCCAGGATCCGCGACGCGATCAGATCCGGCGCCCGCAACATGTGACCGAGCCCCGCCCCGGGGCGGGGGGCGGGGCCGCGGACCGCGCGGAACCGGGCGACGGTCGCCCGCGCGGCGGGTCCGGGTGGACCCTGTTCCTCCTCCGGGCAAGGGGTGGGACGCGCGGAGGAGAAGGATTCAGTGTTTGGTCGCCTTTTCGGCGCCCGCGCCCGTGAGGGAGCGGACCTCGATCTCGGCGTACTTCTGCGCGTTGTACTCCTTGCTGAGAATCGTGCCGATGTAGCCGCACAGGAAACCGAACGGGATGGAGATGAGCCCCGGGTTGCTGAGCGGGAACCAGCTCCAGTCGGAGTCGGTGAACAGGGCCTGCTCGTCGCCGGAGACGACCGGGGAGAAGGTCACCAGGAAGAGCGCCGCGCCGAGGCCGCCGTAGATGGCCGAGACGGCGCCCGAGGTGTTGAACCGCTTCCAGAACAGGCTGTACAGGATCGCGGGGAGGTTGCCGGACGCGGCGACCGCGAACGCCAGGGCGACGAGGAACGCGACGTTGAGGCGCTGGGCGAAGATGCCGAGCACGATCGCGACGGCGCCGATGACGAAGGCGGAGATGCGGGCGACACGGACCTCGTCCCGCTCGGTGGCCTTGCCCTTGCGGAACACGTGGGCGTACAGGTCGTGCGCGAAGGACGAGGACGAGGCCAGCGTCAGGCCGGCCACGACCGCCAGGATCGTCGCGAACGCGACCGCCGCGATGACCGCGAGGAGGATCGTGCCGCCGGCGTCCCCGAAGATGATCTCACCGATGCGTTCGGCGAGCTGCGGTGCGGCGGTGTTGCCGGCCGGGTTGGCCGCGGCGATCTCCTCGCTGCCGACGAGGGCCGCGGCGCCGAAGCCGAGGACGAGGGTGAACAGGTAGAAGGTGCCGATGAGGCCGATGCCCCACATCACGGACCTGCGGGCGTCGCGGGCCGTGGGGACGGTGTAGAAGCGGATCAGGATGTGCGGCAGTCCGGCGGTGCCGAGGACGAGGGCGAGGCCGAGGCTGATCAGGTCGAGCTTGCCGGACAGGCCCTGCTCCTCGGTGCCGTAGCGCAGCCCCGGGTCCAGGAACGCCTCGCCCTTGCCGCTCTGCTCGGCGGCGTCGTTGAGCAGGCTGGACAGGTTGAAGCCGAACTCGACCAGCACCAGCAGCGTGACCAGGGCGGCACCGGTCATCAGCAGGACGGCCTTGACGATCTGCACCCAGGTGGTGCCCTTCATCCCGCCGAACACCACGTACACGATCATCAGCACGCCGACCAGCGCGATCGTGGCTCCCTTGGCGAACTCGCTGGTGAAGCCGAACAGCAGGGCGACCAGGGCGCCCGCGCCGACCATCTGCGCCAGCAGGTAGAAGATCGACACGGTGATGGTGGAGACCCCGGCGGCGGTGCGGACGGGACGCGGGCTCATCCGGAACGCCAGGACGTCCGCCATCGTGAACCGGCCCGAGTTCCGCAGCAGCTCGGCGACGAGCAGCAACGCGACGAGCCAGGCGACCAGGAACCCGATGGAGTACAGGAAGCCGTCGTAGCCGTACAGCGCGATCAGGCCGGCGATCCCGAGGAAGGACGCGGCGGACATGTAGTCGCCGCCGATCGCAAGGCCGTTCTGCGCGCCGGAGAAGGAGCGGCCGCCGGCGTAGAAGTCCGTGGCGTCCTTGGTGTTGCGGCTCGCCCACACGGTGATCGCGAGGGTGGCGGCAACAAAGGTGAGGAACAGGAGAATCGACAGGGTTTCGTTACTCATCGGCCGTCCTCCGCGGTTCCGGAGTTCTGCGCTTCCTCCGCCTCGATGTCGCCACGGATCTTGTCGGCGACGGGATCGAGGTTGCGCCCGGCGTGCCGCGAGTACAGGTACGCGATGCCGAACGTGCTGACGAACTGCAGGAGCCCGAAGATGAGCCCGTAGTTGACGGCGCCGAAGAGCTCCGTGCCCATGAAGCCGCGCGCCCACCCCGAGAGCACGACGTAGAGCAGGTACCAGGCGAGGAACGCGATGGTCATGGGGAATGCGAACTTGCGGAATCTGCGCCGGAGTTCTTGGAACTCCTCGGTGCCCTGGAACCGTTCATAGACGGTGCCGGAGGCGTTCTTATCGACGGACACGACCGCCCCTCCTCTGTTGTGACGCCGGTCACGCGCCACGCTATGGAGGTGCCCGAGAACGATCGAGGGGGCGGGCGGAGGGCTGCGGTCAGCTGCCGTTCATCGTCGCCGGTCTGCGCTCCCCGTCGACGAACGGTTCATTTCGCACGATGAACGGTCAGACCCGTTTGGGACGCCACGTCCCGCGGTCGACGGCGAGCGACTCCGGAGTGTGCAGGCGCACCATCATCCGCGCGACACCGGGCGGTACCCGTCCCGGCGTGCACAGCGACACGACGATCATGGTGGTGAACGCGATCGGGACCGTCCACGCGGCGGGCTCGGCCAGCAGCGCGCCGATGAGCCCCTCCGGCGGGCCGGCCGCGATCGTCACGATCACCGCGGTGCCCGCCGAGGCGCCGCCGGCGATGAGGCCGGCGAGCGCGCCCGGGACGGTCAGCCGCCGCCACCAGACCCCGAGGACGAGCAGCGGGCAGAACGTGGACGCGGCGACGGCGAACGCCAGCCCCACGACGTCGGCGACGGGGAGCGAGCGCGCCGCGACGGCCAGCGCCAGCGGGACGATGAGGGCGAGCAGCGTCCCGGCGCGGAACGACCGCACGCCGCCGCGCAGGATGTCCTGGGCGATCACCCCGGCGACGGACACGGTGATCCCCGACGAGGTCGACAGGAACGCGGCGACCGCGCCCCCGGTCACCAGCGCGCCGAGGAGGTCGCCCCCGATGCCGCCGATGAGCCGTCCGGGCAGGGTGAGGACGACGGCGTCGGCCCGTCCGGTCATCAGCAGTTCCGGGGTGTACAGGCGTCCGAGCGCCCCGTACACGGCGGGCAGCAGGTAGAAGGCGCCGAGCAGGGACAGGACCATCACGGTGGTCCGGCGCGCGGCCCTCCCGTCGGGGTTGGTGTAGAAGCGCACGAGGACGTGCGGGAGCCCCATCGTCCCAAGGAACGTCGCGAAGATCAGCGAGTACGTGGCGTAGAGCGAGTGGGGGTGGCCGTCCAGCGGCATGGCCCATTGGCGGTCGGTGGCGGCGGGCCTGTCGCTGACGTGGGGCACGTCGGCGCCGGCGGGGAAGGTGACGGACGTGTTCTGCGCGATGTGGTGCCGGCCGGGGTGCAGGGTGAGCGAGGCGTTCTCGTGGGACCGCCCGTCCACCCGTCCGTCCACGACGACCTGGACGGGGTCGGCGACGTCGACGGTGACGGCGAGGCCGACGGAGACGGTCGTGCGGTCGGAGAACTGCGGCGGCGTGTCCGCCTTCAGGCCGGGCGCGCCGTCGTACTGCCAGGCCAGCAGCAGGAAGACCAGCGGGACGGCGAGCGCGGTGAGCTTCATCCAGTACTGGAACGCCTGGACGAGCGTGACGCTGCGCATGCCGCCGACGAGCACGTTGACGGCGACGACCACGGCGACGAGGACGCCGCCCGTCCACACCGGCGCGCCCGTGACCGTCCGCAGCACCAGCCCGGCGCTCTGGAACTGCGGCAGCAGGTAGAGCCAGCTGATCAGCACGACCAGGATGCTGGCGACGCGGCGCACCGCCATGGACTCCAGCCGCGCCTCCGCGAAGTCGGGCAGCGTGTAGGCGCCCGAGCGGCGCAGCGGCGCCGACACCAGGACGAGCAGGACCAGGTAGCCGCCCGTCCAGCCGACGGGGAGCCACAGCATGTCGGCCCCGTGGGCGAGGATCAGCCCGGCGATGCCGAGGAAGGACGCGGCCGACAGGTACTCGCCGCCGATCGCCGACGCGTTGCGCAGCGGCGTGACCGTGCGGGACGCCACGTAGAAGTCGGAGGTGGTGCGGGAGATGCGTCCGAGCACGCCGATGAGGATCGTGGCGACGACGACCAGCACGACTCCGGCGAGCCCGTACGCGGTGTTCATTC
>NZ_SMKH01000229.1 GCF_004348515.1 Actinomadura sp. KC345 | reverse complement strand
GTATCGCTCCGCGAGCGGCCGGAGGTCGGGCTCGCCGAAGTGTTCGCGCATCGCCCTGAACGTCCTGACCTTGTCGCCGCCGAACCGCCGGACGTGGACGGCGTACGAATCGGCGGAGACGAACGTCGGCGGATCGGTCTTGCTGTGGAACTTGTCCGCGTACATGACCAGCCGTTCCTCACCGGTTCCGGCCGTGTAGTCGCCGAGCGGCAGCGGGAGGCGCTGCCGCTCGACGTCGTCCCGCGTCAGCCCCATCCCGGTGTGGCGGGAGCAGAACCGGCAGATCTCCTCGGGGAACCCCTCGTCCCGGAGCAGCTCGTGCCCGAGCACCCCGTGCCGGACGTACCGCTTGTGATCGAACCTCCCGGTCATGTCGTAGAGCCGGTAGACGCCCAGGTCGTGCAGCAGGCACCCGGCGCGCACGAGATCCGCGTCGACGTCCGGCCCAGCGCCGTCCATGAGTTGCCCGGCGATCTCGCACACGATCACGCAGTGCGTGTACACGACCTCGAACGCCTCCCGGCTCGGCGCATACCTCTCATGCAGCGCCCGGATCTCGCCGTCCGTCGGAATCCGCACCCGGCAAGCCTATGGCGCGGGGCATCCGGGGCGGCCTCGCCCTCGCGAGCGCTAACCTCTGATCCGGGTCGTCATCGACCCTGAGGAGGGATGCGCCGATGGCCAAGCGTGACCTGTACGTCTCGGTCGACGTCGAGGCCGATGGGCCGATCCCGGGGCCGTACTCCATGCTGAGCTTCGGCATGGCGGCGTGCGGCACCTTCGACGGGCAGGTGTTCACGCCGGTCGACCCGGCCGAGTCCACGTTCTACGCGGAACTGGCACCGATCAGCGACACCTACGACCCCGCTGCGTTGGCGGTCAGCGGCCTGGACCGCGACCACCTCGCCGTCGCGGGCCGCGATCCGGCCGAGGCGATGAACGCGGCCACCGCCTGGCTGGCCGAGGTGACCGCAGCGGCGGACGCCTCGGCGGTCCTGGTGGCCTATCCCCTCGGTTTCGACTGGATGTTCCTGTACTGGTACTGGATGCGGCTCGCCGACGCCGGGTCCCCGTTCGGCCATTCGCGGCACCTGGATCTCAAGAGCCTGTACGCCGCCAAGACCGGTGCCATGGTCACCCGCTCGACCAAGCGGCAGATGCCCGCCGGACTGCTGTCCGACCGGCCGCACACCCACAACGCGCTGGACGACGCCATCGAGCAGGCCGAACTCTTCCAGAACCTGGTCCGCTGGCCCGGGCACCCGCACTGAGCCGCCGGCGGTGCCCGGCGAGTCGCCGGCGGTACACGTTCGTCAGGAGGTCGTTTCGGTGCGGTCTCCGCCCCAGAGGGTGTGGAAGGTGCCTTCGCGGTCCACCCGGCGGTAGGTGTGGGCGCCGAAGTAGTCGCGCTGGCCCTGGGTCAGGGCGGCGGGGAGGCGGTCGGCGCGCAGGGAGTCGTAGTAGGCCAGGGCGCTGGCGAAGCCGGGTGCCGGGATGCCCAGGTGGGCGGAGGTGGCGACGACGTCGCGCCAGGCGTTCTGGGCGTCGCCGAGGGCCTCGGTGAAGTGGGCGTCGGTGAGCAGGGTCGGGGTGTCCGGGTCGGCCTCGTAGGCGGCGCGGATGCGGTCCAGGAAGCGGGCGCGGATGATGCAGCCGCCGCGCCAGATCGTGGCCGTCGCGCCGAGGTCGATGTTCCAGCCGTACTCGGCGCTGCCCGCCTGGATCTCGTGGAAGCCCTGGGCGTACGCGACGATCTTCGAGGCGTACAGGGCCTTCTCGACGTGGTCGGCGAACCAGCGGCCCGAGTCGCTGGTGCGGGAGGGGCCCGGCAGGTTCCGGGACGCCTCGCGCAGGGCGGCGTGGCCGGAGACCGAGCGGGCGAAGACGGCCTCGGCGATGCCTCCGACGGGGACGCCGAGGTCGAGCGCGGTCTGCACCGTCCAGCGGCCGGTGCCCTTCTGCTCGGCCTGGTCGAGGACGACGTCGACGAACGGCTTGCCGGTGGACGCGTCGGTGTGCGCGAGGACCTCGGCGGTGATCTCGATGAGGTAGGACTCCAGGCGGCCGGTGTTCCAGGTGCGGAAGACCTCGGCGATCTCGGCGGGCGCAAGCCCGGCGGCGTGCCGGAGCAGGTCGTAGGACTCGGCGATCAGCTGCATGTCGGCGTACTCGATGCCGTTGTGCACCATCTTCACGAAGTGCCCGGCGCCGTCGGGGCCGATGTGGGCGCAGCAGGGCGTCCCGTCCACCTTGGCGGAGATGTCCTCCAGGAGGGGGCCGAGCGCCTCGTAGGACTCGGCGGAGCCGCCCGGCATGATGCTCGGGCCGTGCAGCGCGCCCTCCTCGCCGCCGGAGATGCCGGCGCCCACGAAGTGGATGCCGCGTTCGCGGAGCGCGGCCTCGCGGCGGCGGGTGTCGGTGAAGTTGGCGTTGCCGCCGTCGACGATCATGTCGCCGGGCTCCAGGACCGGGGCGAACTCGTCGATGACGGCGTCGGTCGGGCGGCCGGCCTGCACCATGACCACCAGGCGACGCGGCCGCTCCAGGGACGCCACGAACCGCTCGGCCGTCTCGGCCGGCAGGAACGTCCCCTCGTCGCCGAACTCCTCGACCAGGGCCTTGGTCCGGGCGTGGGTGCGGTTGTGAACGGCCACGGGATGCCCGTGCCGGGCGAGGTTGCGGGCCAGGTTCCGTCCCATCACCGCAAGACCCGTGACGCCGATCCGCGCCTTCTGCATTGGCTCACTCCTCCTCGTGTGCGACCCTGACCAAGGGGTTGTACGTGGATCATGATCCCCCCCGTTCGATCGAGCGGCCCCGCCCCGCATGCCCGGGGCCGGCCGGGGAACGGTCGCGCGTTCAGGATCTTCATCGATGGTGTCATTCTCCAGGGGGTGCGGATGCTGGGACTGCCGGACGAGGCGACGGCGTGTCTCTTCGATCTCGACGGGGTTCTGACCCGGACGGCGGCGGTCCACGCCGCCGCCTGGAAGGAGATGTTCGACGGCTACCTGCGCGAGCGGGCACGCCGGACCGGTGAGCCGTTCACCGAGTTCGACCCCGTGAAGGACTACGGCCGGTACGTCGACGGCAAGAAGCGCGAGGACGGGACGCGCTCGTTCCTGGAGTCGCGCGGCATCGAGCTCCCCGAGGGCTCCCCGGACGACCCGCCGGAGACCGAGACCGTCCGGGGCCTGGGCAACCGCAAGAACGCGCTGGTGCTCAGGTTCATCGACGAGAGGGGCGTCGAGACGTTCGACGGCTCGATCGCCTACGTCCGCGCGGCGCGGGACGCGGGCCTCAGGACGGCGGTGGTGTCGTCGAGCGCCAACACCGTCCAGGTGCTGCGGACGGTCGGCATCACCGGCCTGTTCGAGGCGCGCGTGGACGGCGTGACCGCTGCGGAGCGGAACCTTCCCGGCAAGCCCGCCCCGGACATGTTCCTCGCCGGGGCCCGGGAACTGGGCGTCGCGCCCGCGCGGGCGGTGGTGTTCGAGGACGCGCTCGCCGGCGTCCAGGCGGGGCGGGCCGGCGGATTCGCCTACGTGGTGGGCGTCAACCGGGCGGACGCCGCGAACGCCGCGGCCCTCGCCGAGTACGGGGCCGACATCGTCGTGTCCGACCTGTCCGAGCTGATGGAGGCCCAGTGATGGAGCGGGACGGCCAGACCGCGGTCGAGCGGCCCCTGTTCATGGTGGAGCCGTGGTCCCTGCGGGAGCCGGAGCTGCGGCTCGACCGGCTGGCGCAGACGGAGTCGGTGTTCACGCTGTCCAACGGGCACATGGGCCTGCGCGGCAACCTGGACGAGGGCGAGCCGCACGGGATGCCGGGCACGTACCTGAACTCCTTCTACGAGGAGCGCCCGCTGCCCCACGCCGAGACCGCCTACGGCTACCCGGAGATGGGCCAGACGGTCATCAACGTCACCAACGGCAAGGTGATCCGGCTGCTGGTGGACGACGAGCCGTTCGACGTGCGCTACGGCCGCGTCCACCATCACGAGCGGAACCTGGACATGCGGGAGGGCACGCTCACCCGGCACGTGGAGTGGACGTCCCCCGCCGACAAGACCGTCAAGGTGACCTCGGTCCGGATCGTGTCGCTGACCCAGCGGGCCATCGCGGCGATCTGCTACGACGTCGAGCCGGTGGGCGAGGCGGTCCGCGTGGTCGCCCAGTCGGAGCTCGTCGCCAACGAGGCGCTGCCCGGCGGCGGCAAGGACCCGCGCGCGTCGGCGATCCTGGAGAGCCCGCTGGTCGGCGAGGAGCACGTCGCCAACGGCACCAAGGTCCTGCTGCTGCACCGGACGCGGCAGAGCGGGCTGCGGATGGCGGCGGGCATGTCGCACGACATCGAGGGCCCGGAGTCGATGGCGATCGACACCGAGAGCTCGACGGACGTGGGCCGGCTGACGGTCGCGACCCGGCTGGAGCCGGGGCAGCGGCTGCGCATCGTCAAGTACCTCGCGTACGGGTGGTCGAGCCAGCGGTCCCGCCCGGCCCTCCACGACCAGGTGGTCGGGGCGCTGGCGGGCGCGCGGCAGACCGGATGGGACGGCCTGCTCGCCGAACAGCGCGCGTACCTGGACGAGTTCTGGGAGGGCGCGGACGTCGAGGTCGACGGCGACGCCGAGATCCAGCAGGCCGTGCGGTTCGGGTTGTTCCACGTGCTGCAGGCGGGCGCCCGCGCGGAGCGCCGCATGATCCCGGCCAAGGGCCTGACGGGCCCCGGCTACGACGGCCACACGTTCTGGGACAGCGAGACGTTCGTCCTGCCCGTGCTCACCTACACCTCGCCCGACGCCGCGGCGGACGCGCTCGCCTGGCGCCACATGACGCTGCCGCTGGCGCGCGAGCGCGCCACGCAGCTCGGCCTGGACGGCGCCACGTTCCCCTGGCGGACGATCCGCGGCCACGAGTGCTCGGGGTACTGGCCCGCGGGCACGGCCGCGTTCCACGTCAACGCCGACATCTCCGACGCCGTGGTCCGCTACCTGGACGCCACGGAGGACGTGCAGTTCGAGCGGGAGATCGGCCTGGACATCCTGGTGCAGACCGCGCGGCTGTGGCGGAGCCTCGGCCACCACGACGCCGGCGGCGTGTTCCGGATCGACGGGGTCACGGGCCCCGACGAGTACAGCGCGATCGTGGACAACAACGTCTACACCAACCTCATGGCGCGCCGGAACCTGGAGGAGGCCGCGGAGATGGCGATGCGCCATCCGGACGTGGCCGACCGGCTCGGGGTGGACGCCGAGGAGGCCGCGTCGTGGCGGGACGCGGCGGCGGCCATGCTGATCCCCTACGACGACCGGCTGGGCGTCCACCCGCAGAGCGAGAGCTTCACCAACCACGCCCGCTGGGACTTCGCGGCCACCAAGCCCGACCACTATCCCCTGCTGCTGAGCTACCCGTACTTCGACCTGTACCGCAAGCAGGTCGTCAAGCAGGCGGACCTGGTGCTCGCGCTGCACCTGTGCGGGGACACGTTCACCGCGGAGCAGAAGGCCCGCAACTTCGCCTACTACGAGGGCCTGACCGTCCGGGACTCCTCGCTGTCGGCGCAGACGCAGGCGGTCGTGGCGGCCGAGGTCGGCCAGTTGGAGCTGGCGCACGACTACCTCGGCGAGACCGCGATGATGGACCTGCACGACCTCAACCGCAACACCCGCGACGGCCTCCACATCGCCTCGATGGCGGGGACGTGGAGCGGGCTCGTCGCCGGGTTCGGCGGGATGCGGGCGGGCCGCGGCCGGCTGCGGTTCGCGCCGCGGCTGCCGGGCGGCATCAGCCGGCTGGCGTTCCGGATGCGCTACCGGGGCAGCCGGATCAAGGTCACCGTGACCTCGGAGGCGGCCCACTACGAGCTGATGGACGGGCCGGGCATCAAGCTGTGGCACCACGGGGAGCCGCTCACCCTCGGGGCCGAGCCGGTCGAGCTGCCGATCGAGCCGGTCCCGGCGCTGCCGGCGCCGACCCAGCCGGCGGGACGCGAGCCCGCCCCGCGCCGCATCGACCCGCACGGCCACGACCCGCGCCGCCGCTAGTCCCCGGGGCCGCAGGGGTCGGAGCAGTCGCCGGCCGCCCCGCGCCGCGCGGGGGGCGCCTCGCCCCCCGCGCGGCGCGGGGCGTCTCCGGCGCCGTGCCCGACGAGGAGCCTGCGCGGTCCCGGACCCTCGTCGCCGAGCCGGTCACCCGGGTTGGCGAGGCCGCACTTGCTGATCGACAGGCAGCCGCAGCCGATGCACTCGGTAAGGTCGTCGCGGAGCCGTTCGAGCTGGCGGATGCGGTCGTCGAGGTCGCTGCGCCAGGTCTCCGACAACCGGGCCCAGTCCGCCACCGTGGGGGTGCGCTCCTCGGGGAGCGTGGCGAGGGCGTCGCGGATGTCGCTGAGCGGGATCCCGACCCGCTGCGAGACCTTGATGAACGAGACCCGGCGGAGCGTGTCGCGGCTGAAGCGCCGCTGGTTCCCCGCCGTCCGGCGGCTGCTGATCAGGCCCTTGGCCTCGTAGAAGTGCAGCGCCGAGACCGCCACGCCGCTCCGCTCGGCGAGCTGCCCGACGGTCAGTTCGTGCACCCGGTGCTCAAGCCGCGTCATGCCCGCATCCTACGCGACCTCAACCGCAGTCGAGGTTCCGCCCCCCGGGCCCGGCGGCCCGGAGCTAGTGCTGGGCGGCCGCGCCCATGCCGCGTTCCCGTCCGGCGGTGCGGGCGAGCCTGCGCAGCCGGAAGGCGACGCCGGCCATCACGGCTCCGAACATGATCGAGAACAGGCCGATCAGCCAGACGACGGCGAGCGCGCCGGAGACCGGCCACACGAGCAGCAGGATCCCGAACAGCACCGAGATCGCGCCGGTGAGGGCGTACGCCCACTCGCCCTGGAGCTCCTTGCGCAGCGCGATCGCGGCGACGATCTCCAGTACCCCGGTGGCGATGGCCCACGCGGCGATCAGCATCAGCAGCACGAACGCGGTGATGCCCGGCCAGCCGAGCGCGGCGACGCCGAGCGCGATCCCCGCCGCGCCGGCCAGGGCGAGCAGGCCGCGCGGCGCGCCGGACGCCCCGCGGACCGCCATCATCACCGCGATCAGGCCGTCCACCAGCGCGAAGGCGCCGAACAGCACGACCAGGACCAGGACGGTGATGCCCGGCCACACCCAGGCGACGATGCCGAAGAGGACGGCGAACGCGCCGCGCAGGGCGAGCACCCACCAGTGGCGGGTCATCAGGTCGAACATCGGGAACCTCCGGGGACGAACCTCCCACCATTGCTAGCTCCCGTTCCCCCCGGAGAGCGCCAAGGCCGGTCGCGGACTCCGCAAAGTCCGCGACCGGCCTTGGCCCGCGCCTACCCGCGCCGGATCAGTGCTCCAGGCGGCGGACCAGGTCGTGGTACTCGTCCCACAGGGCCTTCGGCATGTGGTCGCCGAACTTCTCGAAGTGCTCGGGGACCAGGGCGGCCTCCTGCTTCCACACCTCGGTGTCGACCGACAGCAGCGTGTCGAGGTCGGGGTCGTCGATGGCCAGGCCGTCGGTGTCGAGCGCCTCCCGGGTCGGCAGGTGCCCGATCGGGGTCTTGACCGCGTCGGCCTTGCCGTTGAGCCGCTCGACGATCCACTTCAGGACGCGGCTGTTCTCCCCGAAGCCGGGCCAGATGAACCGGCCGTCGGCGCCCTTGCGGAACCAGTTGACGTAGTAGATCCGCGGGAGCTTCTCGGCGTCGGTGGCCTTGCCGATCTCCAGCCAGTGGCCGAAGTAGTCCCCCATGTTGTAGCCGCAGAACGGCAGCATGGCGAACGGGTCGCGGCGCAGCTCGCCGACGGCGCCCTCGGCGGCGGCGGTCTTCTCGGAGGCGACGTTCGCGCCGAGGAACACGCCCTGCTGCCAGTCGAACGACTCGGTGACCAGCGGGACGGCGGACGCGCGCCGGCCGCCGAACAGGATCGCCGAGATCGGTACGCCCTTGGGGTCCTCCCACTCGTCGGCGATGATCGGGCACTGCCCGGCCGGGGTGGTGAAGCGGGCGTTCGGGTGCGCGGCCGGAGTGCCGGAGTCCGGGGTCCAGTCGTTGCCCTTCCAGTCCGTGAGATGCGCGGGCGGCTCGTCGGTGAGGCCCTCCCACCACACGTCGCCGTCGTCGGTGAGCGCGACGTTGGTGAAGATGCTGTTGCCCCACAGCGTCTTCACCGCGTTGGCGTTGGTGCTCGCGCCGGTGCCGGGCGCGACGCCGAAGAACCCGGCCTCCGGGTTGATCGCGTAGAGCCGGCCGTCGTCGCCGAACCGCATCCAGGCGATGTCGTCGCCGATCGTCTCGACCTTCCAGCCGGGGATGGTCGGCTCCAGCATCGCGAGGTTGGTCTTGCCGCACGCCGACGGGAAGGCGGCCGCGACGTAGCGGGTCTCACCGGCGGGCGGCGTCAGCTTCAGGACGAGCATGTGCTCGGCCATCCAGCCCTCGTCGCGCGCCATCGTGGAGGCGATCCGCAGCGCGTAGCACTTCTTGCCCAGCAGCGCGTTCCCGCCGTACCCGGACCCGTAGGACCAGATCTCCCGGGTCTCGGGGAAGTGCGTGATGTACTTGGTGGAGTTGCACGGCCACTTCACGTCGGCCTGTCCGGGCTCAAGCGGGGCGCCGACGGAGTGGACGGCCTTGACGAACGACCCGCGCTCCTCGATGAGCCGCAGCGCGCCCTCGCCCATCCGCGTCATGATCCGCATGGACACGGCGACGTAGGCGGAGTCGGTGATCTCCACGCCGAGCTGCGAGATGCTGCCGCCGAGGGGGCCCATGCAGAACGGCACCACGTACATGGTGCGGCCCCTCATGCAGCCGTCGAAGAGACCGTCCAGGGTCTGCTTCATCTCGGCGGGCGCGATCCAGTTGTTGGTGGGACCGGCGTCCTCCTCCTTCTCGGAGCAGATGTACGTCCGGTCCTCCACGCGGGCCACGTCCGTCGGGTCCGACGCGGCGTAGAAGCTGTTCGGCCGTTTGGCCGGGTCGAGCCGCACGAGGGTGCCCTGCTCGACGAGGAGGCCGGTCAGGCGCTCCCACTCGGCGTCCGAGCCATCGCACCATTCGACGCGGTCCGGCTTGGTCAGCTCGGCGATCCCGCGCACCCACTCGATCAGTTCGGTGTGGCCGGTTGGGGCCTGGTCGAGGCCGGAGACCTGGTTGGACACGGGCAACTCCTTCAGCTGTTCGCAGGATCTTTGCATGATGAACAAGACCCGCCGTTTTAGCCATTTGGTCTGGACCAATCCCGTCCGCTATTGGCCCTTCCCTGCCCCTTTTGTGGCTGATATCACTTGCGTACCGCCGCAAGGGGCGGCGTTCCGCCACCTCCCGGTCCGGATACGGTCAAGCTGGGTAAACATGCGTCTCGGTGGCTTTGACGGCCGCCCATATGAGGCTGCCCTCGGACAATTGGAGCTCCGCGACGGCCGCCGGGGTCACCTCCGCGACGGCACCGAAAGGCGGTCCGGAGAGCTGGACCCGGACGCGGTCCCCCTGCCGCTCGACGGCGGCGACGCGGGCGCGCCACAGGTTGCGGGGGCTGCCGTCGGGGCGGGTCCGGTACAGCGCCACCGAGGATGGCGCGAAGGCCAGAAAGACATCACCTTCGAGCGAGTCGACAGTGTCGAGCGTCCCGGCACCCTCGCCGTCCCGTCCCTCCCCGATCAGCACCGACCCGGCCTCGGCACGGCCCCGGTAGAGGTTCAGCCCGACCAGGCGCGCGACGTAGTCGGTGCGGGGACGGCGGGCCACGTCGGCGGGCGTCCCCTCCTGGACGAGGCGCCCGTCCTCGATGACGACGATGCGGTCGGCCAGCACCATCGCGTCCAAGGCGTCGTGGGTGACGAGCACGGCAGCGCCCTCGAAACCGGCGAGGTGGCGGCGGAGCGCGGCACGGATCTCCAGCCTCGTGTGGGCGTCGAGGGCGGCGAGCGGCTCGTCCAGCAGGAGCAGGCCCGGCTCGACGGCCAGCGCCCGCGCGAGCGCGACGCGCTGCGCCTGCCCGCCCGACAGCGCCCGGGGCCGGGCGGAGGCGAACTCCGCGAGCCCGACGCGCTCCAGCCAGCCCGCGGCGCGGCGGCGGGCGGCGCGGCGGCCGGCGCCCTGGCAGCGCGGCCCGAACGCGACGTTGTCCAGCGCGCTGAGGTGCGGGAACAGGAGGTAGTCCTGGAACACCATGCCGATGCCGCGCCGGTCGGCCGGCAGCGGGCGCAGGTCCCGGCCGTCCAGCCGCAGGTGGCCGCCGGCCATCGGGACGAGCCCCGCCAGGGCGCGCAGCGCGGTGCTCTTGCCCGCCCCGTTCGGGCCCAGCAGCGCCACGACCTCCCCGGGCTCGGCGGTGAGCGCGAGGTCCAGGCCGAACCCGGCGCGCCGCACGACCAGCCGGGCGTCCAGCCCCCGGTTCGCTTCGCTCATTTCGAGGTGTCCATCCAGCGGCCCCGGAGCGCGGCGAGGACGACGACCGACACCGCCAGCAGGACGATGCTCAGCACGATCGCGGCCTGCGGGTCGGTCTCCAGCGCCAGGTAGACCGCCAGCGGCATCGTCTGCGTCCGGCCGGGAAAGTTGCCCGCGAACGTGATCGTCGCGCCGAACTCGCCGAGCGCCCGCGCCCAGCACAGGACGGCCCCGGCGGCGACGCCGGGCGCGACCAGCGGCAGCGTCACGCGCCGGAAGACCGTCCAGCGGCCCGCGCCGAGGGTAGCGGCGGCCTCCTCGTAGCGCAGGTCGGCGGCGCGGAGCGCGCCCTCGACGCTGATCACCAGGAACGGCATCGCGACGAACGTCTCGGCCAGCACGACCCCGGCGGTGGTGAACGGGAACGTGATCCCGAACGTGGAGTCCAGCCATCCGCCGATCAGCCCGCGCCGCCCGAGCACCAGCAGCAGCGCCACACCGCCCACCACCGGCGGCAGCACCAGCGGGACGGTCACCAGGGCCCGGACGAGGCGCACGCCGGGGAACCGGACCCGCGCCAGCGTCCAGGCCAGCGGGACGCCGAGCAGCAGGCACAGGCAGGTGGCGAGGGTGGCGCTGACCAGCGAGAGCCGCAGCGCGTCCAGCACCTGCGGCTCCATGAGGCGGGTGCCGAGCGTGGACCACGGGGCGCGGACGAGCAGCCCGAGGAGGGGCAGCACCAGGAAGGCGAGCCCCGCCAGCGCGGGCAGCAGCAGGATCCACGGCGGCCGCCCCGGCAGCCGGTCGGCCCCCGGCGCCGCGGCGCGCCTCGCGTCCCCCCTCACGGCCTCGTCACGGCAGCCCGAAGCCCGCCCTGTCCAGTACCGGCCTCGCCTGGTCGCTGAACACCAGCTGGATGAACTCCTTGGCGAGGGCGCTCTGGGGAGCGTCGGCGATCTCGGCGATCGGGTAGTCGTTGATGGCGTCCGAGGACTCGGGGAACTCGATCCCCCTGACCTTCTCCCCCGCCGCCTTGGCGTCGGTGCGGTAGACGAGCCCGGCGTCGGCCTCGCCCAGGCCGACCTTGGTGAGGACGGCCCTGACGTCTCTCTCCCGCGACACCGGCTCGACCTCGACCCCGGCCGCGTCGAGCGCCTTCTCCGCGGCGGCCCCGCAGGGCACCTGCTCGGCGCACAGGACGACCTTGAGTCCGGATCCGGACAGGTCGCCGAGCTTCTCGACCTTGCCGGGGTTGTCCTTGGGGACGGCGATGACCAGGAAGTTCCGGGTGAACAGCTGCGGGGTGTCGGCGGCGTCACCCGCGTCCGTCACCGTCTTCATGGTGGCCGAGCTCGCGGAGGCGAACACGTCCACCGGCGCGCCCTGCGTGATCTGCTGCGCCAGCGTCGAGCTGGCGGCGAAGTTGAACCTGACCCGGACGCCCGGATGCGTGGCCTCGAACGCCTTGCCGAGCTCGGTGAACACCTCGGTGAGCGAGGCCGCCGCGAACACCGTCAGCGTCGTGTCGCGCTCCCCGCCGGACGGGCCGCCGTCGCCGGTGCCACTGCATCCGACCGTCGCCGCGAGCAGCAGGGACACCGCCGCCAGCGTGCGCTTGACCATGTCTTTCTCCCTTGGGGTCAGCCGGGCTCGGGCACCTCGACGACGACGTTGGTGGACTTCACGACCGCGTCGGCGACCACGCCGACCGCCAGCCCGAGATCGTCCGCCGCCTCGCGGCTCATCAGCGAGACGACCCGGAACGGCCCCGCCTGGATCTCCACCTGCGCCATCACCCCGTCGCGGGCGACGTCGGTCACGATCCCCCGCATCCGGTTGCGCGCCGAGGAGAACCGCTCGCCCTGGCCGGACGGGCCGGTCCCGCGCGCCTGGCCGCGCACGAAGGCGGCGAGCTCGGCCCCCGGCACCCGCCGGTGACCGTGCGCGTCCCGGGACGCGGGGAGCCTCCCGCCGTCCACCCAGCGACGGACGGTGTCCGCGCTGACCCCCAGCAACGCGGCCGCCTCACTGATCCTGAACGTCGTCACGGCGAAAGCCTAGCTCCTCGCAGATGCAAGCCGAAAGGCGGTGCTCATGGAGAAGCTGCAAGTGAAATCAGTCGATGCCCCTTGTGGGTGCCGGGGATCTACCTGCCCGTTGCCCTGCCTTTTCGTGCCCGTGTCAAGCGCTTCGGTCCGGGTATTGGGTGGTTCAAAGAACAGGATTACCGCCCGGTCAGGAGGAATGATCATGACTGGGACCATGCGCGCACCACGGACCCGCGGCCTGCTCAGCGGGGCGCTGCTGGTGCTGCTCGGCCTGTGGGGCGGGCTGCTGCCCTTCGCCGGTCCGTACTTCGGCTTCGGCTTCGCGCCGGACGACACCTGGGTCTACGACACCGGCCGGCTCCAGCTCGTCATCGCGCCCGCCGCCGCGGTCGTCCTCGGCGGGCTGATCGTGCTCGCCGGCGCCAACCGCGCGTTCGCGATGTCCGGCGCCTGGCTCGCCGGGCTCGGCGGCGCCTGGTTCGTGGCCGGGCACACCGTCGCGGCGCTGTGGGACGTCCCCGGCGTCGGCGCCCCGCTCGGATCGGGCGAGGGCCGGCGGATCGCCGAGCAGCTCGCCGGGTTCACCGGCCTCGGCGTCGTGATCGTGTTCCTCGCCGGGCTCGCGCTCGGCCGGTTCGCCGTGGTCGGCGCCCGGGAGGCGGCACGCGAGTCCGCCGAAGCGCAGGAGGCCGAACGGCCGGGCTCGGGCACCACGCAGCCGCTGGTGTACGGACGCTACGCGCGGGAGAACCCGCCGGGGCCGGCGTCGTCCCCGCCGGGATACGGCGACC
>NZ_SMKH01000228.1 GCF_004348515.1 Actinomadura sp. KC345 | reverse complement strand
GACCACGACGGCGCGGAGGAGAAGCGCCCGCTCACGTCGACGACCCGCCCCGACATGGTGATTCCCGGCACCTACGGCGCGGACGACGACGATCACGACACGCCCCTCCCCGAGCGCGCCGAGGACCCCGACGCCGGCGAACGCCCGGACGGCCGGGATCACGGCGTGGGCGACGAGCCGGTCGAGGACTGGAACCCGCCGCCGTCGAGCAGTTTCCGCAGCGGCCCCACCCCGCCCGTCGACTGAGACGGGCCGGATCGCCACGAATCCGCGTGAGGGCCGTCGTCACGGGGGTACTGAACCGGGCATGAGCGCCCTACTCGCTCGGCTGATCGACGACGCCGCGCTCTTCCCACCGGAACGCGCCCCGATGGACCAGGCCCTGGCCGCCCACCGCGCGGTCTCCGACGCCTCCCGCCGCACGCGCCGTGAGCCGCTGGTCGGCCGGTTCCTGTGCCCGGCCTCGCGGTTCGCCGAACTGCGGACCCATCTCGTCCCCGAGGACCTCCTCGACCTCGGCTTCATCGCGGACACCGGCCTGGAGGAACTCCCGAAGGCCCTGGACGCCGTCCGCGCCGAGCCCCGCGTCCGGCCGTCGTCCGTGGAGATCGCGCTGCCGCGGGACGCCGACCAGGCGCGGGCCGCCGCCGTGACGATCGCCCGGCTCCCGCCCGGTGTACCGACGCGCATCGAGGTGAGGCGCTCCCCCGGCTGGCTCCACGCGCTCGACCGCATCGCCTCGGCCCGAGCGAGCTTCGCTCGGGAGGGCGTCGCGGCCGGCGCCGCCGGTCTTGAGCAAGGGGACGTGCTCGGCGCGAAGGTCCGGGTGGACGGGACGCCTGCCGGTGAAGTCTCCGCCGTGGAGGCGCTGGCGGCGTTCATCTCGGGCTGTGCGGAGCGTGATCTGCCGTTCACGTGCGCGTGCCGTCAAGGTCCGCTGGTTCTGCCGGCCGTTCTGCTGGCCACGGCGCACGCCGCGGCGGGAGACGCCGAGCGCGGCGTCCGGCGGGTCCTCGAACGCGGCGACGCCGGGGCCGTCGCACGCGACCTGCTGGCGCTGACCGGCGCCGAGGCGCGGGCGGCCCGCCGGCTGCTGGTCGCGTTCGGCACGTCCGGCGTCCTCGGGGTCCGGGCGGAACTCGCGGCCGCCGGACTGATCAGAACGCCGGAAACCGGGGAAGATACGGCGCCATGACGACCGTTTCGTGGGTTGAGGTCGACGAGGACGGCGGCTTCGGCGTCGAGAACCTGCCCTACGGTGTCTTCGCTCGGCCCGGGGAGCTTCCTCGCGTCGGCGTGGCCATCGGCGAACACGTCCTCGACCTGGCCGCACTGTCCGCCGCGGGCGTGGTGGAGGACCGCCGCTACTTCGCCTCGGGGTCGCTGAACGCCTTCATGGTGGCGGGGCGCGCCGCCTGGAAGGCGAACCGCGCCCGGCTGGTCGAGGTGCTCACCGACGCGTCGTACAGCGAAAGGGTAGAACCGCATCTGATCCCGGTATCGGACGTGGAGCTGCAGCGCCCCTTCGAGGTCGCCGACTTCGTCGACTTCTTCTCCTCCGAGCACCACGCCGTCAACGCGGGGCGGATCTTCCGGCCGCAGCGCGAGCCGCTGGCGCCCAACTGGAAGCGGCTGCCGGTCGCCTACCACGGGCGCTCCGGCACCGTGTACCCGTCCGGCACGCCGATCATCCGGCCGTCCGGGCAGCGCGTGACGCCGGGCGAGGAGGAGCCGTCCTTCGGGCCGTCGCTGCGGCTCGACTTCGAGGCGGAGGTCGGGTTCGTCGCCGGGGTCCCGTCCGCGGCGGGGCGGCGCGTCACGGCGGAGGCGTTCCGCGACCACGTGTTCGGGTTCGTCCTGGTCAACGACTGGAGCGCCCGCGACCTGCAGGCGTGGGAGTCGACGCCGCTCGGGCCGTTCCTCGGCAAGTCGTTCGCGACGTCGATCTCGCCGTGGGTCGTGCCGGTCGCGGCGCTGGAGCCCGCCCGGGTGTCACCGCCCGTCCAGGATCCGGCGCCGCTCCCCTATCTGCGGTGCGACGAACCGTGGGGCATCGACCTGCACCTGGAGGTCCTGATCAACGGCCGGGTCGCCGCGCGGCCGCCGTTCGCGGAGATGTACTGGACGCCACCTCAGCAGCTCGCCCACGCCACGGTCAACGGGGCTCCGCTGCGCACCGGGGACCTGTTCGCCTCGGGGACGGTCTCGGGTCCCGAACGCGATCAGCGCGGCTGCATGCTCGAACTCACCTGGAACGGGCAGGAGCCGCTGGAACTGGACGACGGAACCAAACGGACGTTCCTGGAGGACGGCGACACGGTAACCCTCCGCGCCAAGGCCCCGGGCTCCTCCGGCTCCCGCGTCACGCTCGGCGAGGTGACCGGGACGGTCCACCCCGCGCTCCCCTGACCAGTACCCCCGCAGGCCACCGCAACGTTGGCCGCCGGCGCCCAGCGATGGCCAAGGCCGGTGGACGGAAGCCCGTCGGGCTCCGCGATCCGGGTCGGCGGGCCTCCGCCGGCCACCCTGACCACTAAGCGGGAACCACCAGGGCGTTGGCGATGGCGGCGAGACCTTCGCCCCTACCGGTGAGTCCCAGGCCGTCGGTGGTCGTGGCCGAGATGCTGACGGGCGCGCCGCCGAGGGCCTCGGTCAGGGCCTTCTCGGCCTCCTCCCGGCGTTTGCCGATCTTGGGCCGGTTGCCGATGACCTGGATGGCGACGTTGCCGATCGTGAAACCGGCCTCGCGCACGAGCCGGGCGACCTCCTCCAGGAGGACCACGCCCGACGCGCCGGACCAGCGCGGGTCCGAAGTGCCGAAGACGGCGCCGAGGTCGCCGAGGCCGCAGGCCGACAGGAGCGCGTCGCAGGCGGCATGCGCCGCGACGTCGCCGTCGGAGTGCCCGGCCAGGCCGTGCCCCTCGCCGGGCCATTCGAGGCCGGCGACACGCAGCGGGCGTGGCTCGGACGAGAACGGGTGGACGTCGGTACCGACGCCCACCCGTGGAAAGCTCGTGCTCAACTCGGCCGCCCGCTCAGGTGGCCAGGACCTCGTCGAGCAGCGCCTCCGCCTTGTCCTCGTTGGTCTTCTCCGCGAGCGCGAGCTCGCTGACCAGGATCTGACGCGCCTTGGCGAGCATGCGCTTCTCACCCGCCGACAGGCCACGCTCCTTGTCGCGCCGCCACAGGTCGCGGACGACCTCGGCGACCTTGTTCACATCGCCGGAGGCGAGCTTCTCAAGGTTCGCCTTGTACCGGCGGGACCAGTTGGTGGGTTCTTCGGTGTAGGGTGCGCGAAGCACCTCGAACACCTTCTCCAGACCCTCCTGGCCGACGACGTCACGGACACCCACGTCCTCGACGTTTTCGACCGGGACCTGCACTGTCAGGTCGCCCTTGTCGACCTTCAAGACCAGATAGGTCTTTTCCTCACCTTTGATGGTGCGAGTCTCGATGGCCTCGATCCGAGCAGCCCCATGGTGGGGGTAGACGACGGTGTCGCCGACCTGGAAAGTCATGTGACAAGTACCCCTTCCGCTAGAACCAGGGTACCACGTAAACCGGCGTGGCTGAACCGGCCTCCCGGACATATGCCCAGGTCAAGCAGCATATTGGGGTATTGACAAAGCCCTTTAATGGTGCATCGCCGACCAGTTCCCCACACACAGGGTAGCCGATGCGCCACCCCGATCTCACCGGACGTTCCATACCGGTAAGGGGCCCGCGGTTACAAGCGCCACTCCCACCGGGCGCCGGCACCCGGCTCATACTGGAGGTGAGCGAGCCGGGCGCTGCGGGTACGAAGCGGCCGGAAGGCCCCGAATGGGACAGCACCAGGCGGGAACCATCTCCAACGGGACGACGCCCATCGGAACGGCGCTCTCCACCGGTCGGCCTGATCCGTGCGCCGGACCGGTGGGACGGACCGGTGGGACGGACGGGTGGGACGGACCGCCCGTCCGTGGGACGGTGGTCTGGAAGGACCATGGCCCACCGGGACGGGCCATGGAGCGCGTCGGCGGAGCCGGGATGGGAGGTACGGCGTGAGGCCGGACGGCGGCGACCCGGAGCCCGATGACTACGGGCTTCCCCGCGTTGACGTCGTGGTGCCCGATGACGCCCGCGAGCTCGAGCGCGACATGCTCGCCTACCGCCGCGAGGAGCGCCGGCGCCGGCGCAGGGAGCGGGTCCGCCGCGTCACCCGTCCGCTGACCCGGTTCGGCGTCGCCATCCCGATCATCGCCGGGGCGTTACTGGTCGCGCTGCTCAGCGGCGCCCTGATGACCGCGTTCGGGCCGAAGCCCACGCCGCGTCCGACGGGCGCCCAGCTCGCGCCGCGGCCGTCCGCGCCCCCCGGGGAGGTCGGCGGGCTGCTGCCGGACGCCGGCGTCGACCTGGTGGCCGGGGAATCCACGCCGACGCCGCTGCAGGACCTGCGGCCGGGCGTCATCGGCATCGTCCCGCCCGGGTACAAGTGCGAGAGCGTCGTCGCGGAGATCGCGGGCAGGACGCAGGACAACGTGATGAACTTCTGGCTGGTCGCCGATCCGCGCCCGGCGGGCGACGAGAAGAAGACGTCCCTGAAGGAACTGAAGGCGTGTGCGGGCACCGCCCACTACGGGGCGCCGCTCATTCTCGACGACGGCGAGGGCGTCCTGGCGAAGGCGTACGCCGCGGCTCCCGGATCCGCCGGAGCGGCCGGCACCGGCCTCACCGCCGTGTTCGTGCAGCCGGACGGCGTGGTCAGTGAGGTCGTCCAGGGGCCCGAGACCGGGCCGGAACTGACCGAGAAGGTCCGGGCGCTAAGGTCGGGTTGACCATTCCCCCGTGCCGCCCGTGGCGTGTCGGCGACCCCGGGGCGGTAGTTGCGATCAGGCCTCGCTAGGCTTCATCTGGCGTATCTCACGCCACTTCCGCAATGTACAACGCACGTCTTTGATGACACTTCGCGAGGAGACCGACGCCGTGATCCGAAACAGCCGTCGAATGGTCGCGCTCGCCGTCGCGGGCGCCGTCGCCATCGCGCCGGTGATCACCGGCTGCGGCGCCGGCGTGGAAGCGCAGTCCGCCGCGCCGACGCAGCTGACCGAGGGCGCCAACGCGTCGGTCCCCAAGGAAGGCCCTGCGCAGATCCTCCTGCGCAACATGTTCCTGCTGGGCCCCAAGCCGGGAGAGGCGGTCTCCCCGGGCATGTCGCTGGCGCTCTACGGCACGATGATCAGCCAGGACAAGGCGGACCGGCTCATCTCCGTCAGCTCGCCGCTGTTCGCCACCGGGCAGATCTCTGGTGGAGGCATCGCGCTGCCGACGCCCGCACCGGACGGCTCGGGCGGCGTGGCCAAGCTGCTCGGCGACGCGTCCCCGAGCCCTGCTCCCGCGACTCCTGGCCAGACGGGTCGGCCGGGGGCCGAGCAGTCCCCGACCGGGCGGCCGGAGGCCGGGGCGACGACGCCTGCGCCCGGCGGGACCGCGACCGCCCCGACCGCGAGCCCGACCGGGGGCCCGACGGGCGAGAACACCGAGGACCCGCAGACCTCGCCTCCGGCCACGCAGGGCGAGGGGCGGCCGCAGGTGGTCCTGAACGGTCTCAACAAGGCGCTGGTCGCCGGGGCCGCCGTCCCGGTGCGGTTGCAGTTCGAGAAGGCCGGCGCCGTGGAGGTCCAGGTGCCGCTGATCCCGCAGCAGGGCGAGTACAACACCTACCCCCTGGCCACGCCCCCCGGCGGCCGGACGCCCAACGGCCAGGCACCGGGCGCCTCCGGCAGCCCGCAGCCGTCCGCGGGCACCGAGCCGGCCCAGCCCGGGGCGTCCCCCTCGCCGACCGGCACCGCATCTCCCCCCGGCACCGCGTCGCCCACGGGTGGGCAGTCGCCGGGAGCCGCGGGTCACTGACCCGGCTCCGCACGCCGAGGAACGGCCCGCCAGGCGCTCTCGCGCCGGACGGGCCGTTCTCGTGTTCGGGCGGGATCAGGGCTCGAACTTGTAGCCCAGCCCGCGGACGGTGACGATGTAGCGCGGCGCGGACGGGGAGTCCTCGATCTTGGCCCGGAGGCGCTTGATGTGCACGTCCAGCGTCTTGGTGTCCCCGACGTAGTCGGCGCCCCACACGCGGTCGATCAGCTGCATCCGCGTCAGGACGCGGCCGGCGTTGCGCAGCAGCACCTCCAGCAGCTCGAACTCCTTGAGCGGGAGCTGGACGGACTCACCGCCGACGCTGACCACGTGGCGTTCGACGTCCATCCGGACGGGGCCGGCCTCCAGCGTGGCGGGCGCCAGCTCCTCGACCTCGCCCTGGCGGCGCAGGACGGCCCGCATCCTCGCGACCAGCTCGCGCGTCGAAAACGGCTTGGTGACGTAGTCGTCGGCGCCGAGCTCCAGCCCGACGACCTTGTCGACCTCGCTATCCTTGGCGGTCAGCATGATGACGGGGACGCTGGACTTGGCGCGCAGCTCCCGGCACACCTCCGTGCCGGGCAGCCCGGGGAGCATGAGGTCGAGGAGCACGAGGTCGGCACCGTTGCGCTCGAAGATGTCCAGCGCGTCGGGGCCCGTGGCGGCCACGGCCACCTCGAAGCCCTCCTTGCGCAGGTTGTACGACAGTGCGTCGCTGAACGACTCCTCGTCTTCCACGACGAGAACGCGGGTCACGGTGTTGCCTCCCGGGCGGTGTTCTGGGTGTCTTCCTCGGCGTCCGCGTCCTTGCCCGCGGTCGTGCCGTTCCTGGTGTCCGCGCCGTTCTTCGCGGCTGGGCCCCTGCTCGCACCGGGGCTCCTTCCCCCGGCGGCGGCCTGCCTCCCCCTCGGGTCCCGGTGCGCGGTCGCGCCGCCGGGGCGGGGCGGCGGCGTGTCGGCGCCGAGCAGCGGCAGCCGAATCGTGAACGTCGACCCGTGGCCCTCCTTGCTCCACACCGTCACGTCCCCGCCGTGCTTGCCGGTGACGTGCTTGACGATGGCGAGGCCGAGGCCGGTGCCGCCGGTCTGGCGGGACCGGGCCGGGTCGACCCGGTAGAAGCGCTCGAAGATCCGCTCGATCTCGCCGTCCGGTATGCCGATGCCCTGGTCGGTGACGTTGACCTCGACCTGGCGGTCGTCGCACCGCCGCGTCGCGACGGCGACCCGCGTGTTCTCCGGGCTGTAGGCGACGGCGTTGTCGATCAGGTTGCGGAGGGCGGTGACGAGGAGCTCCTGGTCGCCGCGCACCTGGAGGCCGTCCTCACCGCCGGTGGTCAGCTCGATGACCTTGGCGGACGCCTTGAACTGGCAGCGCTCCAGCGCCTCGGCCACCACCTCGTCCAGTGTGACGGGACGGAGTTCGGGCAGCGGCTCGTCCCCCTGGACGCGCGACAGCGTCATCAGGTCCTGGACGAGGTTGGTCAGCCGGACCGACTCGTACTGCATCCGGCCCGCGAACCGGCGGACCGCCTCGGGGTCGTCGGCGGCGTTCTCGACCGTCTCCGCCAGGAGGGACAGCGCGCCCACCGGGGTCTTGAGCTCGTGGCTGACGTTCGCGACGAAGTCGCGGCGGATCGCCTCGGTGCGGTGCATGTCGGTGAGGTCCTCGGCCAGCACGAGGACGAGCCCGTGCGACCCGAGCGGGGCCACCCGGACCGCGAACCAGCGTCCGTCCGCCCGGACCCGCGCGCCGGTCGGCCCGACCTGGATCTCGGTCTCGCGGATCTCCCCGTCCCGCCGGACGAGCCGCGCCATGGCCAGCACCTCGTCCACCACCAGGCGGTCGCCGCTGACCAGGCCGTACGCCCGCGCGGCCGAGCTGGCGCGCAGGACGCGGTCCTCGCCGTCCACCACGACGGCCGACGACCGCAGAACGCTGAGCACCGACGCGACGCCGGGCGGCAGACCGCCCACCGGCGCCGACGCCACCGCCACCTGCTGGGACCGCTCGCTCACGCGCACCGCCAATCCGGTCGCGAGCCCGACCGCAAGCCCGGCGAGCCCGGTCAGTATCGCGATAACCTCGACCTCCACACCACGGATGGTAAGCGGCCCGCGGACCCGTCCCACCCTCCGGTCCTGGTCAAGGCGATCCCGTTCCCCGAAAATTCACCTCCTTATCCGGACGCGTTAACGCCGCCAAGGCATGCTGTGTGGTGGACAAGTCCGCCCGTTTCGCCCCATTTGCAGCGAAGGATTCTGAATTGCGCGACGCCTACCACGAGGAGCTCGACTCCCTCGCCGACCGGCTGGTGGAGATGACCCGCCTCGTCCGCTCCGCGATGGCCCGCGCGGTGACCGCGCTCCTGGACGCCGACCTGCGCCTGTCCGAGGAGGTCATCAGCGGGGACGAGCACGTCAACAAGATCGACACGGAGATCGAGGAGATCGTCTTCGACCTCATGGCGCGGCAGCAGCCCGTGGCCGGCGACCTGCGCACCCTGATCACCACGCTGCGCATGAGCGGAGACCTGGAGCGCATGGGCGACCTCGCGGTCCACATCGCCAGGACCGCCCGCCGGCGGCACCCGGAGTCCGCCGTCCCGCCGGAACTGCAGGCGACCGTCCTGGAGATGGGCCAGATCGCGGAGCGGATGATCGCCAAGACGGGCAGCGTGATCGCGTCCCGGGACGTCGAGCTGGGCCTGGAGCTCGACGCCGACGACGACCAGATGGACCGCCTCCACCGCCGCCTGTTCGACATCCTGCTGTCCCCCAAGTGGAAGCACGGCGTCGAACCGGCCGTCGACATCACGCTCGCCGGCCGCTACTTCGAACGCTTCGCCGACCATGCCGTCCACGTGGCCGAGAACGTCGTCTACCTGGTGACGGGCCAGCGCCCCGAGGAGATCACCGACCTCTGAGCCGTGACGGACACATGTTCCGCGGGAGGGTGCCCACGCAGTGCGCGTCGGGCACCCTCACCGGTTCCGGCCCCGTCACTTTTGCGGCGGGTCACTTCCTGCGGCGGGTCACTTCCTGCGGCCGCGCCTGGGCTTCTCCTTGGACTTGGCGGCCTTGGCGTCCTTGGCGTCCTTGGCGTCCTTGGGGAGCGGCGGCGTGGGGGGCTTCGGCCCGTCCTTCTTCGCGGCGCCCTGGTTCTTGACGGCCTCGATGGCGGCCTTGGCGGCGCGCGGGTCGAGGTACTCGCCGCCGCGCTTGAGGGGCGCGAAGTCGTCGTCGAGTTCGTAGACGAGCGGGATGCCGGTGGGGATGTTGAGGCCGACGACCTGCTCGTCGGTGAGGTCGTCCAGGTGCTTGACCATGCCGCGGAGGGAGTTGCCGTGCGCGGCGACCAGGACGGTCTTGTTCGCGGCCAGGTCGGGGACGATCGCGTCGTACCAGTACGGCAGGAAGCGGTCGACGACGTCGGCGAGGCACTCCGAGCGGGGGATCAGCTCCGAGGGCAGCTCGGCGTAGCGGAGGTCGTTGACCTGGGAGAGGGGGTCGTCGTCCTTGATGGGCGGCGGCGGGGTGTCGTAGGACCGGCGCCAGATCATGAACTGCTCTTCGCCGTACTCCTCGCGGGTCTGCGCCTTGTTCTTGCCCTGGAGGGCGCCGTAGTGGCGCTCGTTCAGGCGCCAGGAGCGCTTGACGGGGATCCAGAGCAGGTCCGCCACGTCCAGGGAGATGTTGGCAGTGCGGATGGCCCGCTTCAGCAGGGAGGTGTGCACCACGTCGGGGGTGATGTCGGCGTCGAGCAGCAGGTCGCCGCCGCGGGTCGCCTCACTCTCGCCCTTCGCCGACAGGTCGACGTCCACCCAGCCGGTGAACAGCCCTTCCGCGTTCCAGACGCTTTCGCCATGCCGGAGCAATACCAAGGTCGCCATGACACCAGAGCCTAGCGGCCCGGTCAGGATCCCTCACCGTCGGCGGGCTCACGGTTGGCGGGGTCGGCGAAGGACGCGAAGGCCCGGAGGTTGGCGAGGCTTTCGCCGCGCTTGACGCGCCAGTCCCATTCACGCTGGATGGACGATTTGAACCCGCGTTCGAGGGCCTTGTCGAAGTTCTCGTCGGAGTAGGTGAGGACGCAGCCCAGAAGGCGGTCGATCTCGTCCGGCGACACCGAGTCGAGCGCGACCCGTCCGACCAGGTGGACGTCGCCGACGTCGTCCAGGGCGAAGGCGACCCCGTACATGCGGCCGCTCTTCTCCAGCAGGAACCGGTAGAACTCGGCGTGGTTCTCGTCCGGGCGGCGGCAGAAGAACGCCTCGACGTGCAGGCTGTGCTCGCCGACGATCAGCCACGTCATGGTGGCGAGCTTGCGCTGCCCCGGGAGCTTGACGAAGAAGGCGTTCTCGCGGGGCTCGTCGAACTCCAGCTCGGCGGCCTCCAGGGTCTCCCTGATGGTCTCGACGGGACTCAAGCCCGTCCGTTGCGGGGGGCCGACCCCCGGCGCCCCCCGGTTCGCTTCGCTCATGCCGATACCTCCGCGGGAGCGGCGACCCGTACGGCCGGAATGGACATGGCACCGGTATACACGTCGAGGAGGTCGTCGACGGTGGCGTCCCACCCGAAGCCGTCCGCGTGTCGCACGGCGCCGCGGGAGAGCCGGGCGTGCCGGGCGGGTTCGTCGTGCAGGCGGCGCAGGACGGCGGCGTAGTCGGCGGGGTCGTGCCCGGAGATCAGCACGCCGGAGGCGCCGTCGGCGACGGCGGTGCACAGGCCGCCGACGCGGGATGCGACGACCGGTGTCCCGCAGGCCTGGGACTCGACGGCGACGAGGCCGAACGACTCGCTGTGGGACGGGACGACGGTGACGTCCGCGGCCCGGTACCAGTCGGCCAGCTCCGGCTGCGGGCTCGGCGGCTCGAAGCGCATGACGTCGGAGAGGCCGAGGTCGGCCGCGAGGTTCTGCAGGCCCTCGGGCCGGCAGCGTCCGGAGCCGCTGGGTCCCCCGACGACGGCGACGACGAGCTTGGCGCGCAGGGCGGGGTCGTCCGCGAGCATGCGGGCGACGGCGCGGAGCAGGACGTCCGGCGCCTTGAGCGGCTGGATGCGGCCGACGAACAGCAGCACGTAGGCGTCGCGGGGCAGGCCGAGGCGGCGGCGGGCGGGGCCGGTCCGGTGCGGGAGCAGGCCGGCGCCGCGGGCGAGCAGCGGCGATTCGGGACGGAACAGCGAGAGGTCGACGCCGGGGCTGACGGTCGCGACGCGGGCGGGGTCGGCGCCGTAGAGGTCGACGAGTTCGCGGGCCTCCTTGGCGGTGTTGGCGACGAGCTGGTCGGACGACGCCACGACCTGCTCCTCGCCCGCGACGCGTTCGTCCGGCTCGGCCTTGTCGCCTTCCGCGAGGGCCGCGTTCTTGACCTTGGCCATGGTGTGCATGGAGTGGACGAGCGGGACGCCCCAGCGCTGCTTGGCCGCCCAGCCGGCCTGGCCGGACAGCCAGTAGTGGGTGTGGAGGAGGTCGTAGTGACCCGGGTCGTGCGCCGCCTCGGCGCGCAGGACGCCGGAGGTGAAGCCGCACAGATGCCGCGGCAGCTCGTTCTTGTCCAGCTCCTCGAACGGTCCGGCCACGACGTTGCGCACGACCACCCCCGGGGCCAGTTCGACGGCGGGGGGCATGGCGCGGCAGGTGGCGCGGGTGAAGATGTCCACCTCGACGCCTCGCGCGGCGAGGCGCTTGGCCACCTCGACGATGTAGACGTTCATGCCGCCGGCGTCGCCGGTACCTGGTTGATCAAGGGGGGAAGTATGAACACTGACCGTCGCAACCCGGTTGATACGACGCGACACCGGACACCACCTCCGGTAGTGCAACCTATCGACCGCGTTGGGTGTTCCCTCAATTAGGGGGACAACCGTGGCCCGCCGTCACAGTGACCGACCTCACCGGCAACCCGCCCGGACGCCTGCGGGAGACTGGCCGCATGCGTAGGACCGCGGTAGTGACCGGAGCAAGCAGCGGGATCGGGGCCGCCACGGCCAGGCGGCTGGCGGCGGAGGGGTTCAACGTCGTGCTCGCCGCGCGGCGCCGGGACCGCCTGGACGACCTGGCCAAGGAGATCACCGAGGGCGTGCCCGGTGCCGGGAAGGTCGTCCCGGTCACCCTGGACGTGACCTCGCAGGAGTCGGTGGACGCCCTCGCGGCGGCGCTCGGCGGCTGCCACGTGCTGGTCAACAACGCCGGCGGCGCGCTCGGCCTGGACAGCGTGGCGACCGCCGACCTCGCCGAGTGGCGGTCGATGTACGACTCCAACGTCCTCGGGCTGGTGCGCGTGACGAAGGCGCTGCTGCCCAAGCTGATCGAGAGCGGCGCCGGGCACGTCGTCAACATCACCTCGCTCGCCGCGCACGACCCGTACGAGGGGGGCGGCGGCTACAACGCGGCCAAGCACGCCGCCTACGCGGTGAACGAGGTGATGCGGCTCGAACTCGTCGCCGAACCCGTCCGCATCACCGAGATCGCCCCCGGGCTGGTGAAGACCGAGGAGTTCTCCCTGGTCCGGTTCCACGGGGACGAGGAGAAGGCCGCCAAGCCGTACGAGGGCGTTCCCGAGCCGCTGGTCGCCGACGACATCGCCGACTGCGTGGCGTGGGCCGTCACGCGTCCTCCGCACGTCAACATCGACCGCATCGACGTGCAGCCGCGCGTCCAGGCCGCCCCCCACAAACTGCACCGCGAGTAGGTCACTTCGGTGCGACGGCGCTCCAGGGGAGGGTCACCTCGCCGAGGCGCCATCGGTGGCGGCCTCCGTAGGGCGGACGGGTCAGGACGGGATGGGTCCCGGCCAGCAGCGTCACCGCCTCGATCCAGCGGGCGCGCGGGCCGAACGCCGAGTGCGGGGCGGCCGTCGCCCAGCATCGGTCGAACGCGGCCAGGAGGTCGTGGACGGGTTCGCCGGGGACGTTGCGGTGGATCAGCGTCTTCGGGAGCCGCTCCGCGAGGTCGGACGGGCGTCCGAGCGTCCGCAGGTGCGCCGCGAACGTGATCGTCCGCGGGCCGTCCGGGGTGAGCGTCACCCAGACCGCGCGGCGCCCGATCTCGTCGCACGTCCCCTCGACGAGGACCCCGGACGGGTCGAGGCGGGCGCGCAGATCGTCCCAGGCCTGCCAGGCGGCGGGCTCGTCGTACTGCCGCAGGACGTTGAACGCCCTGATCAGGACGGGCGGGCGCGGCACCGGCAGTTCGAAGCCGCCGCGCCGGAACGACAGGCCGTCGCACGGGCCGTGGTCCGCGAGGAAGTCGATCCCGGCGGCCACGCGATCCGGGTCGATCTCGATGCCGACGACCTCCAGGCGCGGGGAGACGGCGCGGAGCCGGGTGTAGAACTCGAAGGTCGTGACCGGGGACGCGCCGTAGCCGAGATCGACGGCCAGCGGGCGGGCGCCCGGGCCCGGCGGGGACCGGCGG
>NZ_SMKH01000227.1 GCF_004348515.1 Actinomadura sp. KC345 | reverse complement strand
GCCCTGACCTCCGCTACCCCCACCTGACGAACCCCCCGTCCCACACCACCGGGAGCCACCCGGCTACGTGGCCCTGGCCTTGTGCGGCCGTGCGTGGTGAGGCTGGTCGAACGGGTCCGCCCTGGCCACCGCCGCTCTCACCGAGCACCACTTGCGTACTTGAGACCGCGCACGCGCCACCTTCTCGCCGGGCGCGCTCATCAGCGAGCACCCGTCCCGACTCAAGGCCCGCAGCCGGGCGGTGCGGGGCGATTTCGCCGTTCTGCCAGACGGCCCGCCGATCGGGATGTCCACGGAGACCCCGCCACGCACGCGAGCGCGCTAACTGACCGGTGAGGCGAAGCCGGAGGCGAGCCTCACCGGGAAGATCGCGAAGCGATCCGCGCTCGCACAGGCCAGGTCACGGAGCGAGCCGCCAGGCGAGCGCAGTGGGCCTGGACTGAAATAAACACAGCGAGCCGCCAGGCGAGCGCAGTGGGCCTGGACCGACCGCATGAATTCAGCCGTGTGGGGTTTCCTGGGGGTCGGTGGCGACGGGGCGGTCGAGTACTTCGCCCTCGGGGCCGCCGCGGCGCTTGTCGGAGCGTGCGCCGAACAGGGAGTAGTCGACGATCTCGGGGATGACGCGGGGGGCGTCGACGACGACGTCCGAGAACAGGTGGACGAGACCGCTCACGACCAGGCCGAGGACGACGATGCCGACGCCGATCCAAAGCATGATCCACATCGGGCCCAGGCACAGCGCGACGCCGCCGACGACGAAGCCGGCGAAGATGATGGTGACCGCGACCCAGGAACTCAGGCGGCCGGCGTGCGATCCGAGCGACTCTTCGGACATTTCGTCTCCCTCCGTGCTGTGCCGACATCCTCTCCGGGACCCGGCCGGTCAAACGGAACGCACTGTGGATTGCGCTGCGGAGTGAGCTAGACCATTCTGGGTCTCGCCTACGATGGGCATCGTACGTGTGGTGTGCGTGCCGCCTTGGAGCGGTGACCCACGATCTGCAAGGAGCCTTCTAGAGTGCCGCCAGTCATCGACAAGATCCTTCGTGCGGGCGAGGGAAGAACCCTGCGCAAGCTCAAGAAGCTCGCGGATCAGGTCAACTCGATCGAGGATGACTACCTCGAGATGAGCGACGCCGAGTTGCGCGAGCAGACTGAGAAGTTCCGGGAGGAGTTCGCCGAAGAGGTGGCGAAGCTGACCGAGAAGGGCAAGAACGAGAAGGAGGCCGAACGCGACGTCCTCAACGAGCTTCTGCCCTATGCCTTCGCGACCGCCCGTGAGGCCGCGCGCCGGGTCCTGGGTCAGCGACATTTCGACGTGCAGGTCATGGGCGGTGTCGCGCTCCATCTGAGCGAGCGCAAGATCGTTGACGAGGCGAAGCGCGGCCACGAGGACCTCGGCCAGCGCAGCACCCGCCATGTCGGTTACATCGCCGAGATGAGGACCGGCGAGGGCAAGACCCTGACCTCCGTGCTGCCCGCCTACCTCAACGCGTTGACCGGCAGGGGCGTCCACATCGTCACGGTCAACGACTACCTCGCCAAGCGTGACGCGGAGTGGATGGGCCGCGTCCACCAGTTCCTCGGCCTCGAGGTCGGTGTCGTCCTCCCGCAGATGACGCCGGACGAGCGCCGCGCGGCCTACAACTGCGACATCACCTACGGCACGAACAACGAGTTCGGGTTCGACTACCTGCGCGACAACATGGCGTGGACCCTCGACGAGTGCGTCCAGCGCGGCCACTACTTCGCGATCGTGGACGAGGTCGACTCGATCCTCATCGACGAGGCCCGCACCCCCCTGATCATCTCCGGTCCGGCCGAGCAGAACTCCAAGTGGTACGGGGAGTTCGCCAAGTTCGTGACGCGCCTGCGCGGCGTGGAGATCATCGAGGAGAGGCTGAAGTCCGAGGACGACAAGCAGTGGGCGCGTGAGGCGCGGGAGAAGTACGACTACGAGTACGACCCCAAGAAGCGCACGGTCGGCGTCCTGGAGAAGGGCGTCGAGAAGATCGAGGACCAGCTCGGCATCGACAACCTCTACGACCTGTCCCAGGCGTCGCTGGTGCCGTACCTCAACAACGCGCTCAAGGCCAAGGAGCACTACAAGCGCGACAAGGACTACGTCGTCATGAACGGCGAGGTCCTGATCGTGGACGAGTTCACCGGCCGCATCCTCCACGGCCGCCGTTACAACGAGGGCATGCACCAGGCCATCGAGGCCAAAGAGGGCGTGACCATCAAGGACGAGAACCAGACGCTCGCCACGATCACGCTGCAGAACTACTTCCGCCTCTACGAGAAGCTGAGCGGGATGACCGGTACCGCCCACACCGAGGCGGCGGAGTTCAACCGGACCTACAAGCTCGGCGTCGTGGAGATCCCGACCAACAAGCCGATGGTCCGCGACGACGTCTCCGACGTCGTGTACAAGACCGAGCAGGCCAAGTTCGAGGCCGTGGTCGACGACATCGCGGAGCGGAACCAGAAGGGCCAGCCGGTCCTGGTCGGCACCACCTCGGTGGAGAAGTCCGAGAAGCTGAGCAAGATGCTCAAGCGGCGGGGCATCTCCCACAAGGTCCTGAACGCCAAGCACCACGAGAAGGAAGGTGCGATCGTCGCCGAGGCGGGCCGCAAGGGCGCCGTGACGGTGGCGACCAACATGGCCGGGCGCGGCACCGACATCATGCTCGGCGGTAACCCCGACTTCCGCGCCGACCTGGAGCTGCACCAGCGCGGGCTGTCTCCGCTGGAGACGCCCGAAGAGTACGAGTCGGCCTGGCCCGAGGCGCTGGAGAAGGCGAAGGAGGCCGTGGAGGGCGAGCACGAGGAGGTCGTCGAGGCCGGCGGCCTGTACGTGCTGGGCACCGAGCGGCACGAGTCGCGGCGCATCGACAACCAGCTGCGCGGCCGTTCCGGCCGGCAGGGCGACCCGGGCGTGTCGAAGTTCTACCTGTCGTTGGAGGACGACCTGATGCGGCTGTTCAACGCCGCCCGGGTCGACTCGATCATGACCCGGCTGAACATCCCGGACGACGTCCCGATCGAGTCCAAGATCGTCACGAACGCGATCAGGTCGGCGCAGAGCCAGGTCGAGCAGCAGAACTTCGAGATGCGCAAGAACGTCCTGAAGTACGACGACGTGCTCAACCGGCAGCGCAAGGTCATCTACGCCGAGCGCCGCAAGGTGCTGGAGGGCGAGGACCTGGAGGACCAGGTCCGCCGCATGATCGACGAGGTCGTCGCGGGCTATGTCGCGGGCGCCACGTCCGAGGGCTTCGCCGAGGACTGGGACCTCGACAAGCTGTGGACGGCGTTCCGTGCGCTCTACTCGATCTCGATCACGGTCGACGACCTGGTCGAGGAGGCGGGCGGCGACATCTCCGCCCTGGACGCCGAGACGCTGGCCGAGAAGATCCGCGAGGACGCCCAGGCGGCCTACGACAAGCGCGAGAAGGAGCTCAGCGCGGAGGTCATGCGCCAGCTTGAGCGCCGCGTCGTCCTGTCGGTCATGGACCGCAAGTGGCGCGAGCACCTCTACGAGATGGACTACCTCCAGGAGGGCATCGGCCTCCGTGCCATGGCGCAGCGCGACCCGCTGGTGGAGTACCAGCGCGAGGGCTACGACATGTTCAACGCGATGCTCGACGGCATCAAGGAGGAGTCGGTCGGCTACCTGTTCGCCCTTGAGGTCGAGGTGGAGGACGAGCCGGAGACGCCGGCCGTCGGCGCCAAGCCCGTCTCGGTCGCCAAGTCCGCCCCCGCCGCCGACGCCGAGGAGGACACCGTCTCCTCCGATGACGACGACGTGGACGAGGCCGCGGACACCCCGGTGATCAAGGCGAAGGGCCTGGAGAAGCCGTCGCGTCCGAAGAAGCTGGACTACTCGGCTCCGACCGTCGACGGTGAGGGCGGCGTCGAGCACCACAGCGAGGAGACCGAGGACGAGTACGCGGGCGTGAACCGCAACGACCCGTGCCCCTGCGGCTCGGGCAAGAAGTTCAAGCGCTGCCACGGCGACCCCCGCAACAGGAACAAGTAGCACCGCTGAAAGCGGCCTCCCCGCCCGGGGAGGCCGCTTTCGCGCGTCACGGGACCAGGTCAGGGACGTGGGGCGGTGGCCGTGGTCTCCAGGGCGGTGCAGCGCCAGCGGCCCCGGGCGTGCTCGAGCCGGAGGGCCAGCGCGTGGGCGCGTCCGGCGATGACCACGACCGCGGCCGTCTCCGCCACCGCCGGCGCGGGACGCTGCAGCCGGGTGGACAGCACCTTCGGCGGGACGATCCGTGTGCCGCGCCGGGCCGGGCCGCGATGCCGGGCCATCTCCCGGCACACGGCGGGGACGGCGACCAGGGACAGCTGGTTCGCCGGCCGTGTCCCGGCCAGGATCTCCACCACGAGCCGTACGGCCGCGTCCGCGACGGCCCGGACTTCCGTGTCCACTCCGTCCGCCGGGCGCACGAGCCGCAGGCCCGGCGGACGCGCGGAAGGCGGTCCGGAGGGACGAAGCGCCAGCGACCCCTGTGTCGGGGCGGGCGGCGGCGCGGCGCGGTACCGGATGAACCGGACGGCGGACCTGGCTGGACGCTGGCGCATGCGAAACCTCCTGGCTCGTTTCAAGACAGGAGTCGCGAGCCCCGAGATAAATACGTCCTGGCCACATCAGGCCGCCCGCGCAAGCACCCGAGCCGGCCCCCTCAACCGTTGACTTGCGGCGTGTTGTTGTTATGGAGCGCTCCATAACAACAACACGCCGCAAGTCGACGGAGAACGTGAAGCGGCGGGACGCTCGGGGCGTCCCGCCGCTTCGGGAGCGAGCCCCGGACCGTGCGGGAGTCCGGGACCCATGGGAGCCGGGCCGGCGGGCTGACCGGCCCGGACGGGGGCGCCGCGGAGCTGAGGGGCCGCGGCGCCCCGAGGTGCGGTGTCAGCCGTCGGCGGGCGGGGAGTCCTTCGGCTCGCTGCCCGGCTCCTTGCGGTTCTTCTTCTCGCCGGTCCCGCCGGTCCCGCCGGTCTCGCCGGTCTTCTCGCCGGTCCCGCCGGTCTCGCCGGTCTTCTCGCCTGTCTCGGCTGTTTCGCCGGGTTCGGCGGTACCTCCGGAACCGCCGCTCCCGCCGGCGCCCGCGCCGGCCGTGGCGGCGGCCATCTCCGGCTGGGCCGCGGGGTCGACGGCCGTCGACTCCTCACCCTCGGGTTCCCGGCCCGGCGTCTTGAAGTCGAACTTCTCGATCATGAACTTGAAGATGAAGTAGTAGAGGAAGAAGTACAGGACTCCCATGCCGAGGATGAGCAGGAGCCCCTCGGTGTTGTCCTTCCGCGCGTTCAGCAGCAGGTCGATGCCGCCCGCGGAGAAGCCGAAGCCGAGCTGGGCCCCGGCGGCCTCCAGGACCGCCATCGAGATGCCGGTGAGCACGACGTGCACCCCGTACAGGACGGGCGCGACGAACATGAACGCGAACTCGATCGGCTCGGTGACGCCGGTGATGAACGCGGTGAGCCCGGCGGAGATCATGATGCCGCCGACCGCCGGACGGCGGTGCTTGGGTGCGGCGCGCCAGATGGCGAGGGCCGCGCCGGGCAGGCCGAACATCAGCACGGGGAAGAACCCGGCGAGGAAGCCGCCCGCGTCCGGGTCGCCGGCCAGGTAGCGGTTGATCTCGCCGTTCACGGCGCCGTCGGGTCCCTCGTAGGTGCCGAACACGAACCAGATGAGCGAGTTCGGGATGTGGTGCAGGCCGAACGGCAGCAGCAGCCGGTTGATGACGCCGTAGATACCGGCGCCGGCCGCGCCCGCCCCGGTGATCCACTCGCCGAAGTCGGTCAGCCAGCTTCCGAGCACCGGCCAGATGAGCCCGATCAGGATGCCGAGGGCGAGGCCCGCGACGGCGGTGATGATGGGCACGAACCGGCGGCCGCCGAAGAACGCCAGCCAGGTCGGCAGCTTGATCCGGTAGAAGCGCTGGTACAGCAGCGCGGCGATGAGGCCCATCAGGATGCCGCCGAGCACGTCCGTCGGGTTCTTGGCCCCCCAGTCGATGACCGGGGACTCCGCGCCGTCCGCCACCGTGGTGATCATGACGGTGTCTTTGAGCTCGTCGGTGTGCGAGAACATGATCTTGGAAACGCGGTCGAAGACCAGGTACCCGACCACCGCGGCGAGCGCGGTGGAGCCGTCGGACTTCTTGGCGAAACCGATCGCCACGCCGACCGCGAAGAGCAGGGGCAGCGCCGCGAACAGCGCGTTGCCGGCCTCGCCGACGATCTCGGCGACGCGGTCCCAGCCGAGGCCGTCCTCGCCGAGCATGTCGGCCTGGCCGAAGCGGAGCAGGAGCGCGGCGGCGGGCAGCACGGCGATCGGCAGCATCAGGCTGCGTCCGATCCGCTGCAGCACCGCGAGGGTGCTCGACCCTCGGCGTGGTGCGGAGTCCACTGTCGTCGAAGTCATCGCGAGATTCCTCCTCAGGGGTGGTTCAGGAGTGTGGCGGGGGGTTTCCGAGCGCCGTGTGGATCTGGTAGCGGTCCGCCCTGTAGGTCGACACGCCCAGCTCGGCGCACACACCTCCGGTGTACGAGCGGCGTTGCAGGAGCAGCACTGCGCTGCCCTTGGAGATCTGCAGGTTCCTGGCGTCGGCGGCGTCGGCCAGACTGGCGTCGATGGTCTGGTCGCCGGCGTCGAAGACGAGCCCGTACACGGCCTCCAGGACGCCGTACAGCGAGCGGTCGGCGAGGCGGCGGTCGAGCAGGTCCGGGGCGAGCGAGGCCAGGAGGTGGGAGCGCTCCACGGCCATGGGCTCACCGTCGGCGGTGCGCAGGCGTTCGATGACGTGGATCTCGGTGCCGGGCTCGACCTCGAAGATCCTGGCGAGGCGCGCGTCGGCGGGGACCGTGCGGCGGTCCAGGTCGATCGCGCCGGGACGCAGCCCGCGGACCAGCATGTCCTCGGTGAACGAGACGAGCCGCAGCGGCATCTCGATCTTGGGCCGGGCCACGAACGTGCCCTTGCCCGGGACGCGGTAGAGCCGGCCCTCCGAGACGAGCTGGTCGACCCCCTGCCGGACGGTCATGCGGGACAGCTCGTACCGGGCGCACAGCTCGCGCTCCGACGGTATCGGGGCGTCGACGGGCAGCTCCGCGCTCTCGATGAGGTCGAGCAGGATCGCGCGGAGCTGGAAGTACTTCGGCACGGGACTGTGCGGATCGATGGTCGTCACGAGGGTCCTCGACGGCCGGAGGCCGGATCGATGGGATTCGCCGGGTTTCGACGGGTATGAGGTGGATGGGATTTCGAGACGGTCTTCCGGGATTCGTACTGGTCTAGGCCGGACTAGACCACAGGATCGAAAGACATGTCAATGCACGAATTCGTAACGACCGGATCACGTCCCGACAGCCGTTCGAGCGAAAGAACTCCCAGGTCAGACCCGCACTGCGGATGCCCCGTCCGCTTTTCGGTCAGGCGGCGAGGGTCTGCGTCCGGCCGTCGCATCGGAGGCGTCCCGCCCGTGTGCCCGATCCGGAAACGGTTCCGTCCGGCGTCTTGCGGGTCCCTTCCCGTCGTGCAGTATGGTACGTACTGGTCTAGTCCGGACTAGACCAGTGAACCCGGGCGGATCGACCAGCGATCGTCGTGTCGCGGAAAGTGCGCAGCCATGGCATCACTACTGATCACGGCCTCCAACATGATCTTCACCCCCGCGGGCGGTCCCTCCCGCGTGCTCTCACCGGGATTCGCCCGGGTGGAGGACGGTGTGATCGCCGAGGCGGGGGAGGGGCGCCCCGGCACGCCCGACGTCGACCTGCCCGAGGGGCTGCTCGCTCCCGGACTGGTGGACATCCAGGTGAACGGCTACTTCGGCCACGACATGGTCGACGCCGACGAGGCCGGCTGGCACACCGTCGTCTCCCGCCTCCCCGAGACCGGCGTGACCGCGTTCATGCCCACGTTCATCACCGCCCCGGTCGAGACGCATGCCGCGGCTCTGCGGCGCGTCCGCGACCTGCTTCCGAAGCTGCCGGACGGGACGCGCGTCCTCGGCGTCCACCTCGAAGGCCCGTTCCTGTCCGAGAAGCGCAAGGGCGCGCACAACGCCGCCCAGATGACCGACCCGGAGCCCGAGGCGATCGCGGCTCTGCTGGAGACCGGGCTGGTCAAACTGCTCACTCTCGCGCCCGAGCGCAACGGCGCGCTGGACGCGATCCGCACCCTGACCGAGGCCGGCGTCCTGGTCAGCGTCGGGCACAGCGACGCCACCGCCGCCCAGACCGCCGCCGCGGCCGACGCGGGCGCCCGCAAGGTCACCCACATCTTCAACGCGCAGACCGGCGTCCACCACCGTGACCCGGGCGTGGCCGTCCAGGCGCTGATCGACGACCGGCTGAGTCCCGGGCTGATCCTCGACCTGCACCATGTCGCGCCCGAGGCGGCCGCGCTGGTGTTCCGGGTCGCGCCGGGACGGGTGGTGCTCGTCACCGACGCCGCCGCGTCCGCTGGGATGCCGCCCGGCACCTACGACCTGGGCGGCGAGCCCATCACGATGCCCGAGCAGGGCCCGCCGCTGCGCGCCGACGGCACGATCGCGGGCTCCGGCCTCCGGCTGGACGAGGCGGTCGGCAACGCGATCGGCCTCGGTGTCGGCACGGCCGCGGCCGTGGACGCCGCGACCCGCGTCCCGGCCGACCTGATCGGCCGCACCGACCTCGGCCGGATCGCGCCCGGCGCGGCCGCCGACCTGGTCTGGCTGGGCCCGGACCACCGGGCGCGTACCACGTGGGTCGGCGGACAGGAAGTCTTCGGAGGGGGATCATGACCAGTCGGATGCGCGCCGAGATCGGAGAGCAGCCGGACGCGCTGTCCCGGACGATCGGCGCGCTGCTGCCGCGGCTGCCCGACCTGGAGGCGCTGGCCCGCGAGACCCGGCAGGTGCTGTTCATCGCGCGCGGGTCGTCCGACAACGCCGCCGTGTACGGGCGCTACCTCGTGGAGTCGCACGCCGGGCGGCTCGCCACGCTCGCCGCGCCGTCGATCGCGACCACCTACCGGCGCCGGCTCGACCTGGACGGCGTGCTGGCCGTGGCGATCAGCCAGTCCGGCAAGACCGAGGAGATCGTCGAGACGCTCGACTGGGCCCGCGACTGCGGCGCCCGGACGGTCGCGGTCACCAACGGCGAGGGGTCGCCGCTGGCCGAGTCCGCCGAGGTCGCGCTGATCACGCGGGCGGGCGACGAGATCGCCGTCCCGGCGACCAAGACCTACACCACCCAGCTCGCCGCGCTGTCGGTGCTCGGGCTCGGGCTCGGTGCGGACGTGGCCGTGGACGACCTGCGCCGCGTCCCCGACGAGGTCGCCAGGGTCGTCGCGCTGACCGACGCCTCGCCCGCCCTTCCGGAGATCGTCGACGAGCTGGCGAAGGTCCCCGGCACGGTGGTGTCCGGGCGCGGCATCGCGTTCGGGACCGCGCTGGAGCTGGCACTGAAGATCAAGGAGGCGTGCTACCTGCACGCCATGGGCCTGTCCTACGCCGACCTGCTGCACGGCCCGATCGCCGTCGTCGACGCGCAGACTCCCGCCCTGCTGGTGGCGGCGGACTCCGGGCCCACACTGGCCGGCACCGTCGCGCTGGCCAAGCGGGTCGAGGGGGCGGGCGCCCGCGCCTACGGCGTCGGCGGGGGCGAGCGGCTGGCGGCGGCCTGCTCGGCCGCGCTGCCCGGTCCCGCGCTGCCCGAGTGGGTGGCGCCGCTCGGCCTCATCGTGCCGGGCCAGATGATGGTGGAGAGCCTGGCCCGCCGGCTCGGCCTCGATCCCGATGTTCCCCGTGGCCTGAACAAGGTCACCCAGACAGACTGAGTACTTCTCATCCGGCCTGGCCGAGACCGCACCCGGGCAGACCAGCGAGGATGAAGAGTGTTCACTTGAGACCTACCCCTGTCACGGCTCGCAGGGCCGTGTCCCACCGGACCTAGGAGAAGAACATGGACAAGGCCGAGGCCATCGTCGCCGCGCTCGGCGGCGCCGACAATATCGTCGAGATCGAGCCGTGCGCCACCCGGCTGCGCACCGAGGTCTCCGACGCCGGCAAGGTCGACGACGCGGCGCTGAAGAAGGCGGGCGCGCACGGCGTCATGCGCAGCGGAACCGTCGTGCAGGTCGTCGTGGGCCCCGAGGCGGACACCCTGGCCACCGACATCGAGGACCTCCTCGACTGACCCTGTCCTCGACGAACAGAGGGGCCCCCAATGACCCGAGTAATGTCGCCGGTCGCCGGCCGCGTCGTCGGCCTGGCCGGCGTTCCCGACCCGGTGTTCGCGCAGGCCATGGTCGGGCCGGGCACGGCCGTCGACCCCGAGCGCGGTCCGGGCCACGCCATCGCGCCCGTCACCGGGAAGCTCGTCAAGCTGCACCCGCACGCCTACGTCGTGGTGGACGACGAGGGCCACGGCGTGCTCGTCCACCTCGGCGTGGACACCGTCAAGCTGAAGGGCGAGGGGTTCGACCTGCTCGTCTCGGAGGGCGACGAGGTCACCGCCGGGCAGCCGGTCGTCGGCTGGAACCCGGCGGTCATCGAGGCGGGCGGGCGCTCGCCGATCTGCGCGGTCGTGGCGCTGGACGCGGGCGCCGACGCGCTGTCGGACGTGGTGGAGTCGGGGGACGTGACCAAAGGCGCCGAGCTTTTCACATGGAGTTGAGCGAATGAATCCGACGGCTGGCGACGGGGAACCGGCCGCATGGCGGTGATCGGCCTGGGTGCGGCGGTCTTCGACCTCGACGGCACCCTCATCGACACCGAACCGCGCAACCGCGCGATGTGGTCGCGGCTGTTCGACGCGCACGGCGTCCCGTACGACGAGGCGCTGATCGCCTCGTTCGCGGGGCGCCGTGGGCTGGAGGTCCTGGCGGACCTGGCGCATCTGTTCCCCGGCCGAACGGTCGAGGGGCTCTTCGAGCAGGTGGTGGCCTACGGGGCGATGGAGGGGATGCCGCCGATCGCGCCCGTTCCCGGCGCGGTCGACCTCGTCCGGTCGCTGGCGGACTCGGGGGTGCCGCTGGCGGTGGTCACCTCCGGTGAGCGGGCCTACGCCGAGGGCCTGCTGGACGGGCTGGGCATCCGCGGCCTGCTGGACATCGTGGTGACCGCCGGGGACGTCGTGACCGGCAAGCCGCACCCGGAGGGGTACCTGGCCGCGGCGCGCGAGTTGGACGTCCCTCCGCAGGAGATGATCGGTTTCGAGGACGCCCCGGCGGGCGTCGAGGCGGTCAAGTCCGCCGGCATGACGTGCGTGGGCGTCACCACCACGCAGCCGGTGGGAGCGCTGTCCGAGGCCGACCACGTGGTGGCCGATTTCCAGGACGTGGACGTCGTGCCGGGCCCCGCGGTGCGGGTCCATGGCTTGAGAACGCTGTGACTAACCGAGAGCGAACTATGAACGTGAGGAGTGTGCGGTGAGCGAACGCAACGTCAAGATCGAGTCCAGGGTGGGGCTGCACGCGCGGCCGGCCGCCCTGTTCGTCCAGACCGCGGCCCAGTCCGAGATGGACGTGACGGTGGCCAAGCGCGGCGGCGACCCGGTGAACGCGAAGAGCATTCTGGCCGTGCTGGGGCTCGACGCCCGGCACGGGGAGGAGGTCACGCTGTCCGCGGAAGGCGCGGGCGCCGACGAGCTGCTCGACAGCCTGGAGAAGCTGCTGTCCACCCCGGAGCCCGAGGGGGCCTGAGATGCCGGACGTGATGCAGGGCGCGGGAGTCAGCCCCGGCGTCGGCGTCGGGCCGGTGCGGAGCATCGCCGGGGCGGTGCCGGAGCCGGCCGCCGGGTCCCGGCACGGCGGCGACGCCGCCGCGGAGGGCGACACGGCCCTCGCCGCGCTGGAGGCCGTCGCCGCCGACCTGGAGGAGCGCGGCGGCCGCGCCGCCGAGGCCGGCAACCCCGCCGGGCGGGACGTGCTGAACGCGCAGGCGCTGATGGCCCGCGACCCCGGCCTCGCCGACGGTGTCCGCGGCCGGATCGGCGAGGGGGTCGCGGCCGCCCGCGCCGTGTTCGAGGCGTTCGGCGTCTACCGGGAGATGCTCGCCGGGGCGGGGGAGTACATGGCCGCCCGGGTCAGCGATCTGGACGACATCCGCGACCGCGCCATCGCCCGGCTGCTCGGCCTGCCGGTGCCGGGCGTCCCGGAGTCGGACGAGCCGTTCGTCCTGGTCGCCCGCGATCTCGCGCCGGCCGACACCGCCGTCCTCGATCCGGCCCAGGTCGTCGCGTTCGTCACGGAGGAGGGGGGCCCGACCAGCCACACCGCGATCCTGGCCCGGACGATGGGCGTCCCCGCCGTCGTGGCGCTGCCCGGCGCGACGTCCCTCGCCGACGGCACCCGTGTCCTGGTCGACGGCGCCGCGGGGACGGTGCGTCCCGGCCCGTCCGACGCCGAGGTGACCGCGGCGCGTGCCGCTGCCGCCGCCCGCGCGTCGGCCCTGGAGGAGTCCACCGGGCCGGGCGTCACCAAGGACGGACACGAGATTCCGCTGCTGGCCAACATCGGCGGCCCGAAGGACGTCGAGGCGGCACTGGAGAACGGCGCCGAGGGCGTCGGGCTGTACCGGACCGAGTTCCTGTTCCTCGACCGCGCGACGCCGCCGTCCGACAAGGAGCAGGAGGAGGCGTACCGGAAGGTCCTGGAGGCGTTCCCGGGAGGCCGCGTGGTCGTCCGGACGCTCGACGCGGGCGCCGACAAGCCCCTCGCGTTCCTGCCCGCCCCCGGTGAGGAGCCGAACCCCGCCCTGGGGGAGCGCGGCCTGCGGATGATGCGGCGGCATCCCGACGTCCTGGCCGCCCAGCTCGCCGCGCTGGCCCGCGCCGCCGCCGGTCTGCCCGCCAAGCTGCAGGTCATGGCCCCGATGGTGACCGACGCCGCCGAGGCCGCCTCCTTCGCCGCCGCCTGCCGCGAGGCCGGCATCGAGCGTCCCGGGGTCATGATCGAGGTGCCCGCGGCCGCGCTGCGCGCCCACGACCTCGCGCCCGAGGTGGAGTTCTTCAGCATCGGCACCAACGACCTCACGCAGTACGCCTGCGCGGCCGACCGGCAGGTCGGCGGCCTCGCGCACCTCCAGGACCCGTGGCAGCCCGCCGTCCTGGACCTGGTCGCCCCCGCGGCCGGCGCGAGGATCCCGTGCGGCGTCTGCGGCGAGGCGGCCGGCGACCCGGCGCTCGCGTGCGTCCTGGTCGGCCTCGGCGTGACGTCGCTGTCGATGAGCGCCCCGTCCCTCCCGCTCGTGCGCGCCGCGCTCGCCCGCCACACCCTGGACGAGTGCCGTCGGGCGGCGGCGGCGGCCCGCAC